>JAFRPB010000116.1 GCA_017429345.1 Clostridia bacterium | reverse complement strand
GCGGATTGCGCAGTAGATTTTTTCGTCAGATTGTACAGATTCTCCGCAGGCAACCTGACGGTTGGCAAGGAGAAGATGTGCAATATGACGGAACAAAGATCAAGCAAGACGCGCATTCGTATTTGTGCGGTGTTGCCTTAGGTACTGACCGCGGCACACGGCGTATATTTGACAGGATTAATGTCTAATGCCTAATGCCTGCAAATTCCGGCTTATCGCTCCGCGATAAACCGGAATTTGCGAAAAAACGGGGCTTCTTTCGAAGCCCCGTTCGTATTGGATCGTTTAGCGGTAATTATTTACCAAATCTGAAAAGGTTCTTGAAGAACTCAATGATCTTCTGGAAGAACGCTTTGAAAGCGTTAACCTTCTCGGTCACTTCTTCTTTACCGACTTCGACAACTGCGTCAACAACGGTGCCGGCGTCAACGTCGGGCTCGGGAGAAGGAATGTAGTCCTCGTTGAGAGCGACAGCAGCGCCGCCGTTCACCGAGTAAGTCTTGTTCGCGATATTGATCACGATCGAGGTGCCGTTCGCAACAGCGACGTCGGTGAAGGAATAATCTTCAACCTTGCCGTTCTCGAGAACATTGATGATCGCGGTAACATCGCCGTCTCCGGTGCCGTTCAGAGCAACGCTGTTCGCGCCTGCAACATAAGCGACCTTGACGTATTCCTTATTGTATGCGTTGTACTTCGCAGCAACAAGGTTGCCGGCAGCGTCGGCAACAGCAGCGTCCTCATCGCCGACGGTGGTAGCGCCGACAGTCAGAGTAACGGGGCAGTAAACCGAAACAGCGGAAGTGATAACGCCTTTGTACTCAGCGGGATCGGTGTCGATCAGGGCATTCTGAGCAAGAGCAAGCTTCGCCTGAGTGGCAACGGTGCCCTCGGTAACAGCCTTGTAGATCTTGGACTTGATTCTGCCGATGATGCCGCCGGCCTGCGCAGCCTTCAGGTTGTAAAGGGTGCTTTCACCGGTAGCTCTGGTAGCAAGAACAGTGCCGATCGCATAGAGAGCCTTGTTGTAGTCGGAAGCTCTGTTGTCATAAGCAGCGCTCGCCCAGTCGGAAAGGTTCTCACTGAAGTAGAAGATGATCATAAGGGAATCCATCAGCACATACTGATCGCTGGTGTTGAAGAGCGCATCGGCAACGCTGGTGCCGATGTTGTAAACCTTCTTCACAGCCGCAGTATAGACGTTGGAATCCATCGCGATGTTGATCAGATAGCTGACGCCTTCGGAAGCAACGTTCGCAGCAGCCTCTTCGGCAAGGGAAGCGTAAACTTCTTCAAGGGAAGCGTTGATATCTTCGATCAGTTCTTCTGCAGCAGTCTGCAGGGGGCTGTAGCCCGCGTTCTCGGCAACATAACCGAGGAGGTCTGCATAATACTCGCCGGCCGCACGGGCAGTGAGGATCTTCGCATAAGCTTCGATGATCTTGTCTCTGTTTCTCTGATAGAAGTTCGCGATCTGGATCGCGGTGTTCAGATAACCGAGAGCGCTGGAGAAGCCGCTGGACTCCACAAGCTCGCTGGACTTGCCGAGATATTTATCGGCATAGCCGTTGACCTTCTCGATGAATTCCATAACATCGGCGGCGCCTTCAAGAGCCTTCACGATGGTATCGGAGATCTGGGTATTGATTTCGGGATCGACTCTCTCGCAGAGGCCGACAAGGATTTCCTTCGCGGTCTTTACGGAAACGGACTCGTCGAAAGCATTTCTCCACGCCTCGTCATAAAGACCGAACGCAGTGTAAGCTTTCATGGTCTTGGAAATGGACTCAGTGTTCTGAGCGACATATTTCCAATGGGTGTATTGAGCGTCGTCAAACAGCTCGTCAAGGATGAAACCGTAGTTTACATCCCAAGCGTTGACACGGGTCTCGGCGGCGGTGCCGGCGCCCGCGGCGTCTTCGTCAGCGGCAAAAGCAGCAAACGGAATAACCGTGCAAGCCAGCAGCGCCGCTAAGACAATTGCCAGGATTTTCTTAGAGAGTTTAGTCATCAATCAAAACCTTCTTTCTTTAAAATTTGGTAAGCTAAACTATCCTTTATTATTTTATATAAACAAGCATATTTTGTCAATATGTGATTATTAACAAAAAATGGCATTCTGTTCCCGTTTCCGCTTGTTCATAATCAATTAACAATATATTTTTGAGAATCCGCGGAAGGAAAAACGCCGGTCCGCGATCCGACGGTTCTGTCGCTGTTTCGACGGAAATCGAAGTTCGGTCCGCCCGGACAAGACATAAATTGTTTAAAAAATCGCCTTGATACACAAGATCATGGGCGATTTTTCCATATTTCCGCAATATTTCGGATTACAAAACACGTGTTGTTTAATAAATATAAGCTCGGATTTTGTTTATTATTTTATTAAACACGCATTGATCATTCCTCGCCGAACAGACGTGCCTGCATGCCGAAAAGCCGTTTTCTGCGCGCCTTCTCCGCCGCCTCGTTCAGCGAATACACGCCGTCGCGCTTCTCAAGAACGCTGCCCTCCTTCGCGCCGTCCGGCAGAACGGATACGGGCACTGTATCAAACCGGTTCTCGGATATTTCAAGCACCGCATAGCCGTTTTCGATCCTGTCTATATATATCATTTTATTTCTCCTTATTTACCGAAATATTCACTCCGTCCGTCGTTACGGCGACAGTTCCGTCCATATCCGTCCGGTATACCTCCGCCCCGAGCGCGGTCAGGCGCGACATCGTATCTCTGTGCGGATGATACTCTGTCCCGTCGCCGCATTCCACCACCGCGACGCGGGGCGATACAGCGGTCAGAAACCGTTCGGAATTCGCCGCTTTTGAACCGTGATGCGGAACTTTCAGCACGTCGGCCGAGAGCTCGCAGCCCGCGTCGAGCATCGCGTCTTCCGCCTCTTTTCCCGCGTCGGCGGTAAACAGGAACGACACGCCTCCGTACCGAAGCCGTAGGACCGCGGACATATCGTTCAGATCCGCCGCCTCATCCGCCAGCGGCGCCAGCACCGTAAACCGGATCTCTCCGTATTCGCGCTCGTCGCCGGGCACGGCGGGGACGGTTCTCGCGCCGCTCTGCCTTGCCGCTTCGAGAAAACGTTCGTAAACTCTTGTCGTCGGGATATTGTTTTCCGTCAGCCGGGGCGTCAGCAGCTCCCCGACCTTAAAATACTCAAGCACTTCGATCAGGCCGCCGATATGATCCGCGTGCGGATGCGTCGCGACGACGCAGTCCAGCGATTCAACGCCGAGATTGCGCAGCACGGAAACCACCTTCGCGCCGTATTCCGCCTCGCCGGCGTCCACAAGCACGCAGTGCCCGCCGCAAAGGATCAGCTCGCAGTCCCCCTGCCCCACGTCGATGAAAAATACCGTCAGCGTATTCTCTGCGGAATACGCGGGTATATCCCGGGAGGTAAATTTTGAATACAGGAACAGAACCAGAACCGTCAGAACGCACACAAGAGAGACCGCGTCCCTGATGATCCGCACCGGATCCCGACGCCCGCTCCGGATCGCCGTTTGCCCCGCGGCGGCACGTTTCCGCCGCATCGGATCACCCTTCATCCCCGGACGTATCGCCGGAGGTCTGATTCGCGCGCATCTGATACCAGTCGTCGAGCGTGATCAGCACCTTGCGGCTCTTGCTGCCGTCCTGCGGGCCGACGATCCCCATGGATTCCAGCGTATCCATCAGTCTTCCGGCCTTCGAGAAGCCCATGCCGAGTCTTCGCTGCAGCGCGGAGATGGAGCAGGAATCGGGATTTGCCGTGATGAACTCCACCGCGCGGGTGATCAGCTCGTCGTCGCTGTCCAGCGAACCAACCGAACCGGAGCCGGTCGCCTCGCCCTTTTTCTTTTTCTCCACAACCGTCTGACGCTCGATCTCAGCCTCAATATTCTCGTCATATTCGCTGGTTTCCTGCGTTTTTACGAACTCCGTCACGCGCCGGAGCTCTTCATCTGAAACATAGCAGCCCTGCACGCGGACGGGCTTGCGTCTGCCGATGGGATTGACGAGCATATCGCCCTTGCCGAGAAGCTTTTCCGCGCCGCCCATATCGAGAATCGTCCGGGAATCGAAGATCGAACTCACGGAAAGCGCGATACGGCTGGGAATATTCGATTTGATCACGCCGGTGATAACGTCCACCGAGGGACGCTGCGTGGCGAGGATCAGGTGCATTCCCGCGGCGCGCGCCATCTGCGCCAGACGGAAGATCGATTCCTCGACCTCGCTCGGCGCGACGCTCATCAGATCCGCCAGCTCGTCGATGATAATGACGATTTGCGGCATAAACTCAAGATCTTCGCGCAGTGTGCAAAGACGGTTGTATGATTCGATATCCTTGACGCCCGCCGAGGTAAACACGTTGTAACGGTTCATCATCTCGGTGACCGCCCAGCCGAGCGCGCCCGCCGCTTTGCGCGCGTCGCTGACGACAGGCACGAGCAGATGCGGGATATCCGCATAAACGGCGAATTCCACCGACTTCGGATCGATCAGCAAAAGCTTCACTTCCGACGGCTTCGCGTTATACAGAATGCTGACGATCATCGCGTTCAGGCATACCGATTTACCGCTGCCGGTGGTTCCCGCGACAAGCAAATGCGGCATTTTCGCAATGTCTATGTATACGCCGGAACCGGCGATATCTCTGCCGAGCGTGACGAAAAGCTTGCTTTTCGCTTTGCGGAATTCCTCCGCCTCAAGCAGCTCGCGGATGTGCACCGGCGTGCGCTCGCGGTTCGGGACCTCAATACCGATCGCAGCCTTATTGGGAATCGGCGCCTCGATACGGATGCCGGCGGGCGCGGCGAGATGCAGCGCCAGATCGTCGGCAAGGCCGGTGAATTTGCTGATCTTGACGCCGGTGGCGGGCTTCAGCTCATATCTCGTGACCGAAGGGCCGGGAACGATATCCACGACCTGCGCGCCGACGTTGAAGCTGTCGAGCGCTTCGATCAGCTTGTCCGCGGTCGCCTTCAGCTCCGCGCGATCGGCGACGAACTGCTCGTCTTTCGCGGCCTCAAGGCATTCGTAAGGCGGCATCTGATATACTTTTTCCGGTTCCGCGGAGATCTGCCCGATCTCATCGCTGACCTCTTTCTGCGCGGCGGCGATCTCCTCCGGCTTCAGCTTCTCCCTTTCCTTCGCCGCCTGCTCCGCCGCGGTCTCCGAGGCCTGCTCCATCTTATTTACGGTGGCGAAGATATCCGGCTGACGCTCCTCGCCGATCACGGCTTCCGCGGCGCGGCCCTTTTCCGCCTGCGGCGCGTCCGCCGACGGCTCGTCGGCTCCGCCCAGATTCAGCGATCCGATCGGCGTGTGCGAGACCTGATCGTCCGGGATCACAAAACGGCGTTCCTTCTTTTTCACGTTGGAATATTCCGTTTCCGTCGGCGTGAAGCGAAGGTGCGCGAGATTTTCGGGATTACTCGCTGAGGCGCGGGCTCTCTCTTTTGCGGACGAATTTTGGGCAGTCCGGTCCGCGGTATTCTTTTTACGACTCTGTTCCGCGCCGAAGCCGTCGGAAAAAACGCTGTTTCTCGCAGGCCGTTTTCCGGAAGGCGCTTCCTGCGATTCCGGCTGTTCCCGCTGTTCGGCTCTCGCGTCCCTGCGCGCGCGGAGTTTTTTCGCCGTCTCGCCGCCGACGCGTTCCACCGGCCGCGCGATCCCGCGGAAAACAGTGTCGACCCGCGCGTGCGAAAGCAAAAAGATGATCAGCAGAGCCAAAACGATCAGAAGCGCCGCGCTGAGCGCTTTCTTCCCGCAGATCAGATACGTCAGACCGCCGATCACCGCGCCGAAAACGCCGCCGAAGGTCTCGCGATGATAGAACTCCTCGGCGATCTGACCGCCGAGATCGAAAGACTCAAGATTATTGCAGCGGATCACATGTACGACCGAGACCACGAAAACCGACAGAATGCTGCTCCATAAAAGGAAGAAATACGGCCGGTCCTTCTCGCCCCCGCGGGACAGAAGAAACGCGAAAACCAGCAGAATCACCGGGAACGTATAGGCGGAAAAACCCCATACGCCCAGATAAAAATCATGGATCCTGCTGTAAAGACTTTCCGCGCCGCCTTCGACAAGCGCAAGTATTTCAAGAATCAGACCGACAAAAACGACCGCCACGGCCACGATTTGGCGACGGCGCGCAAGAAGCGCCGTCCGCTCAAGCTCCAGGCGCTCCTGCTCTTTTTTCGTCGGCTTCTTTGCGGCGGTTTTTTTCGCGGCGGTTTTTTTCGCCGCTGTTTTCTTTTTCGCCATTTTATTATCCCCCAAAACGCTGCATCACGAGAGACAACGCGTTTGTTCCCAGACAGAACGCGCCGAACAGAACGCAGTAATAACCGAAATAACGGAACAGTTTTTTCTTCATCAGCCATTTCAGCAGCCGGATCGCCGCGATACCCACGATGGCGGCAGTCAGAATGCCCACGGCGATATGCCCGCCCGTCAGCGTCGTGCCGGTAAACGAAATACTTTTCAGCTCCGAGATATTGGCGGCAATGATCGCCGGAATGCCGAGAATAAACGTATAGTTAATCATGTAATCCGCGGAAACGCCGTCCAGAAGGCCCGCCGAGATCGTCGCGCCGGAACGCGAAACGCCCGGAAACGCCGCGGCAAACATCTGAGCGCAGCCGACGAAAAACGCGGAAAGAAAATCCATATCCCTTTTCTCTTTCAGCGTTTTTTCCCGCCGGGCTCCGCCGATGAGCATCAACCCGGTAATGATAAAACAAAAGCCCTCGACGAAAATATTATCGTCGGTCGAAAAAACGGAAAGCACGTCCATTACCCGGTCCCCGCCGCCGACGGGCAGCACAAGGAACAGCAACGGGACGCAGGATACCACGAAATAAAGCAGCATTTTCCGGTTCGGATTCATTTCCTTGAAATCTTCTTTTATGTAAGCGAGACGATACCGGCCTTTGAAGATATCGACGATGAACCGGATCGCTTCCCGGATCAACTCCAGAATTTCTCTGCCGAAACAGACAAACACGGCGATCAGCGTACCCGCGTGCAGAAGCACGTTAAGAAGCATCGCCTCCGTGCCGGTATGATTCATGAGAAACTGAGCTACGGACAGATGTCCGCTGCTCGATATCGGCAGAAACTCCGTCAGCCCCTGCACGATACCGAGAAACACCGCCTCCAGATATGTCATTATTCCGATTCCTCCGTTTTATTCAATCAGTTCCGCAAGCTTTTCCAGAGCGTCCGAAATGCCGCCGCGCGAATCGATCAGCCCCTCGCGCACGGCTTCCTCGCAGCCGAGCACCGTTCCCGCGTCGGGGAACAGATTCCCGTCCGAGAGCATCAGCTCCCGGAAACGTTCGGCGCTCATGCGCGAATGCGCCGCGATGAATTCCGTGATCCGCGTCTGCACTGCCTCAAAATATTCCATCGTCTGCGGAACGCCCAAAACCGTTCCGTTCATTCTTACGGGATGGATCGTCATTGTCGCGCTCGGCGCGATAAACGAATACTTCGCCGCCGCGGCAAGCGGAATACCGATGGAATGACCGCCGCCGAGTACCAGAGACGCCGTCGGTTTGCGCATTCCCGCGATCAGCTCCGCGATCGCGAGGCCCGCCTCAACGTCGCCGCCGACCGTATTCAGGATCAGCAGCAGCGCGTCGATCTCTTCGCTTTGCTCCACCGCGACGATCCGCGGGATCATACGCTCGTATTTCGTCGTTTTCACCGTTTCCGGCAGAACGGTATGACCTTCGATCTGCCCGATCACGGTCAGGCAATGGATCAGCCTGCCGCGTTCGCGCACCGTCACGGAACCGTCCGCAAAAAGATCCTCCCGCGCGTCGTCCGCAGCGTTTTCGCTCTGATCCGACTGCGGCGCCGCCTCCGCCGGATCGGGAATCGTAAAATCCGAAACAGAATAAAAATTGTTCATTCCGCCGCCTGCTCTTCCTGTTTAGTTTCACGGTTATTGTATCCCGCGGAAGGTCGCTTATACCCGCGAATGACAACATATCGCCGGAAAATGAGCGCGGCAGACCGAAAAAAGCCGCAAAAACGCATGTTAATATTTAAGATAAATTATACTCTAAATACTTTTTTATTGCAATACCATTAAAATAAATAAAAAATATTTTTTTTAATATGATATTGACAAAGAATCATTCGGGGAATAGAATTTAAAATATATTAATCTATTTTCATTAAGAGGTATGATTCATGGGACTTACGATCGCACAGAAAATCATCAAAGCGCATCTGCTCGAGGGCGACATGACGCCCGGCAGCGAGATCGGTCTTCGCATCGACCAGACGCTGACGCAGGACGCTACCGGCACGATGGCATATCTGCAATTTGAGGCAATGGGGCTCGAAAGAGTCAAAACAGAGCTTTCCGTTGCGTATATCGACCATAATACGCTTCAGAGCGGTTTTGAAAACGCCGACGATCACCGTTTTATTCAGACCTGCGCGAGAAAGCGCGGCGTACGGTTCTCACGCCCCGGCAACGGCATCTGTCATCAGGTGCATCTCGAACGGTTCTCCGTGCCCGGCAAGACGCTGATCGGTTCCGACAGCCATACGCCCACCTGCGGCGGCATCGGCATGCTCGCCATGGGCGCGGGCGGTCTGGACGTGGCGGTCGCCATGGGCGGCGGTACTTATTATATCCCGATGCCGAAGATGGTTCGGATCAATCTGACCGGGAAGCTTCAGCCCTGGGTCGCGGCGAAGGACATCATTCTCGAAGTGCTGCGCATCATGACCGTCAAGGGCGGCGTGGGCAAGATCGTGGAATACGCCGGCGAGGGCGTGAAGACCCTCTCCGTGCCCGAGCGCGCGACGATCACCAATATGGGCGCGGAGCTCGGCGCGACGACGTCGATCTTCCCCTCGGACGAGACGACGCGCGAATTTTTAAAGGCGCAGGGCAGAGAAAACGACTGGACGCCGCTCGCGTCCGATCCCGACGCCGTCTACGATGAGGAATACACGATCGATCTCGACGCGCTCGAACCGATGATCGCGCAGCCCCATATGCCCGACCGGGTCGTCAGGGTCCGCGACATCGCCGGGATGAAGATCAGCCAGTGCTGCATCGGCTCCTGCACAAATTCGTCGCTGATGGATATGATCAAAGTCGGCGAGATCCTGAAGGGCAAAACGGTGCATCCCGACGTGAGCCTCGCGATCGCTCCCGGCTCGAAGCAGGTGCTGAACATGATCGCCGCGAACGGCGAGCTTTCGAATATGATCGACGCAGGCGCGCGTATTCTCGAATCCGCCTGCGGCCCCTGCATCGGCATGGGACAGTCCCCCCGCTCGGCGGGGATCTCCCTGCGCACGTTCAACCGGAATTTCAAAGGGCGCTCGGGCACTGCCGACGCAGGCGTATATCTCGTCAGCCCCGAAACCGCGGCGGCCTCCGCGCTGACGGGCGTTCTGACGGATCCCCGCGATCTCGGCGAGGCGCCGACGGTTCACATGCCCGCCTCTTTCACGGTCAACGACAATATGGTAGAGCTCCCCTACTCCCCGGCGGAAGCGAAGGAACACGAGGTCGAATACGGTCCCAACATCAAAGACGTGCCGAAGGGTCACGCGCTTGAGGACGAGATCGATAAAAAAGTCGTTCTCAAGGTGGGCGACGACATCACCACAGATCATATCATGCCTGCCGGAGCGAAGATCCTGCCGTTCCGTTCGAACGTGCCGCGCATCTCGGATTTCTGCTTCACCGTCTGCGACGAGCGTTTTCCCGAACGCTGCAAGGAAATGCAGGGCGGCTTCATTGTCGGCGGACTGAATTACGGACAGGGCTAGTCGAGAGAGCACGCCGCGCTGGCGCCGCTGTATCTCGGCGTGCGCGCGGTGCTGGTCAAATCCTTCTCCCGGATGCATAAGGCGAACCTGATCAATTCCGGCATTCTGCCGTTGGTTTTTATGAATCCGGACGATTATGACACGATCGATCAGGGCGACGAGCTTATCCTTGCCGATATCCGCGCCGCGATCGAAGAGAAGGATACCGCCGTCGTCAGGAATATCACAAAGGGACTCGAATATACCGTCGGCACGGACTTTTCGGCAAGACAGAGAGCGATCCTGCTCGCGGGCGGCTGTCTGAATTATATCGCGCAGCAAAAATAAGACTTTTAATAGATTTCAGGAAGGGAAGAATAACTATGAGCTACGACATTGAAAAGGCGGTCGCCGCGTTCCGCGCGCTCGCGGAGGAACAGCAGGCGCGCGCCGAGGCGATCAAGCTGCAGGGCAATGCGAAGGATTACACGAAGCTTGACCGGATCGTGATCGGCGTTTGCGGCGGCGACGGCATCGGTCCGGTCATCACAAAGGAATCCGCCAACGTTTTGAAGTATATCCTGAAAAAGGACGTGGAAAGCGGCAGGATCGTCTTCAAGGATATCGAAGGACTGACCATCGAAAACCGCGTCGCGCAGATGAAGGCGATCCCGGACGACGTTCTCGAAGAGCTGAAGGGCTGCGACGTCATTCTCAAGGGACCGACCACAACCCCGCAGGCAGGCGACGGAAGGCCGAACATCGAGAGCGCGAACGTGGCGATGCGCAAGGCGCTGGATCTGTTCGCGAACGTGCGCCCGGTCAAGATCCACGAGCAGGGCATCGACTGGACCTTCTTCCGCGAGAACACCGAAGGCGCTTACGCCGTCGGCTCGAAGGGCGTGAACGTCAGCGACGATTTGGCGATGGATTTCGTCGTCACCACCACCGAGGGCACCGAGCGTATCGCTCGCCTTGCATATGAATTCGCGAGAAACAATAAAAAGGACCGCGTTTCGATCATCAACAAGGCGAACGTCATCAAGACCACCGACGGAAAATTCCTGAGCATCTGCAAAAAGATCGGCGAGGAATACCCCGAGATCATCACCGACGAATGGTATATCGATATCACGACCGCGAAGCTGATCGACGAAAAACGCCGCCGCGATTTCAAAGTATTCATTCTGCCGAACCTTTACGGCGATATCATCACCGACGAGGCTGCAGAGATGCAGGGCGGCGTCGGCACAGCCGGCAGCGCGAACATCGGCAAGAAATACGCGATGTTCGAGGCGATCCACGGCTCCGCGCCGCGTATGGTGCAGGAGGGCAGAGACATTTACGCAGACCCCTGCTCGATGCTGCGCGCCGCGGCGATGCTGCTTTCACACATCGGCAAATACGAGGAATCCGCGCGGCTTGAAAAAGCGTTGGATTACTGTATGTTTGAGGAAAAGAAATATAAGATCACCGGCAGAGACGACGGATGTACCTGCGCGCAGTTCGCGCAGTACGTCATGGAAACGCTTACTACAAAATTCGGAGCTGAGAATTAAATGCAGCATATTCTGAAGATCCAGATATCGGATATCGTAAAGTTTTCCAGGGGCGTGCTGTTCGTCCGTGAGGAAAAACTGCCCGACGACGAGACCAAAGTCTCGTTCTACGCGTTTGACGTGAAGGAAAACAAGATCGCGCCGATCACGAAAAGCGTATATCTGCTCAATAAATTCGGTCCCGCTTTCAAGGAGATCGCCTCGCAGCTCGGGGATTACGTATCCTGCGACGCGGGGAAACTGCCCGACGGCGGCGCGGCGGTGATCTATACCACCGGCGAAATGGGTTTGTTCGACGCGCAGGGCGAGCTGACATGGACGGGCGATCTGTTCTATCACGAGCATCCCGCGCGGGACGTTGCGGTCGAGAACCGGCATATCTGGTCCGTCGTGCCCGAGATACACGCGCTGATCCGTTACTCTGTTTCCGCGGGGAAGGTCGTCATGCGCATCGGCGGCATGACGTCGGGCACCTTCGACCGTCCGGTAGCCGTGGCGGAGTTCGACGGAAAGCTGTATGTCTGCGACAGGGACAAGCACTGTATCAAGACCGTCTCACTGACGGACTATACCGTGGAGACCTACCGGCAGTTCGAGGAGCCCGTGCATAAGTACCTCAAGAGCGCAGACTGCGAATTCGTGCTGCTGAACTCCGGCGTGTATATCCTCTGACCGCCGCGCGGACGACGGAAATACTGCCGTTTCTCCGGTGAAAGCACAAAAAAAAAGACTATCCCTCCCCGATCGCCCGGAGAGGGATATTTTTGTTATGCAGGTATCGGTTTTGCTTATGAGCCGAACACGTTGCTGCCTGCCGTCGGGACATGGTAACAGATGTAGAACTGATCGTTGGACCAGTCGCATGTGTCGCTTGTGAATACCGTTTCCCCCCATTCCGGAATCAGAACAGGACAGGAGAATTCAGCATAGTTCACATCCATAGAACAGCTCGTCGAAAGATCTGCCGTCATGGCAAGCTTCTGAAAAGCGATATTCGGTTTCTGATAGTTTTTTGCCATAAGAAAGAACCAATCCCGATAGTTAATGCTTTCCCGCGCGGACCGCAAGGTGAGTCGCCCGTGCAACAGGCGATCCCCTTACGGAACCGTCGGAATCGTGAAGTATTGTTTAACCGAAGAACGAAAGGATCGTTTCAATGATCATAAGGAGCCATGCCAGGAGACTGAGCAGCTTCTTAAAGAACCCGCCGGTCGAAGAGGTTCCGGCGTCTTCCGGTTCGGTTTCGGCGGGATCCTGCGAATCTTCGTTCCCCGTCGGTTCGGTCACGTCGGGATCCTGCAGATCTTCGTTCCCCGTCGGCTCGGTCACGTCGGGATCCTGCGGATCCTCGTTCCCCGTCGGCTCGGTCACTTCCGGCTCGGTCTCTACGGGCGCGAGCGGAACCGAGGTGGAGAACGTCTCGCTCGTTCTGCCGAACGAATCCTTCAGAATCACGTCGTAAGCGTTCTCGCCGGTCTCAACAACGGTGAACTCATAGCTCCACGTTCTTGTGCCGTCTTCGTTCTGTACGAACTCAGTGATCTCGGTATTGCCGATCATCACGGAGGTAATCTCGGAGGAGGTCGTCACGGTGAGCACGGCGGTCGCGCCGACGGTGAGATCGTCGGTCAGCCACTGAATATCGAGCGTCGAGGTATCCGCAGAGGTCAGCACCTGCTGAACGGCGCTTTTCGCGAAGCTGAGCGTTCTCTTTGTGCTCACGACCATCATCTCGGGCGCATCCAGCTCGTCCTCGGTCTCTTCCGTTTTTGCGCGCGAGGAGAAGGTCGTCTTGAAGGCGGTCAGCGACAGGACCACTTCGGAGTCGTTCAGAATAACCACATCGTAGTCGGAGACATAGGTCGTTCCGTCTTCGCTCAGCGTCCACGCGAGCAGCGGAGAAAGATCGTAGAACTGCTCCGCGGAGCCGCTGACGGTCAGCGAGTAGATCTGTCGGATCATCTGACGCTTCACGTCGGAAATGATGACGCGGACAGAGGCATTGGAGGGGATCGTCTTGCCGGTATCCGGATCCGAATCGGTGATCGCGACCTTCATACCGAGCTGGAAGGAGGAGGGCGCGATGGACGAGCGTACCGCGGGACGGAAAGCGATCGCCTGATACTGGGCAAGATACATCTCGTTGTTGGGGCCGGACTGCTGCAGGTCCGCAAGCGCGGTAGCTGAGCCTGCGGTCACGAACATACCGTCGACCATAATGGTGCCGCCGACCGTCTCTTCACCGACGCCGGAGGTCACGCGCATGAAGCCTTCATTATCCTGGATCACTGTGTCGCGGACGGAGGCGAAGACCGGGTTGATCTCGTTATCCTTCTCATACGCTTCCGCAACGACCGCGGTCAGATCGTCTCCCGTTCCCGCGGGGTCGTAGATGCGGATGCCGTCAACGTATACTTCGTAATACCCGTGCTTCTGGACGTCAAAGCTTGCGGAGTACCGCGGCTGGATCGTCACGTCGTAGGTCCCGTAGTCGAGCCCCTTGGTCTTGATGACCGGGATCTGATAGAGCACGCCTTCGGCGCCGGATTCCGTAAGCCAGCCGTAAGCGTAGTTATACTCGGCGGTCTCATCGGAATGGTTCTTGGTGGAGAAAACTCTGCCGTTCACGCGCACGAGTTTTTCGTCGCTGCCGCCGAACGGGGTGTACATACTGTCGGTGTACGGGCTGTAATACAGGGAGATGTTGTCGTTTCCGTTTCTGTCGGTCGCCTGAAGCGTTACGGCGCCGAGAATGTTGTCGATATACAGCCTGCCGTAACTGTAGCCGTAGTAGGTATTCACGACCTGCTTGTTCACAACGGCGCCGGTCGAATGATCTCTTGTCGTGACCGTGACGGCGCCGGTGCCGACGCTCGTTACGCTGATCACATCGAAGCCCGTGCCGCAGAAGGTGAAGGTCGCTCTGGGCGTGATCGACTCGGGTGCGACTTTGCAGCCCGCGTCCACCGTGACGTATTTCGCGGTGCCCAGAGAATAGGTCGCCACGCTGTCGTCATACGCTGCGTCGTTGCCGTAGACGTTGTTCGCGTCGTAGGTGGAAAGCGCGAAGGTGCCGGGGCGGTCCTCCGCCTGATAGACGTTCTCGTAGACCTCGCCGGCGGTCTGCCAGTCGTAGCCCGCGTCCGCTCCGGAGCCGTCGATGAATTCAAGGAAGCTGTCTTCATAATAGATGTTCGCGGCGGGGATCACGGTGACGAGCGCGTAGTAATAGCTCCCGTTCGCACGGACCTCGTAGTAGAACGTCTCCTCCCGATCCATCTGCATATCCGACGGCGTATACTTCACGTAGACGTCGGCGACGGTGTCGCCGTTCACGACGTCCGCCGTACCGTGGGCGAGCGTCAGGCTCTTCGCGCTCTCGGTGAAGCGGGACGAGGTATACCCGGTGTTCGTGTCGCCGTCCAGCGTCGCGGAGATCGCGTTGATCTTCGAGCCGCTCGGCAGACTCAGGTCGTTCATCAGCACGTGGACCTTTACGGGCAGACCGTAGTCGATCACGACCGTATCGGGCACGATGGTGGTCTTCAGCAGCACGGCGAACGCCACGTGCGTGTTGCCGTAATCGTCGACCACGGAATGGGGGACCTCACCGGCAGCGTTATAGTTGCCGAGCGATCCGTAGTAATAGGTGGTAACGCGGGACGCGTCGTTCGCTTTGGGATTGCCGTCCGTAATGGTCGCGGTGCTCGTGGAATAATCATCGCCGGAATACAGCGCCACGTGGAAGCTCGCGTCGGGAGAATACAGGTCGTAGATGTCCGGCAGCCCTGCGGAAGCATCCACGAAGATACCGCCCGCCGTCTGCGTATCGTTGCTGTTCAGATTGAAGGTCTCGGTCTGTCTGTTGCCGATCAGCACCCTGTTCGCGAAGGGAACCACCGTGCCGGCGCTGTTGACGGGCTCGCCGTCCGCGTTGACGAGATAGAACTCGTAGGTGATCGTGGCGGCCTTCCACGCCATGACGGGAGAGATCGTCTCCTTGTAGCATTCATGACCCAGATAGTTGTCGTACCAAAGGATCGCCGAGGTGTTGGTCGGGAAGGAGCCCGCGTCGCGGGTACCCTCCATGGAGCCGGTCAGATACAGCCAGTAGCTGAGGGCGAATTCCGTATCCTCGATGATACCGATCTTCCAGTAGAAGGTCTCCGGCGCAAGGGAGTAATCGTTCACGCCGTCGCCGGTGGTATCGATCATCACGGGCGACGGGGTATTGTTGTAGACGAACGTGTCCGCGTCGATCACGCCATTGACGTAGATATTTGTCTGCCCGCTGTTGATCCTGTCGGAATACCCGAGCGTGCCGTCGTCGCTGAAGGAGACGGTCTCGATCGTCGTGACCGCGCCGGTGCGGGTGCCGATCTGGTTCCGGTCGCTGATGACGCCGTTCTCGTAATCCGCTTCGGTATAGACCGTGTATTTTTTGACCTCGATGTTCGGGCGGGGATCCAGCGTGAAGGTCAGCGCGTCCTCACCGCTGTTTTTGGTGTAGACCGTTGCGGTCTGCAGGTCGAAGGCGGGGCCGACGGTATCCGTGAAGTAAGCGTTGGTACCGGCCTGCACGAAGTTGGATGCGATATCGAGGAAGGCCTGCGTCAGGTCTTCCGCGCTCTGGGCGTCGGGATAGGCCTTGCTGTCGTCGGATGCGATGTCTTTGATGATGTGGTCCATGGCGGCGGTGGAGATCTGCTTATCCACCACTTTACAGAACATGATGGAGTAGATCGTGGCACCGATGCCCGGGACCTGCGTCAGGTACTGGTAGAACTGGCAGCCGTCCATACACCCGCCGCAGACGTCGCAGTATCCGTTGCCGTCGGAGTCGCTGTGCACGCACTGGTCGATATGGCCGCAGAGGTCGCAGAAGCCGTCGTGATCGTGGTCGACGCAATCGCCGTTGCACTTGCCGCAGAGATCGCAGAAGCCGTCGGAATTGCGGTCGTTGCAGAAGGCGGTCGCGTCTTTTGTCGGGACGGTATACATCTTATCGGGATCGCCCTTGAGCGCCTCCGCAAAGCGGTTTGGGTTGCCCTTGCCGTTGTAGAAATACCAGTGGCCGCCGCCGTTGAAATCGTTGAGCAGCTCCGTCATATCGTTGTGGTTGTTCAGATAGGTCTCCCAGATCGTATCGTTATCGCTGCTGTCTTCAACAGTCGCAGCGGGTTCGTCCGCGACGGTTTCGCCGACGTGGTCCTGATCCTCGTCGTAGGTACCCATCAGCCAGTAGTTCCACCGGTAGGTGGTGGACTGGGAGGTGAAGTAGTTGAACTGGAAGGGACCGCCGTCCGACATGAAGATGACCACCGTCTGACGATCCCACTGCCGGGAGGCGTTATATGCCTGCCTCGCCTCGAACAGTTTGTAAACGGTTGCAAGCGCCTGGTCGTAGTTCGTACCGCTCTTGGTCTGGATACCCTGGGAATCGAAATGATTCGGATGGCTCTCATCCGCCAGCTCCGCCACCGAAATAAACGCGTCGTTGTTGTATATTTCGGACCCGGCGTTCGGTCCGGTCAGGATCGTACAGTGCTGGACGGAGTTCGTCGTGGTTCTCGGCGTTGTGCCTGTCGGGGTATCGCTGCGGCTGATGTAGGTATCGGTGGTGCCGCCTAATGCGTCGGTATCCCAGTAACCGTTGAAGTCCGCGATCGCCATGGTGATATCCGGGACCAGCCCTGTGGTGGCGTTGGGCGTGGCAAGGAAATCCAGCATAGCGCCGACCGAATTTCTCAGGGCGTTGATTCTGGTGATACCGCCGACCGTATTGGTCATGGAGGAGGATGTATCCAGCATCAGCACGATATCGATACCGGGGTTCAGCGGAACGCCGGTAGCGGTCAGCTCGACCTGCGTGACGCCGTTGGTCAGGAAGTTGGGCGCGCCGGAGGTCTTGCCCACGCGCACGGAGCCCTCGTCGGGATATTCCGGATAATCCGGGCGCTGGATCAGGTGCAGGATCAGCTGGCTGAACCAGGCGCCGTCCACCGCGTTGTAATAGGCGCCCAGACCCCTGATATCGCCCGGTTCGCCGCAGTAGGAAGCCACGTCCTGATGGCCGGTGTAGTCGATCAGGTCGCCCACCTTGATGGGGATCTGCTCCTCGGTCACGGCTTTGGCGTCGCTCTTATAGGTGACATTGAAATACAGACCGGTGTAGGTGCTGGCGGAGATGTTGCCCACGTAGAGCCTCGCCTCTTTTCCGGAGATCTCGACGGATTCGATGGGAGAATTGTTTCCCCCTTCTTCCTCTTCTTCTTCCGTATCCACTTCCGTAACCGGGGTGATCTCGCCCGGAACGGTAACGGTCGTCAGCTTGTAGAACTCGAAATCGGCGCCGGTTGCGGATTCGGTGAACACGTTGTAGCTTGCGGAAGCAACGGGGGCGCCGATATAGCGGGAGTAGGTGGTGTGGTTGCCGAGGTCGTTGCTGTGCAGCAGGATCTTCGCCGTGTGATTGGTTGTGTTGATGTCGGTCAGAGTGATGTACTGCGTTGTGTCTGTTCCCATGCCGATGGTGTAAGTACCGGGGGAGGTTTGTGACGCCGTTTTTTTGTAGAGAGTAAACTGTGATCCGTTTGCTACTCTGCCTGTGCGGTCAAAATATCCGCTGCCGTTATTTCTGATATAATATGAATTATCACTTTGTTTGATTTTGCTGTCGGTTAACGTAATATTGGTTCCGCTGTCTTGTAACGATATGCCGCTGGTCGCAGAAAAACTCAAATACTTTCCGGTCCCGGCTCTCAGTTTCGTGTCTGTGTAAGTCCATTCAAGATTTGTGTAACTGCTCGCGGTAACATTGGTGCCGTTAACGGTCACAGACGTTCTTTTTAACCGGGTGTTGTTTGTATTTGCCGATTCCGCCGTCAGAGCATAACCGCCGTTGACAATAATGTAAACGCCGTTATCCTCAAACGAGGTCGCCTGATTATAGGTATACTGTTCGCCGCTTCTGCCGACCAGCAAATTCTGGTTCGAGCTGTTGAAGAAGTTCAGCTTCTGAGAAGTATTTGTAGGTCTCTTCCACGTAAACGCATTAGAGACGTTTTGCTCGTAATCCAGATACTTGGTGCCGTTTACGTCTACAGCGGGAGATACCGGGATCGCACGCATATTGTTTGCGGGGTTGATCGCGTTGGTGCCGTTTACGATCACGTAGCTGCCGCCCTCATCCAGATCGGAGGTCGTGTTGACGATTTCTTTCTCGTAGCGCTGGATCGTGGTATCGGACAGCTTCTTCGCGCCGTACAGGGCGATGACCACTCTGTTCGGGCCGCCGCCGTTATAGCTGTTCACAAGGTTGCCGCCCACGTTTTTGTCGAGCACCAGATTGACATTGCCGACGGTGGTGTTGAAGTACCAAAGTCCGTTGCCGTACGAATTAAGGGTGAACGTGGCGCCGTTGTCGGTAAGCGTTCCGTTGTAGGAATTCGTGTTGGTCGGCCGCTGGGAAAGGGTAAACTGCCCGCCGTCGCAGCCTAGCTTCCAACCGCTGCCGGATTGAATAAAGGTCCATTCGTAATCGCCGAACGTTCCCTCGATCGTGTTGCCCAGCGAGAAACCGGCGGGAACGGCGTCCAGACGGAAACCGGTCCGGTCGTTCGCGTTGATGGAATCCCGCGAGAGCAGGGCGGTCGCGTTTGCGTCGTCTCTCGTGCGCGCCACCACCATCACGTATTTTTCCCCGTTTATGATCTGGGAGGGATCCGTGATACGCGGATAGATCGCAGGTGTGGAAGAGTGGTCTTTATAGGGCTGCGTGACGACGCCGTTCACGGTCTTCGTGCCGTAGAATGCGACGGTAATGCTGTTGCCTGCCGCCGCCCACGCGGTGACCGTATTGTCGGTGCCGCCGTATCTGTCAAGGTAAATGTCAGTCCATCCGTGAACCTCGAATTCATCGGGACGGTTGTTGACCGACTCCGTGATCGCCACCGGGGTGCCGTTGGCGCTCACGATGACGTTATAGCTGCCGTTGCCCTGGTCGGTCATCGTAAGGCTGCCGACGGCGCTTTCCATGATCCAGTTGTCGCCGCTCTTCTGGAACGTCCACTCATAATTCGAGTAAGAGCCCGATAAGCTGTCGCCGAGACTGAAGCCGGTCGGCAGCGCGTTGGCAATCTTAAGACCCGTTTTGTCAGCCGCGGCTGCAGCCGTTTCGGGCGCAACGATCCCCATAAAGTCGGCGTCCTGACCGTTTTTGGTGCCGGTGGCGACCATAACGTAGGTTCCGCCGTCCGTAAACTGCGAAACATCCGTGACGCGGGGATAGACCAGCTTATTCTGGGTCGCGCTGTAGATGGCGAAAACCGCCCTTCTGCCGCTGTTTGTTCGTCTGTAGCCGTTGATCAGATCAAGACTTGAGTTATGGTCCAGGATCATTTCGATATCGCTGACCGTTGCCGTAAACATAAACTGACCGGCTGCGGAAGAGGAAATAATGCTGAACGGCGTTCCCGAAGAAGTATACGACACGTTGAAGGCTGAGGTGGAGTTGTGCCTTGTCATCGTTACCTGACCGGTTGCGTCGCCCAAGATCCAATGGTCGCCCGACGCACGGAACTCAAACTCATATGCTTCGTAATCGCCTTGGATCGAATCGGAAGAAATCACTCCGGAGAAAGGCGAAAGCGTATGATCGAAACCGGTTTGGCCGTTCGTCTTCAGGGTGTGATTCAGCAGGTATTTTGTCGACCATTCCGTGTACGCGGCATTCCCATCTTCAAGTCCGGTAAGAACGAGCACGTATCTGTTGCCGGATACCAGCTTGGAAACGTCAGTGACACGGTGATAAATACGCTCGCTGCTGACGCTGCCGGTCTGCGCATACACCACGGGGTCGATCTCGTATTCCGTATCATCCACCGCGCCGGTCAGACTCAGCGTGTAGGGACTGGACTGCGAGTTGTTCGTGACCGGATACGTCGGAGAGAAGTTCTGCTCGTTTTTGTGCCAGTTGCGGATACCCGCGTTCTTCAGATTGGTCTCGCCTTCGGTGCCGTAGCGGTTGATGACCACGGCGGTGTCGGAGATCTCGAAGGTCGTCATCGACAGGTCGTCGATATCGAAGTTCATCGCGGTGGCTCCGTTTTCATCATTATAGCGCTCCCAGTAGCCCGTATAACCCGCGTTCATATAAACGAAGTTCAGGGTCTCGCTGGTATAAGTCGTGCGTGAGCCGAGCTCTGCGATGTTGATGCTGTCGCCTGGGGTCAGGAAGACCTTCGGGCCGCCGAGATAATCGTCCCAACCGTTAGAATGGTTGTGACCGAACAGATAGATGATGTTCAGGCCCTGATCGCCGGCGTCCTGCAGCACGTCGAACAGATCCTTTGCGTAAAGGTTTTCTCCGGTACCTTCATTGGATCGCATGGAAAAATGCAGCGGCAGATGAGAGACCACGAAGATGGGCGCGGTGTAGTCTACGGCGATCTTGTGGTTGAAATACCGGCGCATGGTCTCCGCAAGCTCCAGCGTGGCTTCCTCATGAATGCCGTTGCTTCTCCACTGATAGTCGCGCTCGTTGATGACGAACACGCCGTAGGCGCCGGACTCGGGGTCGTTGTCGCCGCTGGGCGAGGTGCCGCCCGCGGTGCTCTGCGGATCGTGGTTGCCCTGCACGAGCACGTATTCCGTATCGGAGGTCGTGATGGGGGCGACGGCGCTCTTCAGCGACTCGATGCCCGCGTGGGCCTCGGTCGCGCTTTTGCTGATCTCATAGTCGTAGTCGCCGGCGCAGAGGAAGCCGTCGATATCGTCAATGCCGTCCTCCTGCATCTCGCCGACGATATCGCCCACGATCACCTCGCCGCCAGCGTTGCCGGTGGCGCCCTGATGGTAGACGTCGTCGTTGGTGCGGTTCTGATAGTCGGAGCAGGCGACTACGGTGACGGTCTCGCCCGCTGCCGGCGTCTGCGCCTCGGCGATTAACGGAAAAACGCCCCATGCCGCGGAAACGGCAGAGAGCACCATTAAAAGCGAAAGCAGTACGCTGACGGATTTTTTCATGACGCGGTTCATAATACGATCGATCTCCTTTGCGGAATATGTTGTGTACAACGGGGATTCCGTTCACATAATACTGTTGACGGGCATAAGTTTCATCCAATTATTTTTTAATTTTAACATAATGTATAAAATAATGTAAATGCGTTT
Source organism: Clostridia bacterium (assembly GCA_017429345.1). GTDB lineage: Bacteria > Bacillota > Clostridia > Oscillospirales > Acutalibacteraceae > RGIG2774. The sequence goes on along the minus strand of JAFRPB010000116.1, from coordinate 35,324 downwards.
TCGGCAGAAAAATACCGTCGAATAAAGAATTATACACTCTCACAACAAATCGCTCATAATCCGTTCTTATTTGTTAAGAATAACAAATATTATTATAATATTTTTATAACATTTCATAGATAAAAAATCCCGCTCCGAAGAGCGGGAGAAAAAAACCGTTGAGCTTCGATCAGATCTCTTCTTTCGACGCGACCTTGTCGAACACCGCGACGACTTCGTCCGAAGGCTTTTTGCCGATGAGCGAGACGACGACGGCAACGATCAGACCGCAGAAAAACGCGGGAACGATCTCATAGACGCCTATATTGATAAATTTGCCGGTCGTATCGTTCAGGAAGATCAGCCAGAGAATATCCACCGCAGCGCCGGCAATAATGCCCGAAAGCGCACCGGAGAAGGTCAGTCTGCGCCAGAACAGGCTCAGCAGGATGACCGGGCCGAACGCCGCGCCGAATACGCCCCACGCGTTCTCAACGAGCGACATGATCGTGCCGCTGTTGGGATTCGCAGCGATGATCAGCGCGACGACCGCGATCGCAAGCACGACCACGCGGCCGACCCAGAGCATCTCTTTATCGCTCGCCTTGCCTTTGCGGAAAATCGGCTTATACACGTCGCTGGAGAACGCGGAAGCGCTCGCAAGCAGCTGGCTGTCCGCCGTGGACATGGACGCGGCGAGGATCGCCGAAAGCAGGATGCCGCTGAAGACCGGATGGAAGATCTTGCGGACGATCTGAATGAATACCGTGGAGCTGTCTTCGATATCGCCGAGGAACATTCTGCCCGCGATCGCGGCGATCACGGAGAACACGAGAATCAGCACGGTCCAGGAAATACCGATGACGGAGCTCTTTTTCACGTCCTTATCGGAACGCACGGACATAAAACGGATGATGATGTGCGGCATGCCGAAGTAGCCCAGACCCCAGCCGAGACCGGAGATGATATCCTTCCAGCCGGTGAGCATGTTCCAATAGCCGTCGCCGACCTCGTTCAGGGTCGAAACGCCCTCGCCGTTTTTGACGAGCACGAGCGCGAAGATCGGCGCGATCAGAAGAGCGCCGAGCATCAGCAGACCCTGGAAGAAGTCCGTCCAGCAGACGGCGGAGAATCCGCCGAGGAAGGTATAGGAAATAATGATCGCGGCAGCGACATACATCGCGATCTTTGCGTCAATACCGACCACGGTATTGAACAGCGTGCCGCACGCCTTGATGCTGCTCGCAGCATAGACAGTATAAGCGACAAGGAAAATGATCGCGCAGACGACCTGCAGCGATTTCTTGGACGAAAGGAATCGGTTCGTCAGATACTGCGGGATCGTGATGGAGTCCTTCGCGGCGATGGAATACCGACGCAGACGCGGCGCCATGAAGATCCAGCTCAAAGCGTAGCCGATCGCAAGACCGATGGCGATCCAAGTTTTGCCGAGTCCCGCGGCATAGATCGACGCGGGCAGGCCCATGAGCACCCAGGCGCTCATATCCGACGCGCCCGCGGACAGCGCGGAGACGACGGGGCCCATCTTTCTGCCGCCGAGGAAATAGTCCTTCTCGCCGCCGTTCTTCGTTTTCACAAAGAAATACACGCCGATGCTCAGCATGAAAACAAGGTACACGATGAATACGATCAGTTCAACATTCGATTTCATTCGTTTTACTCTCTCTTTCTGCGAGGGAAGACGATCGTTTTCCCTCCGTTTTTTGTTAAAATGTATTATACAATACCGAAGTATAAAATGCAAGAAAAATCTTCGCAAAAACCGAAAAACATTTTATTTTTTGCCATTTTATGCGAACGCGGGTGAATGATTATGCAACCGGCACCGATCACCCGATCAGCTCATACATCAGCGCCGCGTCGTCCTTCGTTGCGAACTCGCGAACCGACAGCACGCGCGCTTTTATCAGATTGCTGCCCATACGGATCTCGATCACGTCGCCCTCTTTGATTTCAAGAGAGGCGCGGGCGATCTTGCCGTTGACCTCCACATGTTTCGCGTCGCAGAGCTCGTTCGCCACGGTACGGCGTTTAACAAGCCGCGAAACCTTCAAATATTTATCAAGTCTCATATCCTGTCTCCTCCGATGAATACGGTACCGGGTATTCTATGTGTATAATGTAATTTATAATATTATAAAAAGCCTTTTCAATATACGAAAAGGCTTTTCAGATCAAGGGACATGGCGGCGAAAGAGGAAAACAAACCCCGATCGCCGCCGGAAAACGGTAAACAGTCAATTATTTACCTGCAACAGCGTCCTTAAGGCCTTTACCCGCCTTGAACGCAGGGATCTTTGCTGCGGGAACGGTGATGGTTTCGCCGGTTCTGGGATTGCGACCCTGCTTCTCAGCACGCTCACGAACCTCAAAAGAACCGAAGCCCGCGATCTGAACGCCGTCACCACCGGCGAGAGCGTCGGTCACGACCGCAAAAACTGCGTTGACGGCCTTCTCGGCGTCCTTCTTCGAGGTGCCGGCCTTCTCGGCTACAGCACTGATAAGATCAGTCTTTTTCATCCTGTTAAACCTCCTTCTTTTTAATTATTCCAAAGCTGTTAAGCATGTTGGCTTGAATCTTTTATGCCGAGAACCTCGTTCCAGAGGTCGTCGGCGTCTTTTTTCAGCTCTTCGGGGTCTCCCCCGTCTTCGACCTGTCCGAAGCAGTCGATAAAATCATCGACCGTCTTCGTCAGCGCCATTTCCGGATCGGCCTTGATGAGATCCGCAAAACTTGCCGCGTCGAACAGGAATTTGCCGAGCACGAGCTGCCTTGCATCCGGATAACGGACGACCGCCGTCTCGCCGAGGACTCTGACGTCCACCTCAAGTTTCTCAAGCAGCTCCTCTGCGGAATCGATCAGCACGCCGGATTTGACCGCCTTGTGATGGATCTTCTCCGCCCGCATCAGCGCGGGAAGCTCCCGCGGGACCGCTTTCATCGCGGAAGTATACGTCGCCTGCTTTTTTGACTGCCGCTTGATCGCGTCCCAATTGGTGAGCACATCCTCCGTGCCGTCGACGTGAACCTCGCCGAACACGTGCGGATGACGTTCGATCAGTTTTTTGCAGATCCCGTCCGCGACGTCGGAAAAATCAAAATTGCCCGCCTCGCGCTCAAGCTCCGTATGAAACACGACCTGCATGAGCACGTCGCCCAGTTCTTCGCGCAGCAGCGCTTTGTCGTCTTTATTGATCGCCTCGATCACCTCGTAGGTCTCTTCAATAAAGTCGCGGCGGATACTCTTATGCGTCTGCGCCGCATCCCAGGGACAGCCGCCTTCCGGTCTGCGCAGGATCGTCATGATCTGCAGCAGATCGCCGATATCGTATTTATCTTTAAACTGAAAATCCGCGGCCATAGTCATTTCTCCCCGGGAAGCACTGACGATTTTATATTTTACCCTATTATTTCGAATTTTGCAAGTATTTTTGCAATTTTCTCTTGTTTTACGGGGATTTTTTTCCGTTTTTTCGTCGCAATCGCACGTATCGTGTGAAAAAAACCGTCCATTGTGCTTCGAATCAATCCATAAAACCGTGTTTCATGAGGATACGAACGATTTTGTCCCCCTTCGGCAGCATCCGCACGTCCTCTTTTTCGATCGCCTTCGTCAGGAACATCGTCGCAAAGAAGAACGCCACCGCGAAGACCGCCGCGATCGCCATACCGACGGAATTATAGCTGATATATGCGTTCGGGTTCGAGAGCACGGGAACGGATCTCAGCAGCTCCGAGGTCATGCCGTAAACCGCCCACGCCGCCGCGCCGCCCACCAGAGAACAAAACAGCGGTTTGAGGAATACCGAGGAAAAGCGCACCTTCGTGTGCGACGCCCGCAGCAGCGCGACGATATCGATCAGCGCCACGACGATATAGCAGGAGATCGTGCCGACGATCGCGCCGTAAATATTGATTTCCGGCAAACCGATAAGATAATAATTCAGACCGATCTTGAACACCGCGCCGATCGCAAGTGCGATCATCGGCACATACGTCTTACCGATCGCCTGTAGCATATTCGTCAACGGCTGTGTGATGGAAAGGATAAACGCCGCAAAACAATAGATGCTCATTGTAAAGGATGAAAGCTCTATCGCAGACATCGTGGCGGGTTGTTTCCAATAGAACGTCGTCAGAATCGCTTTTGAAAGGATACCCATAATAACGCCCAAAGGCATTGCGACGATCATAGACGTCCGAATCACCGATTCAATGGAAAATTTAATCGCGTCGTGGTTTTTGACCGTCCACGCCTCGGAGAGCACGGGGATCGCGCTGACGCCCAGCGTCACGGTCAGCGCAGGCAGAAGATTGCGGAAATCGCTGGCGATCTCATACGCACCGTAAAGATAATCCGGGATTTTTTCAAAACTGACGCCGCCTGCCTGCAGCGACGCGCCGTACAATTCCTGCAGGACATCGACGTGCGTTTTTGCAATCCCGGCAAGACGGAACTGGATCGTCCAGGCGTCGATCAGGTTCGTCAGGTTGAAGATCAGCGTGCTCATCACGATGGGAAACGCGATGCGCATCAGATCCTTCGCCAGCGTTTTCTGACGGATCGGCTCGGGGGAAGCTTTCAGCTCTGCCTCGGTGATGCCGTCGCCGCGCAACCGATAGCGCGCCCATACGTACAGGAACGCAAGCAGCGTGCTCAATGTCACACCGAATACCGCCGCTGCAGAAGAATACGGGTAGATTGCCTCATGCGCCTTCTTTACGTTTTCGCAGGCGACGCCGAAAACGCTGCCCGTTTCGGCGTACTGTGCCATCCCGTAATTATCTACAAGACGAGCCAGCACCACGCCGATGATCATCCTGCCGATCGCCTCGATGACTTCGGATACCGCGGTGGGCGTCATATTGCGAAGCCCGTTGTAATACCCGCGGTATGTACTCATGATACAGCAGAGAAAAACGCAGGGCACGAGCGCAAGGATCGAATAAAACGCCTCTTTTTTGTCAAACGACGCAACGTAAGGATAAGCGACGGCTGCAAGCAGGATCGAGCCGCCGATACCCGTGCAGATAAACAGCTTGCGCGCCACACGAAGCGTTTGCCTGACGTGTCTGTATTGTCCCAGCGCCATATAATGGGCGACAAGACGTGACATCGCGGTCGGCAGACCGGCGAGCGCGACGTAATAAACCATTATAAAGACCGCATATGCGGAGCTGTAATAAGACCTGCCCAAAACGCCGAGGATCTGGTTGAGCGGGATCTTGTAAAGGACGCCGATGACCTTAACGAAGACCGCGGCGATCATCAACACCAGCGCGCCGTTGAGAAGCGACTGTTTCTTTCTTGTCTGCTGTTTTAACGGTGACATTGACGTTCCCTCTTTCATTATTCGCTTGATCGATACTCTTCCGTATAGTATGTACTATTTCCCGAGGAATTCCCGCAGAAGAGAATCCTGCGGCGTGATGTTTTCCGGCGCGTAAGCGAACCCGGAGAGCTTCTGCGAGAGCAGCCGCGCGTTTTTATAATAAACGCTGTCCTCCGGGACCGAATCCAGCAGCGCGATCGCCTGATGCGCAAAGACGCAGGGCTCGTACGGATGGAAGGAATTGATGCGGATATGCGCCCGGTCGGAGAAGGGGAACAGGTATTCGTCTTCCCCCGTCAGCACCCCGCGCCAGAGCGCGAAGGTGCGCTCCGGCGAGCTGTTGCGATACTTATAATCACGGATCAGACGGCGGATAAAGCGCAGATCGCGTTTATTGAGATAGATATTGTTCTCGGCGCAGACGCGAGAGGAAACGCTGATATATGCAAGGCACAGCAGATCCTGCGGCAGACCGCCCGTGATCACGGGGTTCAGCGCGTGCAGTCCCTCAATGACGAGGATATCTTCTTTCTTCAGGCGGATATCATGCGTTTGCGCGCTGCGTCTGCCCGTAACGAAATCAAACATCGGCAGCAGCGCTCGCCCCGTTTTGAGCAGTCTGTAAAGCCGGTCGGTGATACAGGGGATATCCAGCGCGTAGACAGTCTCGTAGTCATCGGTGCCGTCCTCACGCTTGGGCCCCTCGCCGCGGTTGAGATAAAAATCGTCGAGCGAGACGACGTAAGCCTCGCCGCCGCGCGCGGTGATCCATTCGTCGAGGATGGACGCGGTCGTGGTCTTGCCCGAGGAGCTCGGCCCCGCGAGCATCACGAGCTTGCTGCCGTTTTTCACCGCGAGGGACGCCGCCGCGGAGACCTCGGCGCGGAAATTCGCCTCGCATTCGCGCACAAATCCTGCCGGGTCCGCACTCATCGAGGAGTTGATGTAGGATATCTGATAGTTGTCTGCCATTTTTTCACCGGCTTTCGTTGTTTTGTAAGAGATAAGGGATAAGGGATGAGGGATGAGGGATGAGAGCCGAGAATCGAGAGTCGAGATATAAGAGATAATAGATAAGAGATGAGAGACGAAAATGATGGTAGGATCAAATCTGGTCTATGATATTTTATTATCAGTCTTTTGTCTTTAAGTCCGACCGGCATCCCGGTTCTCGTATCCCGGTTCTCGTATCCCGGTTCTCGTATCCCGATTCTCGCATCTCGGTTCTCGATTCTCGCATCTCGGGGCTCGGGACTCGGGACTCGGGACTCGGGACTCGGGACTCGGAACTCGGGACTGTTATTTCCCGTAGAACGAATATATCTGCACTTTCCTCGCAAGCACGTCCTCAAACCTGCCGATATATTCATATGGATATTTATAATTAAATATTCTGTCGATGTCGTTCACGCCGTCGCGTTTGAGCTTCGTGACCGCGCCCGCGCCGCAGGCGAGCACCGTATGCAGCTCCTCCATCATAAAGATATTATAGAGGCTGCCGAAGCCCTCCTTCGCCCAGCCGACGTTCTCAAGATTGCCGATACAGCGGCTCTGGCGGTACATATAATACGGCGAATAACCGCTTTCGGTCAGCCGCCGAGCAGCGAGATCGAGCATCGCGCCGGTATCGCCAGGATCGATCACGCGTTTTTCGGTCACGAGATTCGCCGCGTGCTTGAGCGCGAGCGTATGCACGGTGATCTCTGCGGGAGAGAGCGAGATCGTTTTCTCAAGGCTCTCGGAAAAACCCTCGAGCGTGTCCGACGGCAGACCGGCGATCAGGTCCATATTGATATCGTCGAAGCCCGCTTTCACCGCAAGCTCGTATGCGCCGAGCGTTTCGGCGGCGGTATGCTTCCTGCCGATCTTTTCGAGCACCGCGTCGCTGAAGGTCTGGGGGTTGATGCTGACGCGCTTCGCGCCGCCCTCACGGATCACGGCGAGCTTTTCGGGGGTTACGGTATCCGGTCTGCCCGCCTCCACCGTAAATTCAAGGCTTTCGCGAAGATCGAAGTTCGCGTTCACCGCGCCGATGACAAGGGCAAGCTGTTCGGGTGTGAGCACCGTCGGCGTGCCGCCGCCGATATAGACGCTTTTCAAAGAGAGGCCGAGATCCGCGACGATTTCCCCTGTTCGCTTCAGCTCCTCACAAAGCAGCTCCGTATATTTCGGGATCAGCTTTTTCGCATTTTCATTGGAATGGGAAACAAAAGAACAGTAGCTGCACCTTGTCGGGCAGAACGGGATCGAGACGTACAGCGAACAGCTCTTCGGCGGGCTCAGAAGCGCGGCGCGATCCTCGTTCACCGAAACCGCGAACGCAAGCTCCGTTTTGCCGCCGGATACTTTCATATCCTCCCGGAAGAAACGCTTCGCCTCATCGTCGCCCAACGCGCGGCGCTGCATGCTCATCAGCTTCGCCGGGCGCACGCCGGTCAGAAGTCCCCACGGGGGCGTATAACCGGTAAACTCGCACAGCGCGTCGAACAGCAGCGTGCAGATCTCGAGCTCTGCTTCGTCGCCGTCGTCCCTGTCGCCGATGCGGTCGCGAACGAGTTCTCTTCCCGCGCAGCATACGCGGACGATATATTTCTGCCAACACCCTTCGACGCCGATCAGCGATTCGATGAAGTCGCCGCAGTCTTCCGGCAGTGTTTCGGTCATATTCAATTCTTCAGACGGGAAAAACTCCCGCACGAGCTTTTCCGTCTCATACCGGAACCGGTGATTGAACCTTAAAGTCAGCATAGCTTTATTTTATCAGATAGTTGATATAGTAATTATTCATGCGCTCGTTTTCAAGCGTCGTCGCGTCGCCGTGACCGGGATAGACCGCATAGTCGCCGGGCAGATTGACAAGTCTGCGCAGGGAGCGTTTCATATCCTCAAGGTCGCTGCCGGGAAAATCCGTTCTGCCGATACCGCCCTCGAACAGCGTATCGCCGCTGATGATATAATCCGCGCCGATAAAACAGACCGAACCGGGCGTATGGCCCGGCGTGTGCAGTACCCGGACGCCGCCGAAGGGCAGCTCCTCTCCGTCTTCGAGAAGGTGATCGGGCGAAAAAGACGCCGTCATCCTGCCGACCGAAAGCAACGACAGATTCAATCCCGCGTCTTCGGTCATCGGCGCGTCAAGCCGGTGGATCATCACCTGCGCGCCGGTGATTTCCTTCACCGGGGACACGGACGTAATATGATCGTAATGTCCGTGCGTGAGCAGGATGTACCTCACGTCTTTTCCCTCAAGCGCTTTGGGCAGACGCGGCGTCGGCGCACCGGGATCGACAAGCGCGCTCACGCCGTTTTCATCGGTCAGCAGATAAGTATTCGCCCACCGGCTGCCGAAATAAAGCGTTTCGATCTTCATTGTTTCATCCTTTTCTGCCGGGAACGGCCATTTTATCCGTATCGAAAATGATCGTCACCGGTCCGTCATTGACGAGCGATACCTTCATATCCGCCGCGAAAATTCCCGTCTTTGGCCGCGGAAGACCGTTTTTTTCAAGCTCGTCGACATAATACTCATACAGCCGCTTCGCCTCGTCCGGCGCGGCTGCGGGATCGAACGAAGGACGGTTGCCTTTTTTGCAGTCCGCGCAGAGCGTGAACTGCGAGACGACCAGCGTTTCGCCGCCCACGTCGGGCAGCGCGAGGTTCATTTTTTCGTTTTCATCCTCAAAAACGCGCAGCTTCGCGGTCTTCGCCGCAAGCAGCGCCGCCTCCGCTTCGGTATCGCCGCGCATCACGCCCAGCAGCACGAGAAATCCCCTGCCGATACTGCCGACGGTTTCGCCGCCGACCTCGACCGACGCGCTTAAAACGCGCTGAATTACCGCTCTCATGAGTCGCCTCTGTCGTCCACCACGCCGGAATCGTCCGCAAGCGGCGGGCGGTCGGGGATGATGAGCGCGCAGATGATGTAAGCGAGCACGCCCGTGCCCGCGAACAGAACGGCAAGCACCCAGATCAGCCGGACGATGGTGGAATCGACGTTGAGATATTCCGCGATGCCGCCGCAGACGCCGGCGATCTTTTTGTCGGTCTCGGATCTGTAAAGCTTTTTCATTTTTTCATATTCTCCTGTATTTTTTGAAAGATATTTGATACGAATGATATACTGCAATTGTCGCCGCCGTCGGTATTTCAGCGGCTTCCGGCCTCTGGCTGTTGGCTGTTGGCTGTTGGCTTCTGGCTTCCGGCTGCCGGCTTCTGGCTTCCGGCTGCCGGCTTCCGGCAACAGGCAACGAGCCACCGGCAATAAGCAACGAGCAACTATAAACACCCTGTTTACCCGCGGGAGATCCCCGTTACGCCGCGGATCTTCCTGATCCGGTCGGCGACGGTCCTGAGCTGTTCCACGGAGTCCACCGACAGCGTGAGCACGATCGCGCCGACGGCGTTTTTCTCTTTATTGCTCAGCGTGTAAATATTCAGGATCATCACGTGCATCGCCGCGAGAACGGCGGTGATATCCGCCATCAGTCCGTAACGGTCGTCGCACGAGATACGGATCGTCGCGCCGAAATTCGCGCCCGTATCCTCGTCCCAATGCGCGCGGACCCAGCGGTCAGGCTCCGCGCAGTTCGAGAGATCGACGGGAACGTTGTTGCAGTCCCTTTTATGCACGGAGACGCCGTGTCCGCGGGTGATGAAGCCGATGATCTCGTCCCCGGGGATCGGGCTGCAGCATTTAGAGAGCTTGACAAGGCAGTTATCGATCCCCTCGATCACCACGCTGTCTCCGTTCCGGTGACGCTTTGCCGAAGGCTGCGCAGCGCTCGCAATCTCGTCGCGGATCTCCTGCACGGTTTTCGGCGGCTCGGACGCCTTGACGAGCTTTGCCCACTCGTCGCGCACGTGGGGCATGATATGGCTCAGAACGATGCCGCCGTAACCGATGGACGCGTAAAAATCATCCACGCTGTTGCAGTGATAACGCGAGGCGAGGTCCGAAAGGAACTGATCGTAATCCTGTTCGGGAATACGGATATTGTTCTTGCGCAGCTCCCGCTCAAAGGCCGACTTGCCCTCGGTAATATTCTCATCCCGGCGCTCCCGCTTGAACCAGAGACGGATCTTGCTTCTCGCGCTGCCGGTTTTGACGATATTCAGCCAGTCGCGGCTCGGCCCCTTATTCGCGTGAGACGAGGTGATGATCTCAACGATCTGACCGGTGGAAAGACGGAAATCGATCGGCACGATACGTCCGTCGACCTTTGCGCCGATCATGCGGTTGCCGACCTCCGAATGGATCGCGTAAGCGAAGTCGATCACCGTCGCGCCGGCAGGCAGCGGGAATACGTCTCCCTTCGGCGTCAGACAATAGATCTCCTCGGGCACCAGATCGTTTTTGATCGCGGAAACGATGTCCGTTACGTCCTCGGCGGAATTCTGCGTTTCCAAAAGCTGACGGATCCACGCCATTCTTGCCTCCGGCTTGTCGCTGCCGTTCATGCCGAGCTTATATTTCCAATGCGCGGCGACGCCGTATTCCGCCGTGCGGTGCATTTCCCACGTGCGGATCTGCACCTCAAACGGAAGCCCCTCGCGGCTGACGCAGGTCGTGTGCAGAGACTGGTACATATTCGGCTTCGGGGTCGAGATATAATCCTTGAATCTGCCGGGGATCGGCCGGAACATATCGTGGATCATTCCCAGACAGTTATAGCAGTCGTTCACGGTATCGACGATGATGCGCACGGCGTAGATATCGTAGATCTGATCGAAATTCTTGTTCTGCATATACATTTTGCGGTAAATGCCGTTGACGCTCTTGATCCTGCCGTCGATCTGCGCGTCGGCGCAGATGGGCTCGATCCGCGCGCGGATCCGCGCCTTGATATCGTCGAGAAATTCCTGTCGCATCGTGCTCTGCGCTGCAAGCTGATCGCCGATCTCCTTATAAGCGACCGGATCGAGATACATGATCGCCCGATCCTCGAGTTCTTCCTTCACGGCGCGGATACCGAGCCGATGGGCGATCGGCGCGTAGATCTCCAGAGTCTCGCGCGCTTTTTCCCTGCGCTTCTTTTCGGGCATATGCTGCAGCGTGCGCATATTGTGCAGCCGATCCGCGAGCTTAATAATAATGACGCGGATATCCTCGGACATCGCAAGGAGCATTTTGCGGATATTCTCCGCCTGCTGCTCCTCCCGCGTGGAGAGCGGGATCTTGCCGATCTTGGTTACGCCGTCGACAAGATTCGCGATCTCTTCGCCGAATTCGTTTCTGAGATCGTCGAGCGTAACGGGAGTATCCTCCACAACGTCGTGCAGCAGCGCTGTTTCGATTGACGGCGCGTCCATACCGAGCTCATACAGGATCTTCGCGACGGCGATCGGATGCGTGATATACGGGTCGCCCGACTGCCGCTTCTGGTCCTTGTGGGCTTTTTCCGCCGTTTCGTACGCCCGGTCGATCTGCGCCATCACCTGACCGTCAAAGGTCTGTGAGAGCATTTCACGCAGCTGCGCGTAACCGAAATCCGTCTGTGTATTCTCCATCTGCCGTCCCTCCTGTCCCGGTAAAAATTATTGATTCACGAAGCCCAGCTCCGCAAGAATCGGAATATCCGCAAGATTGATTTTTGTCGGTGTTTCCACCCCGGCGTATCCCGCGCCCTTCGGCACGATCAGTCCGCTGTCGCACAGCGCCCGCAGCGTTACGAGAAGCTTGCCGAGCTGCGGCTCCGTCGCGTTGGAGAGCTGCAGCAGCGCCTCTTCGTTTTTGCCCGCGCCGTCTCCGCAGACCGCCCGGTAAACCCGGGCGATAAAACTCCGATCCGGCAAGAGCGCCGCTTTCTCCCGCTCTGACAGCGCGTCCCCCGCGTCAAGCTTCTGATACAGCGCGTATGAGGCAAACAGCGCTTCCTCGTCCGTTCCGGTAAAACGGAACGCTTTGATCTGCACGGAGGGCGAGACTCTGCCGTTGAACTCGTTTCGAGAGATCAGCACGGCGACGTCAATCCTGTCGCCGACCGCGAACGAGAGCGAGTCGGGAGCGCTGCCGAACATCATCGCAGCCAGCTCCGCCGTATTTTTACGAAGCGTAACGCGGCAATGCTTGCCGCTGCTGACGGGGCGGATCTCCGCCACGGTCGTGCCGCACAGCGCAAAAATCGGCTCCTTGTTGCCCATGCCGAAGGGCTCAAGCGCCTCAAGCGCGTCAAGAAAATCTATATTGATCGCCGCGGGATTTAACTTGCAGCTGATCTTCATCGTCGGATGCGCGGGAACGTGGCTCTCGGCGTATTCGTTGATTTTTTTTCGCAGCAGCGGGATATTCTCCGTTTTCAGTCCCAGTCCCGCGGCGAGCGTATGGCCGCCGAAATTCGTAAGTATATTGTCGCAGTAGCTCAGCGCGTCAAACATGGAGAAGCCTTCCACGCCGCGGCAGGAGCCCTTTGCCGTTCCGTCCCCGTTTTCGGTAATCATCACGACAGGACGCATAAACCGCTCGACGATGCGCGAGGCGACGATACCGATCACGCCCTCGTTCCAGTTTTCTCCGCTGAGAACGATCACGCGATCCGTGACATATTCCGGGTGCGCCGCGATCAGCGCGGCGGCGTCGTCAATGATTTTCTTCTCGGCTGCGTGACGCAGGTCGTTCTGCGCGTCCAGCTGCTCGGCAAAGAACGCAGCCTCCTCGGGATCGTCGCTGAGCAGCAGCTTCACCGCATCGTCGGCGCTGCCCATTCTGCCGGCGGCGTTAATACGCGGCGCGATACCGAACGCGACGTTGTTCGAGCTGATTTTATTTGAATTGAGACCCGCTTTTTTCGCCAGAGCCTGGATCCACGGCAGAGGCGACGAACGCATGGCGTGCAGGCCCGCGGTAACGATCAGACGGTTTTCACCGATCAGGGGAACGAGATCCGCCACGGTCCCGACCGCAACATACTGAGAATACTCCTCCAGCAGCGAATCATAGTCCGCGCGCTCGATCCCGCAGACCAGCTTAAATGCCACGCCGACGCCGGCGAGGCACTCCAGAGCGGAATCGTCGTCCTCCCGGTGAGGATCGACCACCGCGTCCGCCTTCGGCAAACCGTCTCCCGACGGCATATGATGATCCGTAACGACAAGCGAAACGCCGAGCTCGGCGGCTCTTTCCGCCGCATCAAACGCGGTGATGCCGTTATCGACGGTGATGATCAGCGAAACGCCCTGCTCCGCCAGCTCCTCGACCGCGGCAGCGTTCAGGCCGTATCCGTCGCTGCGGGAGGGAATGCGGTAATACACGTCCGCGCCAAGCGTTTCGAGGTAACTGAACAGGACGGAGACCGCGGTAACGCCGTCGGCGTCATAATCGCCGAAAACACAGATCCGCTCTCCGCGATCCACCGCGTCCGCCACACGCCGGACCGCTTTATCCATATCCTTCAGCGAAAAAGGATCCGCAAGCGCTTCGCCCGGAGAAAGAAAATCCTTTACGCTCCGAACGTCTTCAACGCCGCGGGAACAAAGAAGCAGCGCGGTAAAAGGAGCGATCTCACACTCCTGCGCAAGCGAAAGCGCCTTTTCTCTGTCCACGGAACAGAATTCCCATTTTTTTCGCATATTATCCTCCGATCCGTCCGGCATTCGCCGGAACGGCCATTATTCGTCCGTCCAGCCGGTTACATGCAGCAGATATCCGCCTTCGGCTTCTTCCCTGCTGCAAACGCACACCGACTCAAAAAAATCGAGCGCGGCCTTCGTCTGTTCGGAATCGATCCTTTCTCCGATGCGATTCCGAAACGGGATATATATATATTCCGGCCGTTTTTCGGGCTCCGTCTGCCAGTAATGCAGCGCGCGCTCCGGCACGTTGTCGTCTCCGCACCACGCGCTGTAGGTCGCATACGGAACGTCGGCATATAAATAGCATTCGGGAAATACGCCGCATACGAACAGCCCGCCGTCATCCTGCGCCGCGACGCGCGCAAGATCGCCGAACGCGGTATTCTGCGTCTCGTTCATCTCCCGTTCGACGGACAGCCCCGCGAGAGGACCCTTTGTCGCCTCGACATAATCGTCGTTGATGTTGAAAAAGGAACCGGAGCCCAGATCCAGCAAGACGCCGAAAACGACCGCCGCGCCGAACAGAACGCATCCGGCGACGGAAAACAGCTTCACGGGCAGTCGGACCGAACGTCTGCCGGCGCCGCGCTCCGCCCCGATTTTTCTTTCTTCCGGGCCGAAGATCTGCCGCGCGGCGTCAAAGAAGAGCAGCACGGCGGGGATCCCGGAAACGGCGACGCCGAAGCCGATCGACTGCACCGAAAACGCGTCGATACAAACGCACAGCACGCCGCCGAACGCCCAGAACAGCAAAAGACGCGCGTCTTTTTTTTCGCAGAGCAGATAACACTGCAGGCCGAACAGAAACAGCGGGAACGGGCGCAGACAGATAAAATTGCCGTTAAAGACAAAGAACTGCGACAGCGTCGTGATCAGAAAGCACGCGCAGCAGGCGAAAAACAGCACGGGGCGGAAAGCGCCGCTTCTTTTCCGTACCGCGGCGAGCAGAACGATCAGTAGCGCGTTGAGAATGATCGCAAATACGCCGATACTGCGCACGAGCGTTCCGAGCTTGCCGAAATTCAGGATCGAGTTCTGCCGCAGATCCTCGCCCATCAGCTCCGGCAGCGAACGCAGAATGCCGCCGACGGTGTTGTTCCTCATCAGATAAACAAGAAACAGAACTGCGCAGAGCGCGACGCCCGCGGTAATAAATCCCCATGCGCGAACGGAAAGCAGCTCCCCCGCGCCGGAAAAAAGCGTCCTGTTTTTTTTCGCGGCAGCCGCCCTGACGATCATAAGCGCGCAGTAAACGAACCAGATCACCGCGGCGGCGGGCTGCGTGATCACAAGGCACGCGAAGGCAAATCCCGCAAGCAGCAGCCGCGCTTTTCCCGCCTTCTCACGGACGAACAGGATCATACAGACGACGACGCCCGCGAACAGCGGCACGGTATAATAATTGACAGCGGGGATCGCCCAGGGCGTAAAAGCGGTGAACGCCGCGGCAGCCGTCAGCGCGCGCAGAGCGCCGCGGCGGATCAGCGAAAAATAGATATACGGATAAAATATCATTTTCACCGCAAAATACAGATAGCGGAAAAACAGCACCGCGCCGTCCGCGCCGCCGCGGACAGTATAAAAAACGCGAAACGGAAGAAACAAAAAAAACGAAGAAAACAATGAAGGGTGCTGCTCGTCGCTGACAAGCCCGTCGCCGAACAACAGCCTGTGCGGGATCGTGAGATAGAATGTTTCGTCCGCGCCCTTGCCTCCGTATTTTGCGCAGGAGAAAAACAGATACGCGAAAACCGCGAACAAAACGGCGAACAGAACGCCGGATACCGCAAGCTCTTTGCGGCTTTGTTTTTTCCTCTGCCCGCTCATCGGCCCGCGCGCTCCTCCCCGTTTGAACTTCGGCTGCATAATATCGCATTATGTTTATTAAAATATTATTATAAGCCTATTATATGATATTTTCAAGCGTCTTTGACAAATTATACGCGCGCGCCGGAAAAAATATTTTCAAGAATAGTATTGTTTTATGGTTTAGATTATAATATAATAATTTAGTATGGCTGTTTTTCGGTCAGTTGACCGTATTCCGCGGCGCGCCGTTCAGATACGCCTCGATATTGCCGATAAAGATATCCATCAGTCTGCCGCGCGTCTCAAAGGACGCCCACGCGACATGCGGCGTAATATAACAGTTTTTCGCTGAAAACAGCGGATTATCCTCATGCGGCGGCTCCGACGAAAGCACGTCGAGCCCCGCGCCGGCGATGACGCCGCCGTTCAGCGCGTCGGCAAGATCCTTTTCGTTCACGACGGGACCGCGCGAGGTATTGATAAAAATCGCGGTGCGTTTCATTTTCGAGAAGAACGCCTTGTCCGCAAGACCGGTCGTTTCCGCCGTCAGAGGACAGTGCAGCGTCACAAAATCGCTTTCTCTGAGCAGCGTATCAAGATCGCAGAAAACGACGCTGCCCTCGGAGCCCGACGTATGCGATCGGGAATGGGCAAGCACGCGCATACCGAACGCGAGTGCGATGCGCGCGACCGCCCTGCCGATGCTGCCGTAGCCGAAAATACCGATGGTCTTATCCCTGATATCCGTCAGCGGCGCGAGCGTATAGCAGAAATCGGCGCACTTCGCCCAGTCGCCCCGCATCACGGAGACGCTGTGCAGCGCAACTTTTCTCGTATGCTCGAGAATAAACGCGAACACGAGCTGCGCGACGGACTCCGTGGAATACGCCGGAATATTCGACACCGGGATCCCGCGGGAACGGGCGTACGCGCAGTCGACCACGTTGCTGCCCGTGGACAACAGCGCAATGAATTTCACATCCGGCAGTTTTTCAAGCGTTTCGGCTGTCAGCGGCGTTTTGTTCGTGACGACGATCTCCGCGCCCGCCGCGCGCGGCAGGATCAGCTCCGCGGGCGTTCTGTCATATATTTCGGTATCGCCGAAGGCGCGCAGCGCGTCCCACGAGAGATCACCCGGATTTTCGGCAAAGCCGTCAAGCACAACGATTTTCATCATTTCCGCCTCTTCTTTCTGTTTTTTTAAATATTAACATATGCGGCGATAAGACGCAATATCCAAAGGGGGGATTTTTTGCAGCGTGAAACAAAAAGCCGCGCACTCGGCAGGTTCATAAATATCACGGGCGTTACGATGCTCTGCCTTTCGGTGCTGCTTCTGCTTCTGAGCCAGTACGGCGACTTTGAGCTGATACGGCTGCAGTACGTCGAGCTGACCGATAAGCTTTATGAGATCCAGCTCGCCGTCGCCTCTCTCGACGCGAAATGGATGATCCTGATCATCATCGAGCTGTTGTTTATGCTGAAAAGCGTGCTGCCGATCCCCCTGTCGTTCATGTTTGTTATCACGGGCATGGTGTTTCCCTACGCCGAAGCTGTGATCATCAACGCCGTCGGCATGGCGCTGCTGATGTCGATACGGTATATGTGGGGCGTAAAATTCGATATCGGCAAGCTCGATAAAAAGCTTGTCAGCTCCGCGATCATACGCAAGACCTTCGAGACGAAATACGGCAAGGGACTGATCCTTCTGCTCACGCGACTGATCCCGTGGACGCCGACGAACAAGATCAGCAGGATCTACGGCGCGGAGCAATACCCCTTCGACCGGTACCTGCTTATTTCCCTGATCGGCTACTCGCCGAAAATTCTGTCTTACAGCAAGATCGGCCGCAGTATCTACAACCCGATCTCCTATGAATTTCTCGCCCCGGTCATCGTACTGTTCGCGATCGGCGGCGTGTCGCTGCTGATCTTCGGCGCGATCTTCTTCCGGGTGGACAGCTGAATTCATATCAGAAGGCATTAGACATTGGGCATTAGGCAATAGATTTGTAAATTTACGCTGTGCGCTTTGGTTTGTTACCTAATGCCCATTGCCTGCTGCCTATTGCCTTAAATATACAAAAAAAAATGAAAGGAACTATAGACATGGCATTTTCATCACTCAAGGAAAAACTGAACGCGGGCGCATACGAAAAATCGATGCGCCGCATCTACGCCGCGGACGACCTCGCCCGCCAGAGCGAGCGGTATTTCTCCCTCGCGGAGGATTTCGCCGCGCTTTACGGCGAAAGGGAAGGTCTTCGCTTCTTCTCCGCCCCCGGCAGGACCGAGATCGGCGGCAACCACACCGACCACAACCACGGCAAGGTGCTCGCGGCGTCCATCAATCTCGACGCCGTCGCCGCAGCCGCGAAGAACGACGAAAACGTGATCCGCGTAAAATCGAGAGGCTATTCCAAGACCGATATCGTCGATCTTGCGAAACTGGAACCCGTCGCGGAAGAGACCGGGCATTCCGCGTCGCTGATCCGCGGCGTCGCTGCGCGTCTCAAAGAGCTCGGCTGGCAGATCGGCGGCATCGACGCGGCGACCGTGTCGGAAGTGCTTTCCGGCTCGGGCCTCTCCTCCTCCGCGGCGTTCGAGGTGCTGATCGGCACGATCATCAATTATATGTATAACGACGGCAAGATCTCCCCCGTCGTGATCGCGCAGACCGCGCAGTACGCCGAGAACGTGTTCTTCGGCAAGCCCTGCGGCCTGATGGACCAGACTGCCTGCTCGGTGGGCTCCTTCGTCGCGATCGACTTCGCCGATCCCGCTGCGCCGGTGATCACCCCCGTGGCGTTCGATTTCGCCGCCTGCGGGCACAGCCTTTGCATCGTGGACACCAGAGCGAGCCATGCGGACCTGACCGACGACTACGCGGCGATCCGCGGTGAGATGGAAGCCGTCGCCGAAATCTTCGGCAAAAAGTGCCTGCGCGAGGTCGAGCCCGAAACCGTTTACGAAAACCTCGATATGATCCGCAAAAAGGTCGGCGAGCGCGCCGTACTGCGCGCGATGCACTTCTATGCGGAGAACAGCCGCGTCGACAGGGAAGCCGCCGCGCTCTCGGCGGGAGATTTCGACGCGTTCAAGAAGCTCGTGATCGAGAGCGGGTTCTCGTCCTATATGTATAATCAGAACGTGTTCTCCCCGAAATTCCCCGCGCAGCAGCCCGTCGCGCTGGCGCTCGCCGTCAGCGAATGCATCCTTGCGGGCAAAGGCGCTTGGCGCGTGCACGGCGGCGGCTTCGCCGGAACGATCCAGGCGTTCGTGCCGAACGATCTGGTCGCGGAATACAAAGAGGCGCTCGAGAAGGTCTTCGGCGAGGGCGCGTGCTACATCCTTTCGATCCGCCCGCTCGGCGGCGCGGAGATCACGGCGGAATAAATTTCCCCGTTTGACAAAGACTATTTATCGGAGCGTGATATTTTGCTGAACGATTATATTTCCGACCTCATTCAGTCCGGCGCGGAGCATACCGAGCTCCGTGCGCAGCAGACAGAGACGGTCAAGGTCGCCCTGATCGGCGGCAACCTTGTCGCCAATCAGAGCGGCAAGGCAGGCGGCGTGTGCGCGCGCGTCTGCAAAAACGGCTCGTGGGGCTTCGCCTCCTGCGCCGATTACGACGAGGACAGCGTGAAGGACGTGCTGCGCGAGGCGAAAGAAAACGCCGCGTTCCTCGACGGGAAGCTCAAAAAGGGCAAACCGGCGCTGCCGCAGACGAAACCGTTTTTCACTGCGCCGCCCGCGCCGTCGCCCGTACTGCCGCGCAAGGTCTACGTCGATTTCGCGACGGAGCTCGACGCCTATATCGAAAAGACCTATCCCCGGCTTTCGGGCAGAAAGATCATCGTGACGAGCGAGAAATTCGAAAAGCTGCTCTGCGCCTCGAACGGGACGAAGGCGCACACGGTCGCCCCGCGCGTCTACGTTTACGTATTTCTTTCCGCGGACACGAAGGACGGCGACACGCTTGAGCTGTTCGACGTGCTGAACGGCGGCAGCGGGTATTTCCCGGATTATTTTACCGATCCGCTCCTCTACGCGGAGAAGATCGAAAAGCTCTATCGGAAGCTTATCGACAAGACCGAGGGCGTGTTCCCCGAGGCGGGCGTCGCGGACGTGATCCTCGCGCCGTCGCTCGCGGGGATGCTCGCGCATGAGGCGGTCGGCCACACGGTCGAGGCGGACCTTGTGCTCGGCGGCTCCGTCGCGGGGCATATGCTCGGCAAACAGGTCGCCTCGCCCCTTGTCAGCATGGTCGATTTCGCGCATACCGCGTTCGGCAGCCCCTGCCCGCTGCCGGTCTTCGTCGACGACGAGGGCACCGAATGCGAGGATGAAATTCTCATCAAAGACGGCATACTCGTCGGATATATGAACAATCTCGAGTCGGCGAAGCATTTCGGCATGACGCCCCGCGGCAACGCGCGCGCGTTCGCGTTCAACGACGAGCCGCTGATCCGCATGCGCAATACCGCCGTGCTGCCCGGCACGGACAAGCTCGACGATATGATCGCCTCGATCGACGACGGCTATTATCTCATCAGCACCGGCAACGGACAGGCGGACACCACCGGCGAGTTCATGTTCGGCGTCACGATGGGTTATGAGATCAAAAACGGCAAGCTCGGAAAGGCGCTCAGGGATACGACGATCTCCGGCGTCGCGTTCGAGATGCTCAAAACCGTGACGATGCTCTCCGACGAGCCGGAATGGGATTCCTCTGGCTACTGCGGCAAGAAGCAGCCGATGCCCGTCGGGCTCGGCGGTCCCGCGGTCAAGTGCAAAGTCACCATCGGCGGACAGTAAGGGAGACGGAACGATGAAAGATTTGAAAGAGATCGCCTCCTACGTGCTTGAGGCATTGAAAAAGGCCGGGGCGGACGACGCGCAGTGCACCGTCGCCCACGGCAAGGCGAAGGAGCTCAATATCGACGGCGGAGAGATCAGCCTGATGCGCACCGTGATCGACAACAGCATTTCGATGAAGGCGATCAAAGACGGTAAAAAAGGCAACGCCTCGATCAACCAGTTTGACGAAGCGTCCATCGACGCGGCGGCGCGCGAGTGCATCGAAGCGGCGGACGCCGCGGTCGTCGACGACGCCGTGTGCATCGCGGACTTTACGCGCAACGCGGAATTCGACGTCGGTTCGAAAAGCGGGGATATGGATCTGTTTTTCGACCGCATCACCGAATTCCTCGACACCGTGCGCGCAGATTACCCGAAGGTCATTCTCGAGCAGGTCTTTTCGGAGTATTCCGAGACCGACACCGCCGTCATGAATACCAACGGCGTGTATCACCGGCTGCGCGAGGCGGGCTATACCCTGTCGACGATGTTCTCGTCGCACGAGGGTGAGAAGGCCACGTCCTTCAACGGATACGAAGCGCAGTTCGGCGATCTGTCAAGACCGCTGATCGACCTGGGCATGCAGCGCGCGCTCTTCGACCAGAGCCAGAAAGAGCTGGACGCATCGCCGATCGGCGAAAAGTTTACCGGCAAGATCCTCGTCGCGCCGACCTATCTCGGGGAACTCATCGACACCGCGCTTTATAAATTCGCGGGCTCGACGGAGCTGATCAACGGCACCGCCGCGTGGAAAGACAAGCTCGGGCAGAAAGTCGCGGACGAAAAACTCACCGTTTCGATCATCCCGCTCGACGAACGCATCTGCGGCGGCGAACGCATCACCGACGACGGCTACGTCAGCGAGAATTTCGATATGATCGAAAACGGCGTTCTGAAAGACTTCGGACTTTCGGAATACGCCGCGCGCAAGACCGGCAACAAACGCGCGCCGTCCACCAGCTCGTGCATGGCGGTCGCGCCCGGCGACAAGACCCTCGACGAGATCATCAAGGGGATCGACAGAGCGCTCCTCGTCTGCCGTTTCTCCGGCGGAGAGCCCGCGGTCAACGGCGATTTCTCGGGCGTGGCGAAGAACAGCTTCCTGATCGAGAACGGCGAGATCAAGCACGCCGTGACCGAGACGATGATCAGCGGCAATCTCGAGAAAATGCTGAACAACGTCGTCGCGATCTCGAAGGACACCGTCGAGGACGGCGCGTCGGTGCTGCCGTATGTTTTATTCGATGGAATTACCGTATCATAATTTCTGATTTTTCGCGCTGATTGCTTCTACTAAAGTGTGGAGTGTGCAGAGTGAAGAGTGAAGTGACGGAAGTCGCGTTGCGACTTGATTATATATGCCGTAAACTGTATTTTGAGTTAAAATAAATGGCACAGAGTCAAATTCCTTGTCTTTAAAATGGGGTACGGGGTTTACCCCGTCCGAAACTTCACTCTACACTCCTAACTCTTCACACTGCATAATCTGATTTAGCGCAAGCGCTAAATCAGAATTTTCTTGACAAACCGCCCGCACTCACATATAATAACAACGTAATCGAATTTATCTTCGGGGCAGGGTGAGATTCCCTACCGGCAGTGAAAGTCTGCGAGCTGCGCGCATGCGCGGCCGACGGGGTGCAATTCCCCGACCGACGGTTAAAGTCCGGATGAGAGAAGATAACGCGTATTAATTCTCAGCGTTATTGAAAGCCCCGCGGAAGATCCGCGGGGCTTTTTTGCGAAGATTTTTCGTTTACGATCAAAAAACCGGAGGTTTTCGCAATGAAAAACACAAACGCATCATCAAACAAAACGAACGTCACCAGGCTCGTGATCACGGCGATGCTATCCGCCGTCGCCGCGTCGCTGCAGTATCTTGAATTCTCGGTGCCGCTCGTGCCGTCGTTCCTGAAGCTCGATTTTTCCGACATCCCCGAGCTGATCGGCGCGTTCGCGGTCGGTCCTGTCGCGGGCGTGCTGATCTGTCTTGTCAAGAACCTGCTGCACTGCGCGGTCTCGATGTCCTTCGGCGTCGGCGAGCTTTCCAATTTCATTCTGGGCGCTGTGTTCGCTTTCACGGCGGGAATGATCTACAGATACAAAAAGACGAAGACCGGCGCGCTGATCGCATGCATTTCCGGCGCTGCAGCAATGACGCTTATCAGCGTCGCGACGAATTATTTCATCGTCTACCCCGTTTACGCGAGCCTGTTCGGCGGGATGGAAAACATCCTGAACCTGTATAAGGCGATCCTGCCCTCGGCGGATTCGCTGATCAAGGCGCTCGTGATCTTCAACGTGCCGTTTACTCTCGTCAAGGGACTGCTGTGCTCGGTCGTCACGATGCTCATCTATAAGCCGCTGTCGAAGACGTTCGTGAAGATGAATAATTCGATCGCGAAGAAAACAACGGGGAAGGGAACCTACTGAACGTGTTTTTTTCATTTCGATTTGATCAGTTATTCACCGGCAATGGACAACGAACAACCAAGTCCGAGAGTTCTTCACACAAAAATACAACACGGGGCTGTTGCATTTAGCGCAGACCAAATAGAAACGAAAAACTAAGCGGCACAAGAGTTTTCTCTTATGTCGCTTACATTTTTCAGTACCCGGAATATAAAATTATTTTATTATAATTATATTCTTTTTTAGACGTTTTTTCGTTTTTTGATTGAATTAAAAATGAAAGATACTCCGCTTTTTTGGATTTGACTCTTTAAAGACGGTTTTTATGCTGCAATTTCAAGTAAGAATACTATTTAATCGTACAAAGGAAATTGCGAAATCAGGTGGGCTGCATACTTGGAAATCAGTGTTGCATCCGTTGAATTAACTTTTGCATCCCCGTTAACATCAGAAATTGCAAACTGATAATCTGTCGGGGTTGCTGTGTGCGCTGCAAATTGCAAAACTAAAGAGGCATCCGCAGATGTAATGCTTCCGTTATTATTGGCATCACCCATTAAAAACGCATCCAAATTCTTTTGTTGCTCTATTAACGTATATCCATATCCTGCACCAAGAAGATTGATAAGAGTGGAGTTGACAAATCCATACGATATCCAACCGTATCCGTTCAGTCCCCAATTTGTCCCCCAGGAATTGACAAATTTAAAGGCTCCTCCGCTTTTTGAGTCATCGTAACCGACAAGACAAATTGCATGACGCCCTCGGGGTTCTTCGTTAGCGCCTATTTGATTATATACCTGGTTTGACGAACTGATTGTATCAAAATCGTTATAAACATTTATTTCGATAACGACTCCAAGAGAATTATTTAACATGGTCTTTATCGTTGAGATACTATCACAAACAAAATAAGTCGCAGATTTATGAAGCGACGCAGCTTCAGACAGTCTACCGGCGCTTAGTGTTGCCGCGGTGTTTAAAGGATAGTAATTTATCGAACAGATGCCGTCGGTAACCACATAATCAACTGCATCCCATCCAAACAAAACACCGGCGACATTGGCTTTGTCAAACAAATATTTTGGGCTGAATTTGTGGCAGTTCGCATTAATTGACCAACCGTATTTCTTTCGTTCAGATCCGGATTTCATGTAATATCCGATAGCGTATGCCGTACAATCGCCACCACTTTGACTTACAGGAGTAGGGAAACAAGATGTTTTATCACATGAAGCACGAAGATTCCCCTCATTATTTGAGTCATCATTGCAGTCGTAGTTCTCTTTAAATAATGCTTTTGCTTCTTCATTCGTAATAAGGTGACTTTGAAGCAAAACCGGATCCATCGTATAATCAGAATCGATTGGACTTACAGGATATAATGAATTTATATCCTGCGTTGCGCTTGAACCAACAAATCCGAATGAGCAAAAACAAGCAATGATTAAAGAGATTATTGTTATTTTGTTAATTATCGTCTTCACGATATATTACCTCCAAGCTGTTGAAATGATAGTTTGATGTTATTATCCTTGTTTACTGGAATCTTCACCAAAGCGTTCTGCGGATATTTATCGTCAGGCAAGTTTAGAAGCAATACGAAGAATCAATCTGGCATCTGACGCCGTTATCAGACTATCTTCATTAACGTCAATTACTTTAAAAGTCAAAGAATCCACCGGATCCAGTTTTGCGACGAATCTTAAAGCCAATCGGGCGTCAGATGAATTGACGCGTCCGTCATTATTTACGTCTCCGAGGGGAATAACGTCTTCCTCAGAGATCAGATGATCGTATACTTCGGAGGGAGCAGGCAGATACCCCTCGATCGGACTGACCGGATACAGCGCATTCATAACGTCTTTCTCCGAGGCCAGATGATCGTATACTTTTGAAGGAACAGGCAGATACCCCTCGATCGGACTGACCGGATACTGTTCGTCAATACCGTCTGTTGCAAAAGCTGCTATTGCAACAGAAGCAACAGCTAAAGTCAGCACAAGGAACCACAAACAGGTATTAAACAAACATTTTTTCATTTAAATAACCTCCTATCTCAATGTGATTTATGAATAACAGATAAAGCGAATATTTTTGCAATTTCAAGCAAGAATACGATTTAATCGTACAAAGGAAATTGCGAAATCAGGTGTGCTGCATACTTGGAAATCAGTGTTGCATCCGTTGAATTAACTTTTGCATCCCCATTAACATCAGAAATTGCAAACTGATAATTTGTCGGGGTTGCTGTGTGCGCTGCAAATTGCAAAACTAAAGAGGCATCTGCCGATGTAATGCTTCCATTATTATTGGCATCACCCATTAAAAACGTATCCAAATCCTTTTGTTGCTCTATTAACGCATATCCATACCCTGCACCAAGAAGATTGATAAGAGTGGAATTGACAAAGGCATAGGATATCCAACCGTATCCGTTCAGTCCCCAATTTGTCCCCCAGGAATTGACAAATTTAAAGGCTCCTCCGCTTTTTGAGTCATCGTAACCAACAAGACAAATTGCATGACGCCCTCGGGGTTCTTCGTTAGCACCTATTTGATTATACACCTGGTTTGATGAACTGATTGTATCAAAATCATTATAAACATTTATTTCGATAACGACTCCAAGAGAGTTATTTAACATGGTCTTTATCGTTGAGATACTATCACAAACAAAATAAGTCGCAGATTTATGAAGTGACGCAGCTGCAGATAGTTTACCGTCACTTAATGTTGTCGAGGTGTTTAAAGGATAGTAGTTAATTGAACAAATGCCATTCGTAACCACATAATCAACTGCATCCCAGCCAAACAAAACACCAGCCGTATTTGCTTTGTCAAACAAATATTTTGGGCTAAATTTATGGCAGTTCGCATTAATTGACCATCCGTATTTCTTTAGTTCAGATCCAGATTTCATGTAATATCCGATAGCGTATGCAACACTACTGCCGCCGTTTTGATTTACAGGAGTTGGGAAAAGAGAAGAATTATCACATGAAGCACGAAGATTCTCCTCATTATTTGAGTCATCATTGCAGTCGGAGTTCTCTTTAAATAATGCTTTTGCTTCTTCATTCGTAATAAGGTGACTTTGAAGCAAAACCGGATCCATCGTATAATCAGAGTCGATTGGACTTACAGGATATAATGAATTTATATCCTGCGTTGCGCTTGAACCAACAAATCCGGATGAACAAAAACAAGCAAGAATTAAAGAGACTATTGTTATTTTTTGTATTGTTTTTTTCATAATTTGGTACCTCCTAAAATAATAGTAATGATTTTTTTGATTGTTCAACAAAACCAATATTTTATCTGTCCGACTATCTGTTTTCAGTCAAGATATAATGTTTTATCTCTCACGCAGAAACCACCCCACCTTTTTATTCGTTCTACTAAAATAAACCAAACAGACGAAAAAATGTGACATTGATTATCCGCTGTTTTTCATTATTAAAGTCGGAGCAGATGTCATCTTTAATAATTGATAGAGAATAAATAAAAGACAGAGACGCGTTCCGAAAGGTTGCGCCTCCGTTTTTGCGGGGATTTGTTTGTTCCGATAATGCCGCGCCGTTCCGCAGCCCGGCGAGAGGTTATAGTGGCCGGGAGGTTTGCGGGGCGGACGGCATTTTTAAAGTGCAGTCAAAATGACTGTTACGCGTAATCATACAATGTGGTGCTTTCACCACCCGCGGTAAAGGTCACTTTGATGCGGTAAGTCGAGAATATGTTGATCGTTCTGTGATCATCCAATGAGAGCGAAACACCGGTCTTTGACGCTGTCCAGGTCTCGATCGTAGAATACTCTCCGCTTTTCAGCTTCTGTACTTCTATCTTAATGCTTAAAGACATACTGCTTTTCGCGTTTAACGTTGCCGAAGCATATAATGTGATACCGGAAATATAACAATCACAATAAACGGATGAAATGTTTACATATTCTTCTATGATCGGATCGTCCGCAGGCGTTTCCAAGTCTTCGGCTATCGCGAACGGTACAATCTGTACAAGCAGGATCAAAGCCAACAGCAAAGAAACGGCGTATTTGATCTTATTGTTCATTATTTCACCTCCCATCAGCTCTCAAATAATTATAAAACCGAATAAACGGAAAAAAGTGACAAAAAAACGACGATTTTTTCAATCGCCGTCTTTTTACTATTCACAATGGATCGCAATTTGCAGTAATTCATTCTCATCAAGATTCCCGTTTACATCGTAAAGACAATCTGTTGTTGCCGAAATCCATATGATTACGGTTCCGTTATCGTCACTTGAAATAATATACTCTATTCCGTTAATATCTTTTCTTTGAGGAATGATTCCTTCGGTGTTGATATCTCCGCCACCATAAGACGCTCGTTTCATTATATTAAAAAACAAACCATCTGAGTTATAGTATGATTTAGTTTTAACATGAGCCGAGCTGTATTCTTCTGACAGACTAAACCCCTCCGGTATATACCCGAGAGTAATCCCCTCCGAAAGAGTTTCCGATCTTTTTTCCACGTCAAGATAAGACCCGACGCCGTGATCGATCAACAGAATCCGCAGCTCCTTTGCCGCGAACACGCTCAGCGCAGCCAGCAGCGCAAGGATCGCCGCGATCAGAATGATCTTCGCCGTCTTCGTCAGCCTGCGGTATTTTCCGCCGCGCACGTGCGAGGCGAGCTTTTTAATATACTGCAGGAACTCGTTTGAAAACTCCGGCTCCGGCATGCCGTCATACCCGGAGGTGTCGGCGTAAAGCCCGATCATCGCCCTTTTGCAGGCGGCGGAAAGTACGTCTGCGCCCATGTTCGCTCGCTCCCGTTCACGCATCGTCGTTTTTCAGCGCATCCGCCAGCAGCTTTTTCGCCCGCTCGACGCGCTTGCGGACGGTCGGCTCCTTCAAGCCGAGCATTTCCGCGATCTCTCTGCCGGAAAAGCCCTTGGCGTAAAACAGCAGCAGCGGCGTGCGGTATTCCTCCGGAAGCGCCTCGATCTTCCGGCTCAGCTCCTCTTCATCGAACCGGTCGAAAAAAGCGTCCTCAACGTCGCCGCCGCCGTTCCACGCGGCGTCCTCGACAAGATCGCTGTCAATGATTTCCCGACGCTTCCGCAGCAGCTTTTTCGCCTGAGAATCCGCCGTCAGGATCAGATACGCCTTTGTCTCCGCGCTTCGGGGATCGCCGATTTTTCGAATGTTTTTTGCGATATACAAAAATGCGTCCTGCAGCGCGTCCTCTGCAAGCCCGTGATCGTGTGTGACCTTCAAAGCGGCGTAATACATCGCTTTACGCCACGTCTCATAAACCACGGTAAATTTTTGTTTTTCCTCATCCGTATCGATAACGGACAGATAAAAAGCTATCATGACCTGTTACATCCAAGACCCGCCCGGCTCTCTGTAAATATAAAACCGATTGAGTAAAAAAATGTGACGCAAAACAGAAAAAATTTCTCGTTCAGCAAGCCGCCATTTTCCGCGCAAGCTTCGCGAATTCGTCCGCGATCGTGAACGCGGCACTCTCGCCGAGGGAGTTTGTTTCATGGTAATGGCGCTCGTCGTATTTGTCGGTCGCGGTGTCGAGGTAGGGCTTCGTCGGATTCAGGATGAACTCGTTGGGCGGCACGACGTAGCCCGCCATATCGTTGGTGACGCCGAAGATCAGAAGATCATCGTCGCCCGCGATCCCGACGAGGGGCTTCGGGTTCGCCTCGGGCCCCTTTCCCGTGGCGGAATGGTTCGCGTCCCGGTATCCGCCGTAGGCGAGGGGCGGGAATTCCTCGCCGGGCAGCAGCAGGATATGCAGGTCACCGAGCATGAGATACGACATTTCGGAGCGCAGCGCCATTCTGAGCTCTCCCCGGTCGCAGGCGAATTTCGCGGAGCTCATCACGCCGAGCATCGCAAGGAAATTCAGCACGGGGTTGTCCACGGGATAATAAAACGGCTGCGTCACGGTGCGGATCACGGGATCGAGCGCCCTGTCGTTATCGATCGACAGCGCCGCCGCGGCGAGCGCTTCACCCTGCATGCGCGTGCGCTCCCAGTTGTTTTCGTCATACTGTCCCGGATCGACCGCGCCGATGGCGCCGACGCCGAACAGCACGCGCGCGGAAGAACTCTGCGCGATCGTCTCCCGCAGATAATAGGGATAGTCCGCGCTGATCAGGCGGTTCGAGCCGCCGAGGGTATTCGGGTGCGCGGCGAAATTCAGAAACCAGATCTCCTCGCTGCCGTCGTCGGGCGCGAATCTGATGCGCGTGAGCGTATCGTGCGCGACCTCGGGCTTTCTGCGCAGATGCTGCGCCCCGGGCACGTGCGCCGTGCCGACGCTGAGAACGCCGTCACGGCGGTTCTCGTACGCCTCGAAGCAGACCTCTTTGACCGATTCTGCGATCTTCTCCATATACGCGGGCACCTTGCCGGTCTTGGGCAGCTTACCCCAGTAGCCGACGGTGTCGAAGCTGCCGTGGGAATGGGTGCAGCTGACGTTGACCGCCTTGCAGTTCGTGATATTCGAAAAAGTCTCAAGACGTCTGCGGATATCGAGAACCTCGGTATTCGTAAGCCCGATGAAGTCCGCGCAGACGTGAACGACGCCGCCGTTTTCGGTGCCGATCCACATCGCGCGCACGGTCAGCGGATCGTGGATCCCCTCCGCCTTTCTGCCGGGACCGTGTCCCGCGATCACGTAGAACGCGCTGTCGAGGGAGTCGGGCATGACCTCGCGCATCGCGAAGCCGCACTGCCAGCGCGCGCCGCGGATCTCGACCGGCTGCACGTCCGGCAGGGGCCTTGCGGGGTGTTTTTTCTGCACTTTTTTACTCTCCGCCAGAGATATTTTTTTGACCGCAGACGCGGCGAGGGACGCAAGATCCATAGTTTTGCCTCTTTTCCTTATTGTGATATTTAAATGAAGAATAAAAAGTGAAAAATGAAAAATTGCGGAAAAGCGCTTCGCGCCTTTTTATGATATGTACGGTAAGGGGAATCTCCGGAGAAGAATGAACAATGATAATGCCGAAGGACCCTGAAAAATACAGTTTACGCACATCTATAATCGGGTACGGGCGGAGCCCGTCCTTAATTTTTCACTTTTCATTTTTCATTTTTCACTTTATCAACTGCTTCACGATACGCCCCGGGGCCGATATACGTATTTATGACCCGGATAAACGCCGACGTGGAGAGACGTTCGGGCAGACCGAAATACCGCAGCAGGGCGCGGCGCCTTTGCGCGCTGTTCTCCCTGCCGGAAAATCCGTCGGCATACAGATCCGCGGCGGTGATCGCTTCCGCGGGCGAAGCGGCGCTCTCTTCGACCAGCGCGCCGGAGCGCTCGATCGCCGCTTTGAGAAGCTGCGTATCGATCGCCTCCACGCCGAGCTTGCCCTCGGCGGAGGGGCGGTCTTTTCTTTTTTCTTTTCCGTAAACGTCGGGGATATAGGCGTGATATACCTTTGCGCCCGCCGTGAGCGAGCCGAGAAAGGCGCGGATGCGAAATCCCGCGGCGTCACTGTCGGTCAATATCAGAATGCCCTTTTCCTCTGCGAGTTTTCTGACAAACCGCTGTTTTTCTTTATTGTTGAAGATGCCGAAGCCGTCGGTCTCGATGATCAGCGCGTCGAGCACGGGCGAAAGGCGCATTTTATCGTATTTGCCCTCGACGATGACAGCCATGTCCGTTCTCAGCGTAAGACCGCCCCCAGCTTCACGATGGTTTCCTCAAGCACGATATTCTCGCTGCCGCCGCGGGATTTGAGCGCGGTATCCGCCTCGTCAAGGATCTCAAGACACTTTCGTATCCCTTCGCCGGTAAGCCGTCGGGAGGATGAGCGCAGCTTATCGATATAATACGCGCTTGACAACCCGAAATCCTTCATCAGATCCGCGTTCGTTTTGCGCGCTTTTTCCGCCAGTCTCACACGGTAGATATTCACGAATGCGGAGATCAGCGTGCCCATGATCATCTGCGCCGCGGTGCGCTGAAACAGAAGGATCTCGAGCGCCGTCAGCGCTTTGTCGACGCGGCCTGCGAAAAGATTGTCGGTGATCTCGAAGACCGTCGCCTCCAGCGTTTTCGTCACGAGCCGGTCGATCGTCTCCCGCGAGACCTCTCCCCCGGCGGCGAACGCGCAGACCTTGTCAAGCTCGTTCATCAGATTGTAAAGGCTGTCGCCGCAGCAATCAACCATATACGCCGCGTTCTGAGCGGAAAGCGCCGCGCCGCGCCGTTTCGCGCCGTTCACCAGAAGATTCACGAGCCGCTGCTGCGGCAGTTTATTCAGTCTGGCGATGAACGCGTATTTTGAAATGGCGTCAAACAGCTCCTTGCGCTGTTTTTTTACGCCTTTCTCATCTTCGCCCTCCGCCGCCTCGTCGCGGCTGAGCTTCGGCGGAAAATCCGCGTCGTTCTGAAAGAATACCAGAACCGTGCTGTCGGGCACCCGCGCGACGTATTCCTTCAGGTATTCGCAATCTGAGGAATTTATACTCGCGAATGAAAAATCCCGCACGACGACGCAGTTTCTTCCCGTCATCAGCGGCGCCTGATCCGCCGCGGCGAGTATTTCGCGGATCGAAGTCTGCGAGCCGTCGAATTTTTTCAGGTTGAAGAGCTCAAAGCCCTGCGCTACGCAGGAGGAGATCAGCGTTTGCAGATAATGCTCTTTCAGATACGGTTCCGTACCGCAGAAAACATACATTCGCTCCGGCACGGCGGATCTCACGCTGTTTTTAACGCGCGTTTCATCTTCGACGATCGGCATATTCTCCCCTCCCGCTGTTATGATATATATTCAAATCCGTTTTTCGTATAGTAAATGTTTCCGCTGTTCCCGCCCTTTCCGGGAACAACAACGCATTCGGCTTCGACGGTCTCCGCCGGCACCGAGCGGACAAAAAGGACATCCGCGCCCTCAAACCCTGCCGCAGGATCCGGCTCAAACAGAAACACGACAGTCTTTCCGTCGGCCTCAACGCGCAGAAAATCCGGCGAAAAGACGAGGTCGATCCCGTTTCCCGACGCTTCGCCCGTATCGCCCGGCGACAGGATGCAGCGCGGTTCGAACGTCTCGCCGATAAACCGCGTATTCCCGTCCGACGCGAGATACAGAACGTCAAGATCATAGATCCCCGCGCCTGTCAAAGCCGATTCCGTACCCGACGAAGGCTTCCCGTCGCAGACGAGCATCGAGAATCCGCGATACCGCACCAGCGCCTCCATCCGACTGCCGGACACGGCGGTCACTTGTATTCTATCAAAATTCCGCGCGCTTGTAAATACGCTCACGCAAAAACACAGAAGAAACGCGGCAAACAGAAATACGCCGCGGGGCGGACGCCTTTTCAGAAGAAGCTTCACAATGAGAAAAGCCGCGCCGAACGCGGCGCCCGCGATCAATACCGGCAAAAGATCGAATTCAGCCCGCAGCGAAAACGCCGAAGCGAAACGGTCCGTCAGGCGGATCATGATCCCGCATGCGGAGCCCGCCAGCCGGACGCCGGGATCGAACCCGATCAGCGCGGACACGCCGCCCAGCGGCATTGCGATTTCCGCGAAGGGAACGATAATCAGATTCGCGAGCGGAGCGATCACCGAAACGCGTCCGAATGTCAGAAGCATCACCGGCAGCATCACTGCCGTGATCGTCACGCTGAGCAAAAGCACGGAAAGAAGGAACAGAAAAAGATAAGCCGGCACGCGTCTGCCGAGCAGCCGGAGCACGCCGGCGCCGACCGCGGGATAAAGATGATCCGCAAAGAGGATCACGCCGAGCATCGCGCTGACCGAAAGCAAAAGCGAAGTACTGCCGCCGGAAAACGGCTCCGCGGCGCAGATCACGGTGAGCGCCGCGCCGAGAGAATTCATAAGATCGCTTTTCAGACGGAAGGAATTGCCTGAAAACAGGATCACCGCCATAACGGCCGCGCGGATCGCCGACGGCGGAAAACCGGTCACGGCGATAAAAAGCAGAACGAACGCCGAAGGCAGCATAAAAGCGTATTTCCGTCTGACGCGCAGCATCCGTACCGCAAAAAAGACCAGCGCCGCCCAGGTCGAGACGTGGAAGCCGGAGACGGCGAAGATATGGCTGATCCCGGCGGCGGAAAAGGCGTTTTTGACCCTCTGCGAAAGATCATCCGTATCGCCGAAGACGATTCCGGCAAGCAGCGCGCCGTTTTCCGTTCCGGCGGAATAAACAAGCCCGCGGCAGGTCTTTTCGCGATACCGGGCGAGAAGGTCGAAGATATTTTTCGACACGCCCCGTTCGGAGGTTATGTATTTTTCAACGCGCGCGCCGAGATAAACGCCCTTCGCCATGTAATACGGACGGTTGTCCTCGCCGCCGAGCGCCCGGATCCCGTTTACGGAAACGGTCAGCGAATCGCAGGGATCGAGAAACAGATCCGCGGAAGAAGTCGCCAAAATCTTCACGCCGCCGTCGCACCGCAGAGTATAACGATAGTCGCCGGAAGAACGGCCGACCTCGGTCACGACGCCGGTGAGCTCTGTCTTTTCCTCCGTTACCCGCCCCATCGCGGGTTGATAAACAAGCGTATACTTCGCCGTATATGCTCCGCAGATAAACAGACACGCCGCCGCTGCGGTCAGAACGACCTGCAGCGCGGCGGCGCGGCGTTTTTTCAGAAATATCAAAAGCGTAATGCAGAATACGACTGCGGAAACGGTTGCCGCCGCTGCGTATACGGAAATATCGCGGTCCCGCAGAAGCACAAGAACCGCGTACAGCGTCAGGCCGAATACGGCAGCCGGACGCTTCATCAGTCTTTGAAGAACAGCGGCAGCTTGCCGAGAAATACGATATCGTCTCTGTCCGCGGCGTCGCCCTCGGCGAGCACGGCGGCTTTCGCTACGATCTCACAATCGAACTTTTTGACAAGCTCCACCGTCGCGGCAAGAGACTCGCCGGTGCTGATCACGTCGTCCAGAACGACGACTTTTTTGCCGGTGAGCTTTCTGCCCTCGTTGCCGTCGAGATACAGCGTCTGCACATGGAGCGTCGTAATGGAGCGCACCTCAACGTTTACGGGATCTTTCATATAGACCTTGAGGCCTTTTCTTGCGACAAAATAGGGCTTTCCGCTCTGACGCGCCATCTCGTATGCGAGCGGGATGCTCTTCGCCTCGGGCGTGACAATATAATCGAATTCGGGGATCTTTTTCAGCAGCTCCGCCGCCGCGGCGATCGTGATCTCAACGTCGCCGAACAGGATAAACGCGGCGATATCGAGCTTGTCGCTGACGGCGCAGAGGGGCAGCTCACGCTCAAGGCCGGCGATCGTCATTTTGTAAATATCGGACATAGTAAAGCTCCTTTGGGTGTCAGGTGTTGGGTGCTGGGTGTTGGGTGCTGGGTGTTGGGTGCTGGGTGTTGGGTGTTGGGTGCTGGGTGCTGGGTGTTGGGTGCTGGGTGTTGGGGGTTTGATAAAGTAGGAAGGAGGAAGTATGGAAGTCGCTTCGCGACTTGATTTGTAGAAAAATCGAATTCCAGATTTACGCAAAGCACAAAACGATCTCACAATCATACTGCTGCGTCGCAGATGTCAGCTATCAGCAATCAGAAGTCGGTTTCCTGCGCCGACGGATAAACAGAGGCTTCAGCATTGGCAGTTGGACCGTCGACTGTCGACCGTAGACTGTCACATCATGATTTCACGACTTCACGATCTCACGATTTCTCGTAAAACGCAAAACGCAAAACGCAACACAATTTCTCACATTTCACTTCTCACTGTTCACTTCTCACTGTTCACTGTTCACTTTTCACTTCTCACTGTTCACTTTTCACTGTTCACTTAACCTCATCATCCCGGAGGCCAGCCGAATTCACGGCCTGCGAGCAGATGGAAGTGCAGGTGCGGCACGCTCTGCCCCGCCGAGGCTCCGTTGTTTGTTACAACGCGGAATCCGTCGGAGAAACCCTTTTCGGCGGCGATCTGCGCGGCGACCTCAAAGATATGCGCGACGACGGCGCTGTTATCCGCGGTGATCTCGGACGCGCCGGAAATGTGCGTCTTCGGGATCAGCAGGATGTGCGTCGGCGCCTGCGGCGCAAGGTCATAGAACGCGAGGACCGTTTCGTCCTCATAGACCTTGTTCGAGGGGATCTCCCCCGCCGCGATCTTGCAGAAGATACAGTCGGACATGATGATGCTCCTTTCGGGTTGATAGTTGTTAGGGCAACACCGCACAATTCGGGCGTGCGGATTGCGCAGTAGATTTTTTCGTCAGATTGTACAGATTCTCCGCAGGCAACCTGACGGTTGGCAAGGAGAAGATGTGCAATATGACGGAACAAAGATCAAGCAAGACGCG
>JAFRPB010000115.1 GCA_017429345.1 Clostridia bacterium | reverse complement strand
TTTTCAATCGTTTTTTTGCTGATATCTTATCGGCGTTCTTTACTGTTGCTTTTTTGCCTTGTGTCTCTCTGATGCTTCATGTTTCCTTCTTCGTTCCTGTACTTACCATTGCTCTTCTTTATTAACTTAATGACATTGCGCGGGTGCGCCGTGCTACCGGCGGTGTGCCCGACGTCCCGATAAATCAGAATTTGACAATGCTCCCTGCCGGCAGCGGTTTGCCGAACACGGGCGCGCCGCAGACGTAGGAGATCGGCTGAACTCTGACGCTTCTGCCGCCCCAGCCGGTGCCGGACTCGACGTTCGCGTGGTAAACGATGTAATCGACTCCCCCGCTCGTGACGAAGCTGCAGTGCCCGGGACCGTAAGCGGTCTCCTGCTGCGTAAACACCGCGACGGGGTTCTTGATCCAGCCCGCGCGGCTGCCGGGATCGCCGACGAGAGTCATGATCCCGAGGCAATACTCGTTCGTCCAGCTCCCGCTCGCGGAAAAGACGAGAAATACCCTGCCCTCGTGATACAGGATCTCGGGACCCTCGTTGATGGGCATGCCGTTTACCTCCCATTTGCGGGTCGCCTCCGAGATCAGCACGCGCTCGCCGTCAATGTGGGTCGGGCTGTCCATATGGGCGATAAACAGATCCTGCCTGCCGTTTTCGTCGCCGATCCAGCCGGACCAGATGAACCACAGCTCGCCGTTATACTGTAAAACGGTGCCGTCGATCGCCCATTTATCGACGCTGTCGCTGATTTTTCCCTCCATGACGAAATCCCCGTCGGGGGCGTCGCAGGAGAGCACGTACATGCGGTGATTCTCGTTCGCGCCGTCGTCCGCTGCGACGTAGATATACCATCTGCCGTCGATAAAATGCAGCTCCGGCGCCCAGTAATCGGCAGAATACATCGTGCCCGCGGGCGCGGTATAAACACGGCGGCCTTCCGCGTCCCAGAGCGCGGCGAGGGAGTCGGCGCTCTTCACGCCGACGCCGTTGCCGAGGGAATAGCAGTAATAATATCTGCCGTCGTGCTCGTAAAACCATGGGTCGGCTCCCCCGCCCAGCGGCATCGTGTGCTCTTCAGCCTCCCCCGCGGGCTCGGTGGGCGCTTTCTGCGGAATGACCGCAGAGAAAACCGAGGTGATGAAAAGAATGATCGCGGTAAAGAAGGAAATGACGGTCGTCGACATGTGGAAATCTCCTTTCAAGTAGTAAATTCTGATTTGACGAGCTGATGCTCGGCGGCAATCGGCAGTCGGCAATCGGCAATCGTATTGTATATTTGGCGTATTCTGTTTTGATACAACTCTCATCGTCAAATTTACAATTCTGTATATTTTACAAGAAAATTTCAATTATAACCCGGTGCGTTAATTAGGCAGACACGATTGCCGACTGCCGATTAACGATTGCCGTAAATTCTGATTTGTCGGGCAAAGCCCGACAAATCAGAATTTATACGTCTTTTCACCCACCTGCGCGGTGCGCACGCCGTCGGGGAAGACGACCTCGGCGGTCGCGCCTTCCGGGATCGAGACAAAGAGCGACACGCGCTCCCCCGTCCGTTCCCAGCGCACGCGCGCCTCGCCTGCCGGGGCGCGGTAGGTCGCCTCGGCGAAGGTCAGCGATGAGATGAAATTCGGCCTGATCTGCAGATGGTTCGGGTCGCCGCGCTCGGGGTTCACGTTCAGTCCCGCAACGCAGGAGATGAACCACGCCTTGATATCGCCGAACATATGGTGATTGAACGAGTTCGCCTCCGAATCCGGAAAGTCGATCTCAAAACATTCGGGCAGCGTCGTCAGACCGATGTCAATAAACCGCCCGTAGGACGGGAATTCCTTCCGCGTGATCATTTTATACGCGAGATCCGCCTCGCCCGCGTCGGCGAGCACGCGGAACAGCACCCGCGCGCCGAGGATGCCGACGTCGAGAAAATCGCCGTTCTTATGGATATCGTCCACTAAACGACGTTTTGCGGCGTCCATCTTGCCGGTCTTGAACACCCCGTAATAGATCGCCATCGCCTGACTGGTCTGATATCCGGTGTCTGCGACGGTCCCGCTCTCGTCCACGTATTTTTCGCGCAGACCGTCCCGCAGCGAGAGATACAGCGTGTCGGCGTAGGTTTTTTCCTTTTTCATATCCAGCACGTCGAAGATGAACGACGCCTGTTCCGCCATCGCCATCAGCGCGACGCTGTTTGTGTATTCGCGCGTCGGCTTCATCCTGCTGTTGCCGCCCACGGGGCACCAGTCGCCGAGGCCGTATTCCACGAGCCCGTTCTCTTTCTGTTTCCGCGAGGCGTAGTGCAGATAAGCGAAGATCGCCGCGGCGTTTTCCTCTAAAATCGTCTTGTCTCCGGTATATATATAGGAATAATAAGGGATCATCGTAAGAACCGTATCCCAGGAAGGACCGAGATCAAAGCCCCAGCCTGCGGCGGTGGGGGTGATGCCCGAGATGCAGCCGTCGGCGCGCTGTCCGGCGCGGACGTTGCGCATCCACTCGCGCAGGCTGTTTTCGCAGTCCATCGTCAGCAGCATATGCTCGGCGGAAAGCGCGGCGTCGCCGGTCCAGCCGTTTTTCTCGCGGTGGGGGCAGTCGGTGGGGAAGTACCAGAAATTCGAGCGGTCGGAGCGCTCCGCCATCTCGTAAAGCGTGTTCGCCGTCTCGTCGGAGCAGCGGAACGAGGCGATCGCGGGGATATCCGAGGTGCAGACGACGTATTCAAGCGAGATCTTCTGTTCCGGCAGCGCGCCGGAGACGAGGCAGTAGCGGAACCCGTGATAGGTGAACGGGGGCTCCCAGCATTCTTCACCGCCCTTGCAGATATAGATATCCCGCTGGGCGTGCCCGTCGGGATAGAAGCTCCCGATGTTGGAATCGTCGATCACGCCGTCCTTCGCCAGCTCCGAGAACTGCAGCGAGATCTTCTGTCCGGGCCTGCCGTCGATCTTCAGCCGGGCGTAGCCCGTATTGTTTTCGCCGAAATCGAACAGCAGCCCGCCCTCGGCGGTCGGAACGCCGTCGGGATCGGTGATCTTCGGTGCCTTGCGGATCTGGAAATGCTCCGCGCGGCCTTTCGCGGGCACGACGCTCACGGGCTGCAGCACCCGGCCCGTCGGGCGGATCGGCTCCGCCTCGCACAGACGGAACTCGCCGCGGGGCGATTCGCAGGGGAGGGCGTTCTTCCATCCGGCGTCGTCGAAATCCGGCAGGTTCCAGCCGTTGATCTCGTTTCTTGCGTCGTAGCGCGCGCCGGAGCGCAGATCGTCAAAATACAGCGGGGAAGGGGCGGTCTTCA
Source organism: Clostridia bacterium (assembly GCA_017429345.1). GTDB lineage: Bacteria > Bacillota > Clostridia > Oscillospirales > Acutalibacteraceae > RGIG2774. Next base: position 74,698 of record JAFRPB010000115.1, on the reverse strand, counting down.
CGCTCCCGTCCGCCTCCGTCACGGTTTCGCCGACCGTAAGCGCGAACGCGAGGCGCGGCGCGCCGCGGAATCTGGCAATATCGAAATCCCAGACCTGGCCGCCGGGGGAGTTCTGCATCCCGTTGCCCAGCTGAAAGCCCAGCACGTTCTTTCCATTTATAATATAAGGGGCGAGATCGTAGCGGTCGGAATAGACGATATCGTCCGGGTTGGAGATATACGGCGCGAGCAGGCCTTTCGTGATCTCTTTGCCGTTGATCCAGATCCGGTAGAAGCCGAGCCCCGTGACGACGACGCTGCAGGGGAGCGCCGCGTCGCCGATCTCAAAGGTTTTGCGGAAATACGGCGAAGGCACGAATTTGTCGTATTCGGCGTATTCCGGCCCGGCATATATGAATTTTTTCGGAAAAACCATGGGGAGATCCTCTTTTCATTATATATATAGTGATTGTAGCCTAAACGGAAGGAAAAGTCAAGAAATACCGATTCGTCGGGCTGTAAGGCAATAGGCAGCAGGCAATAGGCATTAGGTAATGACCGAGGCGCACAGCGTATATTTGACAGTTCTATTGCCTAATGCCCAATGCCCAATGCCTGCAAAACCGGATTTGTCGCTGCGCAAAAATCCGGTTTTGCATACCAAAAAATGAACAAATTGCGATTGAATGATTAACGTCGGGCAAGAATGTGGCAAACTTTGTGAGATTGTATAACCAAAACGCAAAATCGAAATAAACTTATTGACAGATTGACTTGAATCTATTATACTTTGTATTGTATAAAAGTATCGCTAAAAGTGCCTTTGCGACCTTTTTCGGAAAAACGAAGCGTTTTATTGCGATACAAAAATATAGTAATTCTTTGAGGAGGAATTATTATGACCATTACACGCAGATCTGCCCGATTCTCGCAGGTTCTGATCGCGGTGCTGGCGCTTGCGCTGGTGCTGACGGCGGTGCCCGCGGTGATTTTCGGCAGCGCTCCGAAGAGCTATGCGGCTTCCGCGAACGTATCGACCGCGGATCAGCTGAAAACGGCTCTCGCGAACGCAAGTGTTACGGATATCAACGTTACGCAGGATATCCAGATTTGGGCGGGTCACGATTTCGACTCCGTCGGAGCGAATCTCAGCCTTGACAATCAGGCTGCGCTTACCGTTCCCGCGGGGCAGACCAAGAACCTGAACATGAACGGTCATAAGATCTACTGCTATTCGCACAGCGACAGCGGCGACTGTCATCTGCTGATCTGCGAGCAGTACAGCGACGCCTGCGACGCGGTTTACGAGCACGGCGGCGTTCATTACGTGATGATCGAGAACTTCGGCACGCTGAACATCAAGGGCGGCGGCCAGATCGACGGTCACCTTGCGCAGTACGGCGTCGACTCCTATGAGCAGGCGAACGAACAGTGGATGGCTGCGGATCTTGCCGTGATCAAGAACCACGGCGACGTCACCGTGAACGCGGGCACGACCGTCAGCATCAGCGATTTTGCCTATCAGGTCGAGGAGAACAACTATAAATCCTCCAGCGTTTACGCCATGGGCTGCGCGATCTATTCCGACGCGGGCACCGTGAACTGCGCGGGCAATATCTCCGTTAATATGCACATGAAATCTACCGCTACCGGCGGCGCAATGGGCATGAACGGAAAGGGTTCGCAGACGAAATCCCTTGCCTACGGTATTTTCGCGAAGGCCGGTACCGTGAACGTCAACGGCGGCAGCATCGGCATCACCAACTATGCGGGCATCAACCGTTCGACCGGTGAGCCGAACAACTCCTGCTCCATCATCGCTCCGTCGATCGGTATCTATACGGCCAGCTCCTCCAGCGTGATCGACAACGTGTCCATCACTACATACGTCAAGTATGAGGACGATGACGAGAAGAACGATTCCGGCAACAACTGCGACTTCAGCTATGCGGATTCCATGGGCGTGACCTATACCGGTTCGGCTCCCACGATCGGCACCGGCGTCACGATCGACAACAGCGTCACCCGCGGTTATTGGGACAGCGGCGACGGCGACGCCATTGAGGCGCGCGTCGCGGTCTCGCAGCTCTCCGCCGCTCCCGTTGATCTGTTCGCCGTGAACAGTCACGGAGAATTCGAGGAGAAGAGCCAGAGAATGTCCGTCTCCTCCGGCACCTATTCGTATAAAGACGAAAACGGCAGCACCTGGACCTGCAACAACGGCGACGGTCTGACCAACGGTATGCCCAACAGCCAGACGAGCTCCACCGCAAAGATCGTTGTTGTTTACCGTTACTATGATACGAGCAACAATCTCGAGGCGGCGTATACCGCTCCCGCAGACTACACCACCCGTTCGGTCCCGATTTCTCTTGTCGGCGTTTCCGCGAACCACTGCACCGGCGGATCCTTCACCTATACCGGCGGCGGCGCGGCGAAGAACGGCTATTTCTTTGAGCTGACCAGCATCCGTTACTGGGCGGTGGGAACCGCGCAGCCGAACTGGACGGTGGCAAACCCGACAGCGTATATTCTGAAGGAAGACGCCAACGGCAATCTTTCTCCCGTCGCCGACGGCGTTGTGAGCGCGCAGGGCGGTTATATCTACTATATATACGTAGACTATCTTGTCTATCCGACGGATCCCATCCGCTTCAACGTAAACAACCCGGCGATCACTTCTCCGGACAACAATGAGGCTGAGGTTTATTACACCGGTTCTCCCGCGCAGTTCGGTACCGGTACGAACCAGATCGCGCTTCACGTTTACAAAACCAATTACGTAAAAGACAGATACGCGCTTCCCGATGAGATCTATGCGAACGACGAGGAGATCACGGATCGCTTCCAGACGCTCGGCTCCGGCTCCACCGGTTTCAGCATCAGCGTGAAGAACGCCGACGGCTCCTCCGCCGGAACCACGCTGCCCACGAATCCGGGCGTTTATACGGTCACCGTAACGACCGGATCGGAGGCTGCGTATAACGCGAGCCCCGCCGTCGCAAAGAATTTCGCGGCAGGCACCTTTACCTTTACGCTGACCATCAAGCCGCGCGAGGTTACCATTACCCAGACCGCAGTTCCCGAGATCAGCTACGGCCAGGCGCTGTCCTCGCTGACTTCGACCGCGCTTGCGAACTACTTCACGATCGATACCGGCGTGAGCGGGCTTTCGGCAAACGGCACGTTCACATGGCAGTCCCCGAGCTCGATCCTGAACGCGGGCGAGTATGACGACCTTGTTCTGACATGGAGCGACGCGAGAGGATACTTCGTTGCGCAGACGCTTGATAACGTCCGCGTCAAGGTCAACAAGGCCACGCTGACGATCACTGCGAAAAACAAGACCGTGACCTACGGTACCGATATCAATCTGACCAGCGACGACTTCACCTTTGCGGGACTTGCCAATAAGGCGAACGAGCAGGAGAACGTATTCAACGAGATCAAGGATACGCTCAGAGTCGACGGCGCTTACTGGACGAACACCGGCTTCAGCGCGGCGGAGACCCATACCTACGGTCTGACCGCGACGGGTACCGCGAACTACAACATCGTCAACCGCACCGCATCCCTCACGATCAACCGTTCGGGCCTGATTCTTACGCTCCCGCTGATCGAGAAGAAATACGACGCCCTGGCGACGATCGACATCACCTTCACGGCGGATATGATCGTCAGCGGTCTCGTTGATACCTACGGCACCTCGGGCGTCTATATCGACACCTATGTCGGCGCGCCTCTTGCAAACGGCGGCGCCGTGGGCGACACCACCGGTTCCGTCCAGATCGCGCGCTTCACGGAGCTGCTCAAGGGCCCGAAGGCGGTCAACTACACGGTTACCGGCGTCACCAACGCGAGCGCTTTCCCGGCGCGCGTTTCCAAGGCGGATCCCATCGTCGATCCTCTGGCGCTTGCGAACAGCACCATCACCTACGATCCCACCAAGACGCTTTCCAAGTTCTCAGAGATCACCGGCAACACCACCTCCGGCGTCATCCTTGAGATCGGCGGCGGCACGGGCAAAACACCCGGTAAGTGGATCTGGAAGAGCGACATCAAGCCGACGGTCTCTCAGAGGACCTATGTCGCGCAGTTCGTTCCCAACGATTCCAACTATGCCACGGTCGATCAGACGATGACCGTCAACGTGCAGAAACGCACGATCACCGTCGGCGTGACGATGCCCGAGATCTCCTACGGTGATCCGCAGCCCACCGGCACGTATACGTTCAGCGGTTTCCCGGACGGTTCGACCGAAAAGATCAACGTTTCCGGCAGCAGCTATACTTCCGTAAACTTCGAGCTTTCCGGCAACGTCTATTATTCCTGCATTTACGATAACGAAGCCGCTGCGGCGCAGAACAAGGCCGCGGGCACATACCCGATCACGATCACCAACGAGCTTGAGTCTGACAACTATGCTTTTGTCGCAGACAACTCAAGCGTGCTGACCGTCAACCCGAAGACGCTCACCCTGACGCCGGTTCAGCAGAACCTGACCTACGGCGACGTGCTTCAGAACGGCGATCTGTCTTATAACGTCGTCGGTCTTGTCGCGGGCGATGAAGCGGTCACCGCGGGCATCAACGTCACTTATTCCCACAGCTACACCTCGAGCTCCCCGGTCGGGACTTATCCCGTAACGATTTCCGTATCCAACGAAAGCTCCTACCCGAACTATGCGTTCGTTCTGAACAGCGGCAGGATCGTGGTCTCGAAAGCGCTTCTTACCGTTGTCGCTGAGGATATCAACGTTGTTTACGGCACGGTCCTTACGTCGGACGTCTATCATTACGATTTCGTCGGCTTCAAGGGCAGCGATGACGAAAACGTTGTTACCGGCAGACCGACCTTCTCATCCACCTACACGCCGACAAGCCCCGCCGGCAGCACCTATCAGATCATCATCGGCGTCAACGATCTGAGCGCAGAGAACTACAACTTTGTCGCGTCCGCCGAGACGGCGCTGATCACTGTAACGCCGGCGCCCGTCTTCGTTACCGCATGGCCCACCTATACGGTTGAAAACGGCAAAACGCTTGCCGACGCCGTGAGAATTACCGACGGCAGCGCGGTCAACAGCGCGAACGCTTCGATCGCGGGTACGTTCCGCTTCAACAATACGGAAACGGTGCTGCCCTACAATATCTACGGCAACGCGCAGGATGTGGCGGCGACCTTCTATCCCTCGAACAGCAACTATCAGACCGTTGTCAAAAACGTAAAGGTCACGGTTCTGCCGAAGGCCATCAGCGGCTCTCCGTCGATCTCCGGTACGATCATGGCGGGTGAAACCGTCCGCCTTGACGTGACGACGCTTGATCCCGGTTCGATCGACAACTATATCCAGGGTTCCATCAAATGGTACGTCGACGGCACGGTCGTAACGACCGGCTCGATGAACTTCTATCTGTCTGAAGATTACATCGGCAAGGATCTTATGGTTGAGATCACTGCGAATGAGTCCAGAGGTTATACGGGCGTTGCGACTTACCGTTCGCCTTCGCCGATCTCCGAGACCCTGCAGGTCCCGACGCTGAACGATCTGTATCTGCCCGTTTCCTATGACGACGTTTCGCAGAATACGGCGACCTTTACCTACGACAAGCAGAGCCATTCGCTCGCCGTTTCCAGAAAGAACCCGAACATCGGTCAGGTCACCGTGAAGTACAACGGTCAGACCAGCGCCATTGACGCGGGAACCTATACCGTCACCGTAGATATCGCGTCCTCCGCGAGCGGCATCTATGCGCCGCGCACGGGTCTTGTGGTCGGCTATCTCACCATCGAGCCCAGACCTGTTACCGTGACGTTCTCTGCGGACGATAAGGTTTACGACGGCAAGACGAACGCAACGATCAGAAACTTTGATGCGACGAACGGCATCATCACCACCGACGACGTTGCGGTCAACAGAGAGCAGGCGACCTTCACCTTCGAAAGCGCGAACGCGGGCGACGGCATCCCCGTTACCATGAATTACGCTTATCTCGAAGGTACCGCGAGAGCCAACTACGTTATCGCTCAGGAGCCGATCTACGCGAACATAATTCCGAAGGAGATCTCCTCCGTTGCGGTAGCCGCGGATCAGGATTACAGCGTTTCCAATTACACCGTGGCGAACATCAGCTTCTCGAATCCCGCCGGCATCCTTGCTGCGGATAAGAGCGGCGTGACCATCGGCACCACGACCGGTATCGTCGGCAACAACGCAGCCGGCATGCAGTACGTCACATACATTGATTATGACGGCGTGCTTACCGGTGAAAAGGCAGCGAACTATTCATTCACCGCTTCGAACGCGGCTGTTCTTCAGGTCAGGATCAATCAGGTCCGCGATCCCGCGAGAACAACGCCTACCGTGATCAACGCGAACTATTCCAGCGCGCAGACGCTTGCGTCCCTGTCGGGCGACCTTCCCTCCGGCTGGGCGTGGGATGATTCGACGATCGTTCCTACCGTCAGAGTGAAGACCTATGAGGCGACCTACACGCCGGAGAACAGCAGCTATCTGACTGAAAAGATGAGCGTCCGCGTTGAGATCTCGCCCGTTGAGGTTATCATTACTCCCGCGACCGCGTATCTGACCTACGGCGATCCCGTTCCGTCGCTCGGTTATACGGTGATGGGCTTTACCGGCAGCGATACCGTTGCGAACTGCGCGGGCCAGGTCATTATCAAGACCAACTATACGAAGGGATCCGGCGTTGATACGACTTACACGGTATTCGCGTCTGAGTCTACCATCGCGAATCCGAACTATGTATTCAAGAAAGACGTGACCGGCACCATCTACGTCTCGCCTAAGACCTACACGGTAACGCCCGTCGCAGAGAGCAGAGCCTATGAAGCCGACAATCATAACGTGACCGTTACGTTCACCGGCGAAGGCGGCATCGAAGGCGACAGCATCGGCATGAGCTTCACCAGTACGCAGGGCACGATCTCGAACAACAACGTCGGTTCGCGCGTCGTAACCTTCACGGCTCCCACGCTGACCGGTGCGAAGGCGGGCAACTACGCGATCTCCGTCTCGCATATCGGCAATCTCAGAGTCCAGATCACCAAGGCGACGCCGGTCGTCAACTTCCCGACCGAAGCAACGGTTGAATACGGCCAGAAATATTCCGCCGCGATCTTCAAGAACGATTCCAGCAGCAACGTGAACGGTACCTTCTCCTTCGTGGAAGGCAACTCCGTCGCGAATGAGGTCATCGATTCCTACATGCAGGCAAGATTCGTTCCCTCCGACAGCGGCAACTATGAGAGCGTCACGGGTTACGTGCTCGTCAGAGTCGACAAGGCGAAGCTGAACATGAACGTATCCTTCAGCGGAACGCTTTACAGCGGCCAGACGCTCAGCGCGGTTGTTTCCGGCGTCACTCCCGACGCGCTCGAGCATGTGAGCTACGCATGGTACAGAGTTTCCGACGACGGCGCAAAGACCTTTGTCGGCGAAGGCAAGACCTATGAGCTTACGGACGACGATATCGGTTATCGGATCTGCCTTGAGGTGATCCCGGATCCCGCGTCGAACTATGAGCTCAGCGAAGAATCGGAAGAGAACGGCACCTTCAGCACGACGTCTCTCAAGACGGTCGTTGAAGAAAGCCTGACCTTCTGGCAGAAGTTCATGAAGTGGTGGTACAGAATTCTCGCCGCCATTCAGAGCATCTTCGACGCGAGAAGCAGATAACCTACAAAATAACAAAAAAGGCGAAGCGGAAACGTTTCGCCTTTTTTGTTAAATACTGATATATGGAGCTGTGCTTTTACGCGGATATCGGGGATCGGGGATCGGATATCGTGCCGAAACCTCGGCTTAAATCATAGAATTGACGCTGCGAATATATAAAGAGAAATACAATACAATTTACAAGCACGATTCGCGAAATCCGACATCCGATATCCGAGCTTCTGATTTAACGGCGAAGCCGTTAAATCAGAAGTCGCATATCTCCCGCATCACGCACGCCTCGCACCGGGGTTTTCTCGCGTCGCAAACGGCGCGGCCGTGCAGTACGCATCGGTGACAGAAGTCGTTGCTCTCCGTCGGCGGCAGAAGATCGCGCAGGTCGAGCTCCACTTTATACGGATCCTTCGTGTCGACAAGACCGAGCCGGTTCGATATGCGGATCAGGTGCGTGTCCGCGACCACGACCGACGGCACGTTGTAAACGTCTCCGCAGATCAGGTTCGCGGTTTTTCGTCCGACGCCGGGCAGGCTCGTCAGGTCCTCGATATTGTCCGGCACTTTTCCGCCGAAACGGTCGCGCACGCCTGCGGCCATGCCGATGATATCCCTTGCCTTCTGTCGGAAAAATCCGCAGGAATGAATGATCTTCTCGATATCCCCGACGTCCGCGTTTGCGTAATCGTCGAGCGTTTTGTATTTTTCAAAAAGCGCGGGCGTAACCATGTTCACTCTGGCGTCGGTGCACTGCGCGGAAAGGCGCGTCGCAACCAGAAGCTCAAAGGGATCGGTGTATTCCAGCGAACAGATCGCGTCGGGATATTCCGCCTTCAGCAGTTCGACGGCGCGGACCGCTTTTTGTTTCTTTGTCATAGAGACTCCTCCATTCTCGGTGTTTCGGGTCTGCGGAACGGGAATAATATAACAAATAGGAGCGCCGGACGATCCCGTCCGGCGCCCGGATCATTCTGTTTTTTGCTCCGTTACATGGACTTCTTGATCACGACCGCGGCGATCCCGGCGAATGCGCCGAGCACGAGTACCGCGCCGACGGCCTTTTTCCAACCGTTGGTCTTCTTCGCCGCCGTCTGCGCGGTAAGAACCTCAGACGGCGCGGCGGCGATCTCGCTTACCGGTACGGTCGCGGAGGGTTCCTGCAGGACCGGCGCGGTAACGGCGGGGGTGTCCGCAGCGGGAACCGTGGTCGCGGGAACCGTCGTCGCCGGAGTATAGGGAACGGTATACTGATTGTAATTGACACTTGCCGACGGGTAAGAGACCGCGGGCGTATAAGTGCTGACGGAAGAGCTGTAGGAATAAGTATAGGTTGACGGCGTGACGGCGGGCGTATACGGCGTGGCTGCGGATTGGGTATACGACGAGGCGGTGGTATGAACCGTGGGAGCCTGCGTCGTCGATGTTGAAGCGCCGATCCCGCTCAGACCGCCGAGATCACCGAGATTGCCCAGACCGCTGAGCAGACCGCCGAACATGCTTCCCGCGCCGCTGCCGCCGAGATCAAGAGAGCCGCCGAGGCCCGAGAAAGATTCGCCGAGCTGTGCGAGAATGCCGGAAAGGCCGTCGCTGTTCGGTCCCAGAATAGAGGCAAGCTTGCCGAGCAGACCGTCGTTTTCGTCAAGACCGTTGAGCCCCTGAAGAAGCTGATCCACGTCAAAACCTTCGATCCCCCGGAGCGCTTCCAGCAAACGGTCGGAGCTGATCTCCGCGCCCTGGTTCATCTGATCGACAAGGCTGCTGACCTCGGGAGAGTTCTGAACGGCGCTTTCGATCGCGCTGCTGACCTCCTCCAGATTTGGCACGCTGACGGTTTCCTGCGCCGAGACCGATACACTGAAGACGGTCAGCGCGAGAAAGAACGCCGAAGCGCAAAGAATCGCGATGATTTTTTTCATTTTATAATACCCTCTTTTTCAAGAAATAATATCGCATATTGAAATACATCATAATGTTACAACATTTTACGCGGGTTGTCAAATGAAATAATTGTAAATAAACGTCAACAATTCTCTGAAATTCTTTTTTTCTCGTGACAAATCGTTATTTTTATGGTATTGTAATAGCGGATCGCCGTTTGGCAAAATATTTTCTTTGCTTCTTTTTGCGGAATATGATATGATGAAACCGGCCGGCGGAGACGGATTCCGCGGCACAGGTGAACGGAATGAACGGATTTTCGAAAAAAATAATACTCGCGGTTCTCTGCGCGCTTTCGGTGTGCGCGGGCGGATTCTTCGCGTTTTCCGCGGTAAGAATACAGACCGACCGCCCGAAACAGTCCGCGCCGACGGCACAGACGGCGGTCGGGGTCGAAAAAGAACAGACGACCGTTTCGCAAACGGCGCCGCCGGAAAAAACGTCGTCGCCGGATCCGCAGTCAACGGCTGCGGCGGAAACCGCGTCTGCTTCGACAGAAACCGCGCCAGATGCGGCGGAAACCGCGCCTGCCGCGACGAATGAAACGACCGGGGCGGCCGAAACGACCGCGTCCGGCGCGGCGGCGGCGGAAAAAAGCTCGCTGCTTTCTCTGCCCGCCGCCGCACAGACGACGGAGGCGGAAGAGAAGGGCGTCACCGTGATCGACCGGTTCCGGCTGAAAGAGTCGAAAATCATGTCCGTGCGGGAAAACACGAAGGTCACGGATTATCTCGCGGCGATGGGCGACGCGCACGCGTATATGTTTTCGACGACGTCCCGCGGTGTGCTGCAGATCGGTTTTCATTTCGGTGTGTCCGAGTTTTCCGGCACGCCGTGGGTGATCTATCTGTACGAGGCGTATTCCGAAAACGGCGGAGCGGAGAACGATGCGTGGCGGCTGTTGACGCGTCTTGACATTACGTCAGGCGACGCGGAGATCACAAAAACCGAAAAAATCGGGATCTATCCCGGGGATTACGCGCTGATCGTCACCACGGGCGACGTTTATTCCGCCGCGGATTATACTTTGATGGCGGCGTTTGTCACAAACGCCCCGTGGGAAGCGGAGCCCAACAACTCCCGCACCCGTTATAACGAGCTCGCAGCCGGCGTGCGGACCGGCGGCAGCAGCTCCAATACGCTCGCGTCCGATCAGGACTGGTATCTGATCGAAATGCCCGCGCCGGGATATATCTCCGTTCTGTTTGAGCATGAAAAGCTCGGCGGCGTCAGCGTCGGCTGGTTCCTGACGCTGATGAACGAGCGGGGGGAGACGATCTTCCGGCAGCGGTCGAACCTGCAGGACGCCGAGACGACCAGCGGCGAGATCGGCCTTGACGCAGGGTATTATTATCTGAACGTCGAGCCGAACGTCCGGCAGGATGCGGACTATTTCATTACCTGCGAGCGGGTGCTGACGGACGAATACGAAAAGGAGCTCAACGAAGCGTCCGAAACGGCGAACGAAATCCCGATCTCCGATCGGACGAACCGGATCAGCGGTTCCCTTGCGGAAAAAGACGGAACGCCGGACAGGGACTGTTACCGGTTTACTCTTCCGTCGGACGGCGTGATCTCCTTTACGTTTCTGCATAAGGACCTGCTGCGTCCCCGCGACGGCTGGCGGATCATTCTGAAAGACGCGGCGGGAGAAGAGCTTTTCCGCACGACCTCCCGCTGGATCGATACGACCGTCGCCTCGCCCCAGATCGGTCTGAGCGCGGGAACCTATTATATCTGCGTCGACGGCGAGGATATGCTTTATACGAACGAGACGTATACGATCAATGTGACCTTTGTCGCGGGCAAAAACTGGGAATCGGAAAACAACGATACGGCCGAGCTCGCGGATCCCGTCGAGCCCGGCGTGATCCGCTACGGCACGCTCGTCAGCGCAGGGCTCGAATTCGATACGGACTATTACGCGTTTTCCGTTCAGAAGACCTCCGCCGTTACCCTGACGTTCAGTCATAATACGGTCTCCGGTGAGGGAGAGGGCTGGGTCGTCTCCCTCGCGGACGAAAAAGGGACGGTGCTGACGTCGTTCGCGTCCATGCTTGAGACCAGAAGCGTCACGTCTGCGCTGGTCAATCTTGCGCCCGGCAGATACTATATCCGCATTGACGCCGGAACGAGATTTTCCGACGCGAAGTACGGCGTGACCGTCAATTTCAAATAATTCTCCTCAAATATCGCATATATTGTCATTTATTTGAAAATTTGTCTTTAATTTTGCGGGAGAGTGTGATATACTCTTTTCTGTATCTGTTTTGCGCACCATATAATTTCGAAAATCGGAGTGAACGGAATGAATATCGCCATTATGGGTTTCGGCGTCGTCGGTTCCGGCGTCGCGGAGGTTTTTACGAAAAATCACGAGATGATCGCCGAAAAAAGTCTGCACGCGCCGTTTGAGCTGAAATATATCCTCGATATCCGGGATTTTCCCGACAGCCCTTACGCTGATAATATGATAAAGGATTTCAACCTGATTCTGAACGACGAGACCGTCGGCATCGTCGTGGAGACGATGGGCGGGCTGCATCCGGCGTATGATTTTGTGTCCGCGCTGCTCAAAGCGGGCAAGAGCGTCGTGACCTCAAACAAAGAACTTGTCGCCGAAAAGGGCTGCGAGCTGCTGGCGCTTGCGAAGGAAAACGGCGTCAATTTCCTGTTTGAGGCGAGCGTGGGCGGCGGCGTGCCGATCATCCGCCCGATCACGCAATGCCTTGCGGCGAACGATATCTCCGAGGTCGCAGGCATCCTCAACGGCACGACGAATTTTATTCTGACAAAAATGATCCGCGAGAATATGGAGCTTACCGACGCTCTGAAGCTGGCTCAGAAGCTCGGCTATGCCGAAAAGGATCCGACCGCGGATATCGACGGCATCGACGCGTCGAGAAAGATCTGCATTTTAGCGTCGCTCTGCTTCGGCAAACACGTCTATCCGAAGTCCGTACATACCGAGGGCATCCGCGGCATCACGCTGCGCGACGTCGCCTATGCGGGAAACGCGGATATGGTCATCAAGCTGCTCGGCGTCGCGAAAAAGACGGGCAATCAGGTGGTGATCTCGGTCGCGCCGTGCCTGATCGATAAGCACAGCCAGCTCGCGAGCGTCAGCGACGTGTTCAACGCGATCCTCGTGCGCGGCGACGCGATCGGCGATGTGGTGTTCTACGGCAGAGGCGCGGGCAAGCTGCCCACCGCCAGCGCCGTGGTCGCGGACGTGATCGATTCCGCGAAGCACACCGAGCGCCGCAGGATCTTCGGCTGGACCGACAGCGAGGAGGGCTACGTCGCGGATTACGCGTCTGTGCCCGGCAGGTTCTATGTGCGCGGCACAATGACGGACGGCTCCGGTGCGGGCAGCGTCACTGCGGGAATGAAGTCGGTCAAGGTGCTCTTTGCGGAGAACGCCCCGGCGGACGAGGCGGCATTCCTCGTGAACGCGCCGTCGGAGAAATGGCTGCGCAAGACGCTGCAGACCGTGGGGATCGCCGATCCGGTCGTTATGAGAGTCACGGATTACTGATCCGGCGATATAATAGAAAGAGAAGAGAGAATTCAGTCCGGGCGCGTCGGGGGATGACCGCGGCGCGTCGGGGAAGGAGATATTATGAGTCTGATAGTACAGAAATTCGGCGGCAGCAGCGTCGCGAACGCCGAGCGGGTGCGCAACGTCGCCCGCATCGTTACGGACTGCTACCGCGAAGGGAACCAGGTGGTCGTCGTCGTTTCCGCGCAGGGCGACACGACGGACGATCTGATCGAAAAAGCGCGTGAGATCAACCCGAAGGCCTCGAAGCGCGAAATGGATATGCTGATGGCGGCGGGGGAGCAGATCTCGATCGCGCTGCTTGCCATGGCGATCGAAACGGAGCGCTGCCCGGTCATCTCAATGCTCGGCTGGCAGGCGGGCTTCAATACGAATTCCACCTACGGCGCGGCGCGCATCCGCACGGTCGATACGACGCGCGTCCGTTCCGCGCTCGACAACAATAACATCGTCGTGGTCGCGGGCTTCCAGGGGCTGAACCGGCACGACGACATCACGACGCTCGGCAGAGGCGGCTCCGATACCAGCGCGGTCGCCCTCGCGGCGGCGCTGCACGCGGATCGCTGTCAGATCTTCACAGACGTCGAGGGCGTGTATACCGCCGACCCGCGCAAGATCCCGAACGCGATCAAGCTCAAGGAGATCACCTACGACGAAATGCTTGAACTCGCGACGCTCGGCGCGCAGGTGCTGAACAACCGCAGCGTCGAAATGGCGAAAAAATATAATGTGGAGCTGGAAGTGCTCTCCAGCATGAAGAGAGCGCCCGGCACCGTTGTCAGGGAGGTTACAAGAATGGAAAAAATGCTGCTCAGAGGCGTTACGAAGGACGCCGATATCGCCCGGATCTCCGTCGTGGGCGTGCCCGATACGCCGGGTATCGCGTTTAAAATTTTCAACGCGCTTGCGGGCAAACAGATCAACGTGGACGTAATTCTGCAATCCATCGGCAGAAAGGGCACGAAGGATATTACCTTTACCACCGCGAAGGCGGACGGCGAGCAGGCCGTGGAGCTTCTAAGCACAAAGATCCCCGAGATCGATCCCGATAAGATCGTGATCGACACCGGCGTCGCGAAGGTTTCCGTCGTCGGCGCGGGCATGGAGACGCATCCCGGCACCGCCGCGAAGATGTTTGAGGCTCTGTATGACCGGAACATCAATATCCAGATGATCGCGACCAGCGAGATCAAGATCTCCGTGATCATCGACGCGGCCGACGCCGATAAGGCGGTCGAGGCGATCCACGCGAAGTTCTTCCCGGAAGACTGATCATAATGAAACAAAATAAGGGAGACACGGGCAAATAAACGCCGTGTCTCCCTTTGATTATCCCGGGCGGGTCAGGTTTTGTATTTTTTCATATGATCTTTGATCGCGTTGAACGTTTTATCGCTGATGCAGTGCTCGATGCGGCAGGCGTCCGCGGCGGCGGTTTTTTCGTCGACGCCGAGGCCCACAAACAGTCCGGTAAGTACGGTATGCCGTTCGTAAATGCTCTGCGCGATCTTATTTCCCTCTTCGGTCAGCCTGATATAACCGTTTTCGTCCGTGACGATCAGACCGTCTTTTTTCAGAAGGCCGACGGCGCGGCTGACCGAAGGCTTCGAAAACCCCATGTATTCGCCGACGTCGATACTGCGAACGGCGGAGGATCTCTGCGACAGGATATAGATCGTTTCCAGATACATTTCACCGGATTCGTATAAAGCCATGCGAACGCCTCCTTTTGATCGGTTAGAAAAAGCATACCATAACCGAAAGAAAAAATCAACAAAAAACAGAAAAGCACTTGACAAATTAGCGTATGCTAACTATAATAACAAGCGGTTAGAGGTTGCTAACCACTTTTTTCGGACATGAGAGTTAGCAGATGCTAACAATGCGGATCGGAGGAAAGAAAATGATACCTCTCAGTATGGCGGATGTCGGCAGCCCGCAGATCATCAGGAAGATCGGCGGCAGTCCGGACGTAAAACAGCATCTTGAAACGCTCGGCTTCAACGTCGGCGGCGAGGTCTGCATCGTAAGCGCGCTTTCGGGCAACCTGATCGTGAAGGTCAAGGAAAGCCGCGTGGCGGTGGACGAAGCGCTGGCCCGCAAAATCATGGTTTAAATATTATTGATATAGGAGGAATCGACAGTGAAAACGCTCAGAGACGCGAAGATCGGCGAAACGGTCACGGTGGTGAAGCTGCACGGCGAGGGCGCAGTGAAGCGCCGTATCATGGACATGGGGATCACGAAGCATACCCCGGTGTATATCCGCAAGGTCGCGCCCCTCGGCGACCCCATCGAGGTCACGGTGCGGGGCTACGAGCTCTCGATCCGCAAGGCGGACGCGGAAATGATCGAGGTGGAATGATTTCAATTCGGAATACTGAATTCGGAATTATTTTTCAGTCAGCGGTTAGCAGAAGCTAACATGTCAAAGCCGGGGACGGCGGAAAGGAAGACATTACTATGAGTATACGTATCGCACTTGCGGGCAACCCGAACAGCGGCAAGACGACGCTGTTCAACGCGCTGACCGGCTCGAATCAGTTCGTCGGCAACTGGCCGGGCGTCACGGTGGAGAAAAAAGAGGGCAAACTGAAGAAACAAGACGACGTGACGGTCACGGATCTTCCGGGCATCTATTCGCTCTCTCCCTATACGCTCGAGGAGGTCGTCGCGAGAAACTACCTGATCGGCGAGCGTCCCGACGCGATCCTGAATATCATAGACGGCACGAACCTTGAGCGCAACCTGTATCTCACGACACAGCTCACCGAGCTGGGCATCCCCGTGGTGCTGGCGATCAATATGATCGACGTGGTGAAGAAAAACGGCGACAGGATAGACACGGCGTCACTGGGCAAACAGCTCGGCTGCAAAGCGGTGGAGATCTCCGCGCTGAAGGGCACGGGCGTGACGGAAGCCGCCGAAGCTGCCATTGAAGCGGCGAAGAACGCGAAAACCGTGCCGATGCACACCTTCTCCGGCCCCGTGGAACACGCGCTCGCGCATATTGAAGAGGCGGTCGTCCACGATTTGCCCGAGGAGCAGCAGCGTTGGTATGCGATCAAAATCTTTGAGCGGGACGACAAGGTGCTCGGGCAGCTGAACATCCCGGCCGAGACGCTGGCGCACATCGAAAAGGATATCGCCGCGGCCGAAGAGGAGCTGGACGACGACGCGGAGAGCATCATCACCGGCGAGCGCTATGTATATATCGCCGAGGTCATCAAATCGTGCTATAAAAAGAAAAACAAGGGCAGCCTGACCACATCGGATAAGATTGACAAGGTGGTCACCAACCGGTGGCTCGGGCTTCCCATCTTCGCCGCGGTGATGTTCCTCGTCTACTGGATCGCCATGGTGGCCGTGGGCGCGCCTGCGACAGATTTTACAAACGATAAGATTTTCGGCGACGGATTCCATTTGTTCGGTATGGATGGAGGGTATGCAGAGCTTGCCGAGCAATATGGGGATGCTTCTGCGATCGTAGATGGATACGAGGCGTGGACGGAAAAGAACGGAAGTGCGCCGACGGGAGAGTTTACCTATTCCGTACAGGACGATGAAACGTTGGAGATTACAGAGGAAACGGCAAGCCTCGCAGATTATAAAGAGGCAAAAAACACTTTGGATCAGATCGGCGAGAAACCTGATCCCGCAGACTACGGTACTTGGATCCCAAGCATTCCGGCACTTGTGGAAAAAGGACTTGACGCTGTAAATGCGGCAGACTGGCTGAAAGGATTAATCCTTAACGGTATCGTCGCGGGCGTGGGCGCGGTGCTGGGCTTCGTGCCGCAGATGCTGGTGCTGTTCCTGATGTTGGCATTCCTGGAGGCCTGCGGCTACATGGCGCGTATCGCCTTTGTCTTGGATAGAATATTCCGCAAATTCGGACTTTCGGGCAAATCCTTTATCCCGATGCTCATCGGCGTGGGCTGCGGCGTGCCCGGCATCATGGCGAGCCGCACCATCGAAAATGAGCGCGACCGGCGCATGACCATCATGACGACGACCTTTATCCCCTGCGGCGCGAAGGTGCCCTTTATCGCGATGATCGCAGGCGCGATCTTCGGCGGAAGCCCGTGGATCTCTACCTCCGCCTATTTCATCGGCATGGCGGCGATCGTGGTCTCAGGCATCATGCTGAAAAAGACGAAGATGTTCGCGGGCGATCCCGCGCCCTTCGTCATGGAGCTGCCTGCTTATCACTGGCCCACCGTCGGCAGCGTGCTGCGCAGCATGTGGGAGCGCGGCTGGAGCTTCATCAAAAAGGCCGGCACGATCATCCTGCTTTCCACGATCCTCGTCTGGTTCACCTCTTACTTCGGTTTTGCCGAAGACGGCTTCCGGATGCTGGCGGAGGACGAGCTGGATCTCTCCATCCTCGCGCGTATCGGCAGCGTGATCGCGTGGATCTTCGCGCCCCTCGGCTGGGGCACATGGCAGGCGGCGGTCGCCTCCATTACCGGCCTTGTCGCCAAGGAGAACATCGTCGGCACCATGGGCATCCTCTACGGCGGCGGCGAGCTGACCGCGTGGCAGGCGCTGCATCAGGCGTTCACCGGCGTCACCGGCTTCTCCTTCCTCGTGTTCAACCTGCTGTGCGCCCCCTGCTTCGCGGCGATCGGCGCGATCAAGCGTGAAATGAACTCCGCGAAATGGACGTGGTTCGCCATCGGCTATCAGTGCGGATTTGCCTATGCGGTATCGCTGTGCATCAACCAGATCGGCGGCCTCTTTACGGGGAACTTCAATATCATCGGCTTTATCTGCGCGCTGGCGCTGATCGCGGGTATGATCTATATGCTGTTCTTCAAGAAATATAAAGAAGCCACCAAGCTGACGAAGAAGATCTGACAAAAAAGCAAACGAAAGGAAGCGAGCTTATGTTTTCCTGGCTTTCGGCAAATCTCGGAACGATCCTGGTCGCGCTGATCTTAATTGCGATCGTCGCGGTCGTCATTATCAAAATGTGCAGAGATAAAAAGAAAGGCCGCTCGTCCTGCGGCTGCGGCTGCGAACACTGCGCGATGCGCGGCGCCTGTGAGCGCGCGGGCAAATAAGCGACGTTCGGGGTTAAAAAGAGGATCATAAATTGATAGGAAACGGATCGCGGAAAAGCGGTCCGTTTCTTTTGCCGGGAAAACGACGGATCGGGGCAGCGTTCTTTAAAGAAAATACTTGATATTCCCTTCTTCCGGGTATATAATTATCGATTGGACAAAACATATGGGAGAAAAACAAAAATGGACGCAATGAGTATTCTTCTGGCGACCGCAGTGTCGCTGTTCGCGGGGCTGATGATGACCCGCGCGTTCAAATATCTGCACCTGAAGCTGCCCGACGTGACGGCGTTCCTGATCGCGGGCATTATCGTCGGCCCCTATCTGCTGGGGCGGATCGGCCTGACGGGCCTGGGCTTCAACTCCATGGAAGAGCTCGGGCACGTCTCGCTGCTCTCGAACGCCGCGCTCGGCTTTATCGCCTTCGATATCGGCAACGAATTCCGCCTCGGTCAGCTCAAGCAGACCGGCAAGACCGCCACGGTGATCGGCGTCATTCAGGCGGTCGCGGCGACGCTGCTCGTCGACGCGGCGCTGATCGGGCTGCATTTCATCCTCGGCGGCGATATCCTGCCGCTGCCCGTCGCGATCACGCTCGGCGCGATCGCCTCCGCTACAGCGCCCGCCGCCACGCTGATGGTCGTGCGTCAGTATAAGGCGAAGGGACCGCTGACCGATCTTCTGCTGCCCATCGTCGCCCTTGACGACGCGGTGGGGCTTGTGGTTTTCGCGGTGTCCATCGGCGTCGCGCAGGCGATGAACGGCGGCGAGCTGAATCTGATCTCCGTCATCGTGAATCCGCTTCTCGAGATCGTCTGTTCGCTGATCCTCGGAGCGTTCATGGGCGCGGTGCTCACGATCCTCGAAAAGCTGTTTTTCTCAAACACGAACCGCCTTGCCATGACCATCGCCTTCGTGCTGATGACCATCGCCATGGCGTCGGTCGAGATCCCGATCGGCGAGGTGAAGATCTCCTTTTCGTCGCTGCTCGTCTGTATGATGCTCGGCACGATCTTCTGCAACATGAGCGAGTATTCCGCGGATATCATGCACCGTTCGAGCCGCTGGACCGCGCCGCTTTACACGGTGTTTTTCGTGATCTCCGGCGCGCAGCTCGAGCTGGACGTGTTCCGCAGCTGGGAGGTCGTGCTGATCGGCGTCGTCTATATCCTTGTACGCTGCCTCGGCAAATATTTCGGCGCCCAGGGCTCGAGCGCGCTGATGAAATGCGATCACAACGTGAAAAAATATCTCGGCATCACCCTCTTCCCGCAGGCAGGCGTTGCGCTCGGCATGGTCGTGAGCGCGCAGGTGCTCGGCGAGGAGATGGGCGGCATGATCCGTAATATCATCCTGTTCAGCGTGATGATTTACGAGCTGGTCGGCCCGCTGATGACGAAGAACGCGCTTGCGAAGGCGGGCGAGATCTCGCCGGTGTCGCCGGAGAAGCAGAGCAGAGAGAGGTTTGCGGAGGAGAAGAAGTGAAGGCGTGTTGCGTTTTGCGTTTTGCGACAGGAGTCCCGACGCCGTGCGTAACGATAAATCATGATAGCCGTGAAATCGATGTCCGATGTCCGATGTCCGAATTCCGATCGCTTTATTGTTATGTGCGTCAGAGTTTTATTCTGATGCTCGGGTGCAGGATGCGGGGCATGGAGAAAAAAATATTGACAAAGATGCTCCCGGCAGTATATAATATTATTGCAAGGGGATACTGTTATCATATCTGTTGCAAAAAACAGTTACTCTGGCTTGAGCTTCGGCTCTGGGGCCACCGCAGACGGGGAGCATATTCCCCGTCATTTTTTTAGGAGATCCGCAATGAAAGAATTAAGCGTTTTTATTGATGAATCGGGAGATTTCGGTGAAGTCGTAAACGCGTCTCCGTATTATATTGTAACCTTTGTTTGTCATGATCAGGACAATGATATCGGCGAATTGATCGAACGCTTGGATCGTCAATTAAAAGACTGCGGTTTCGAGGATGAATACATCCACACGCATCCGCTCATTCGCAAAGAGGATCCGTATCGCAATCTTTCCATAGATGACCGCAGAAGAATTTTGAATAAAATGCTTCGATTCACAATGGCGTGCGATATTTCGTATTTCAATATCGTCGTTAATAAAACGGAAGCCGCCGACAAATTTAAGTTATCGGCAAAAATAGCAAAAGAGCTTTCCCGGTTTATCAGGGAAAATCTTTCATTTTTTCAGAATTATTCGCGTATCATCGTTTATTATGATTACGGTCAGCAGGAATTGAGTGTGATTATCAATACCATATTGAATACAATGCTTTCCGATGTCGAATTCAGAAATGCATCCCCGAAAAAATATAAGCTTTTGCAGGTTGCCGATTTTATCTGTTCAATGGAGTTGCTGAAACAAAAAAGAGAACATAATCAGCTGACAAAATCGGAGTTGTCTTTTTTCTACAAACCAAACGAGCTGAAGAGGAATTACATAAAATCCGTAGAGAAGAAGCGATTCCCAAGGTAAAAGATCAATTGACCGAACTGTTTACTGTTCTCCGTTCAGTGTTTACTGAACAAAAATGCCGACGCACGTCGGCTTTTTTCGTTATCGGATCGCTTTTTCATAGTACGGGCGGCCGTTTTGAACGGGGACCTTTTTGAACCAGGTATGCAGCAGGAAATCCCGCAGGCGGACGACGACTTTGTCTTTGTAGATCTCGAGTACGAAGCCGACGCAGTTGCGGTTGTTCTCGCCCGAATGGTTCCCGCAGGCGTTGCTCGGCAGGTTGAACAGCACGACGCCGTCCTCTTCCTCGATACTCGAGAACCCCTTTTCCCGCAGGAATTTCTCGCCGCAGAAGCCCATGTGCGAGTGTCCGCTGAAATAAAACACGTTTTGATATTTTTTCAGGATCGCCTCGAGCGCGTCGGACTCCGCGCCGATCCCGCCCTCCGCCGGATCGACGTCGGCAGGGGGATCCGCTTCCGCGGTCTGCGGCAGACCGTGCCTGCCGTTCAGGCTTTGGTGGTTGAAGACGAAGACGGGCTTGCCGTCTTTCGTTCCCGCTGCGAGCTCACCGTCGAGCCAGACGAGCTGTTCGTCGCCGAGCACCGGCATATCGCCCACGTCGCCGACGCTGCCCATAAAGATAAACCGGAAGCCGCCGACCTCCGCCGAAAAATACTGCTTTTCCGGCGATTTTCCGCAGATTTTTTCCACCGCGCGGTACCAGCAGCTGACGGCGCTGTCGTAACCGTCGTCGTTCCAGGTGTCGTGATTGCCGAGCGGGAGAAAGATCTCCTTCGCCGGGGCGGGGTATTTTTTGAAGCAGTCCTCCGCAAGGCCCCAGTTCACGTCGTCCCCGCGCGAGGTCGTGTCGCCGACGATGATGAACGCGTCCTGCGTTGCGCGCGCTTTCGTCGAATCCGACAGCGCCCGTTTCAAAAGAAGCTGCGGCAGCCACGGCTGCGGGTGTTTGATATCGATATGCGTGTCCGCCGCGATCACGCAGGAGACAAGACAGTTGTCGTAAAGCGGTCTGATTCTGCTCAAAAAAATCCCTCCCGGATATGTGCGGACGATCCCCCCGGACCGTTCCGAATGGATTATACCATATTGTGTGATAATTGTAAATCGGGTTTTTTACGAGAGCGAAGAGCGAAGAGCGGAGATATGCTTTCGGATATCGGGGATCGGATATCGGGGATCGGCTTGCGGGCTGCGGGTTACGGGCTGCGGTGGGCATAATTTCTTTGCGGGACATAGGGAACGCGAAGCGTTTCGTTGATTCGGATATGGAAAATCGAATTCACTGCATTTCCTGTTTTCCAAACAGCACGGCGTCGGGTACGCAGTCGCAACACGCATAACACAAAACGCAACGCGACTTCACGACCTTACGCCAATTCGTGATTTTACGAGTTAGGAGTTCGGATTCGGAGTTGACGCGGCTTTGCCGCGCGGCCCGGTCGGGCGCACAATCAGCGCAAAACGCAAAACACAAAACGCACAACGCAGCACGATCTCCCGCCAATCCGTGATTTTACCCATTTTTACATCTTTTTTCTCTTAGCTATTGCAAAAAATAAACAATTGCGCTATAATTGTTAATGGATAAAAATATAAAAGGAGTAATTATCATGAAACGAACATTCAAAATCCTTGCGGTAGCGCTCGCCGTTCTGATGACGTCGCTTATTGCGGTACCTGCATTCGCGGCAGAGGAAGAAGATCCCTATGCGGCGCTCAAGGAAGGCATCGGCTACGTCGCGATCGGCGACAGCTTCACCCGCGGCTACGGCGCCGGCGACGTATGGCAGGATCATATCTACCTCAACGACACCTACGGCAATTTCGAGTGCCGCAACGTGCCCGGTTCCTATCCGAACCTGGTCGCCGAAAAGTTCGGCCTTGACACGCCGGAGGATATCCGCGACATGAGCGGCAAGCTCTGGCCCCTGGCGCACGACGCGGTCTCCACCGCCTACGTGCTCGACCTTCTCGGCATTGACGACGGCTTCCGCGACGAGGAGTTCACCTATTCGCATTCCTACATGACCGAGCGTTACGAGACGGACCTCAGATATTTCGGCGATCCGGAGAGCTATTCGCTTGACGGTCAGTCGACCTACGGCCAGACCGGCGAGATCATGAGCGTGCGCGATATGATCAAGAACGCGAGCCTGATCACCATCGGCGTCGGCCAGACGGACGTTATTTACAAGGCGCAGATCTTCGGCCTGAACGTGCTTGATTTCAGCGATACGGCGTCTCTCCCCGCGGGCGTCGCCCATATCGTCGAACTGCTCGATGAATATTTCCACTACTGGGAGAACGCGTATCCGATTCTGATCGACTACGTCAGAAAAGTCAATCCCGATGCGAAGATCGTTCTCGTCGGCACGCTGAATCCCCTCAAGGACGCGACCTTAAGTGATGAGATCTCGATCAGGATCGGCTCTATTCTCAACGGCATCATGGACCGCGTGAATCAGTATACGCAGCGGTGCGCACTGCAGTACGGCTGCCTGTACGTCGATATCTCCGACGTGGATACGCCCACTTCGGTAAACCCGAAGTCCATCAGTCAGATCATGTCGATCACAGACCCCATAGAGTACGCGCTGATCGCGCATCCCACGCCGCACGGCTATGAGCAGATCGCCGAGAGGATCATCAACGCTGTCGAGAAGGATCTTGCGAAGGATGCGGCAACGCAGAAAACGAATAATTTCGTGGCGAAGTTCGTCGAGTGGTTCAAGTCGCTGATGGAAAAGATCGGCGCTCTTCTGGACCGTCTCAGCGCGAAGCTTTCCTGAAGTCAAATCAAAGCAGAACAGCGATTCTGTAAAATAGAATTTGGGGCTCCGTCTTCCGAGGAAGACGGAGCCCGCTGCGCGATAATCGGTATAAAATACGGCTGAAGCATCCCGCCGGGGACTTCGGCTTTTTTGTTACGCCTGCATCGCGCTCCTGAATGCGTTCAGCAGATCGTCAAAGCGCTCGAGCGCGGGGAGATCGGGATTGTCCGCTTTAATTTTGTCGGTAGTGCGGAAAAGGAAGCCCGCTTTGCCCGCCCGGATCATGCCGATGTCGTTGAAGCTGTCGCCCGCGGCGATCGTGTTGAAGCCGATCGACTGCAGCGCTTTGACCGTGGAGAGCTTTGAGTTTTCGCAGCGCATGCGAAAGCCCGTGATCTCGCCGTCCGGCGCGACCTCGAGGGTGTTGCAGAAGAGCGAGGGTCTGCCGAGCTTTTCCATCAGAGGCGAGGCAAACTGCGTAAATGTGTCGCTCAGGATCAGCACCTGGCTGAACGAACGCAGCTCGTCGAGAAATTCCTTTGCGCCGGGCAGCGGATCGATCTTTGCGATCGTCGCCTGAATTTCTTTAAGACCGAGCCCGTGTTCCTTGAGAATGCCGATGCGCCAGCGCATCAGTTTGTCGTAATCCGGCTCGTCGCGGGTGGTGCGGCGCAGCTCGGGGATGCCGCTCGCCTCGGAAAACGCGATCCAGATCTCCGGCGTAAGAACGCCCTCCATGTCGAGGCAGGCGATATACATTTCGTTGCTCATTTTTCTCTTCCTTTGCTTATTGGATTCTCTGACAGTATAACACATATCTGTTCGAAGCGCTATACCAATTTGCATATTTATGAAAAAAATAACAAAAATTTCCCGCGCCGCCGAAATGCGACAGATCTCTGCGTCAAAACCGTTTATACTGCCGGTGAATCAGTATAAGAGGAAGTGTAATTATGCAGAAGCTGAAAATGAGGATAGAGGGTCTGGTTGACGATTATCCCGACGCTGTCGGCGCGGTGCTCGCCGCGCTGCGTTTCCTCGGCGTGTTTTTGAGCGGATTCATATTGTCTCTCGGCAAGGTGTTTTCGTCTCTTGCGCCTTTCGGCGCGGCGTACGCGATAAGCGTTCCGTTTCCGTTTCTTCCCGCGGCGGCGGGCGGGGCGATCTTCGGGTATGTCGTTTCCGGCGCGGATGAATTGACCTTCAAATACGGCGCGGCGATTCTGACGGCCGCGACGCTGATCTATACGGTGCGCCGACTGTCGGGCAGACGGCTGCGCCGTTCCTTTGTCGCAATATGCGCGGGCGGATGTCTCGCCGCCTCGGGGCTTGCCTTCACCCTCGGCGCCGGCGGGGACGCCTTCGAGCTGATGCTTTGCATAGCGGAAGGCGCGGTCGGCGGCTGCTTCTGCTTTTTTTCGGATCAGGCGCGAATCGCGATCGGCGTTCTGCGCGAAAAAAAAGTGCTGCGCGCTTCGGAGCTGGCGGCGGTGCTGGCTGTCGCGTCGGCATATCTGTTCGCGATTTCACAGTTTGATATTTTCGGCGTGTCGCCCGCGCGAATGCTCGCGGACTTTCTTGTGCTGGTCTGCGCCGTTTACGGCCGCGAAAGCGCGGGCAGCATCAGCGGGGTGTGTTTCGGCGCGGTAATGGGCTTTGCGGAAGGGGCGCAGCTGTTTTCCGGCGCGCTGCCGCTGGGCGGGCTGTTCGCCGCGGCGGCGGGCAGGGTGAGCCGGTTTCTTGCCGCGGTCGCCTTTATCATCGGCAACGCGTTTGTGTATCTGTTTGCCGGCGACGCGAACGGGCTGTTTGCCGCTTCGATCGAAACGGGAGCCGCGGCGTTGGCGGTCACGCTGCTTCCCCGCGGCGTCGGCGACTGGTTTTCGGGCTTTTTCCTGAGTCCCGGGTATTCCGACGAATCGGAAAATATGAAAGGGCTGCTGCGGCATAAGCTGAAGGCCGCGGCGGATACGGTATATGAGGTCTGCGGCGCGGTCAGACGGGTATCGAACGCGCTCGGGAAGCTGGAGAACAGAAATGAGACCGCCGTATATGAGGATGTGCGTGACGCTGTCTGCGAGGATTGCGAACGGCGGAAGAGCTGTTGGGAATATAACTTTGACGCGACGCTCGATGCGTTTTCCCGCCTGACGATGCGGCGAAAAAACGGCGCGCCGGCCGCGGCGGACGCCCTGCCGAAGCATTTCGCGGAGCGCTGCCGTCATACGGAAGAGCTGGTCGGATGCTTCAACGAGCGGTATACGATGCGGGAGTTCAAGCGCGCGTCGGAGCTGCAGCTTTCGGAGGCGCGCCGTATCGCCGCGGAACAGTTTGCGTCCATTTCGGTGATGCTCGGCGATCTTGCCGCGGAGTTGGACAAAGATATCGTATTTTCTCCCGAAACAGGCGAAAAAGCGCGCGCCGCCGCGGAGGAACTCGGTCTGCAGACGACCGACGCGCAGTGTGAGATCAATGTTCACGGATACCTGACGCTGCAGATTTATTGTCCGCCGGCGGACAAAAAGATACCTGTGCGGCTGCTGACCGAAGCGGTAAGCGCGGCCGTGGGCGTGGATTTCGCGCCGCCGGTGATCGACAGAACCGATCCGGCGCGGTTGGCGCTGCTTTTCTGCGAGCG
Source organism: Clostridia bacterium (assembly GCA_017429345.1). Taxonomy (GTDB): domain Bacteria; phylum Bacillota; class Clostridia; order Oscillospirales; family Acutalibacteraceae; genus RGIG2774. The sequence continues at coordinate 48,543 of JAFRPB010000115.1, read as the reverse complement.
GTCGCCTTATTCTGTCCGCGCTGCGGCGAGTCAGATGGTCGGCGAGGGACAGACGGTCTGCGGGGACGCGTATGACTACTTCAACGACGGACGGGGACATTTCATCATGATCCTCAGCGACGGCATGGGCACCGGCAGCCGCGCGGCGATCGACGGCGCGATGACCGCGAATCTCGCTTCGCGGCTTCTTCGGGCGGGATTCGGCTTTGACAGCGTGGTCAGAATCGTCAATTCCGCGCTGATGGTCAAGTCAAAAGAGGAGTCTCTTGCGACGCTGGATATCATTTCGGTGGATCTGTTTGAGGGGCTCGCGCTGTTTTATAAAGCCGGCGCGGCGGCCTCCCTGATCTGCCGCAGCGGCAGGGTGATCCGCGTCGACCGCGCGTCGATGCCGCTGGGGATCCTCCGGGATGTGGATTTCGAACGGGTGAGCGGCGAGATGAGCGACGGGGATCTGCTTCTGATGATGAGTGACGGCGCTGCGGATGTGCCGCGCGAGCTGCTGCGGGAAAAAATATCGCAGCTGCGCGACGGTCGGGCGGAGGAGATTGCAGCCGGGCTTGCGTCCTTTGCCCGGGAACATGCCCCCGCCGGTCGCGCGGACGACATCACGGTCATTGCGGCGAAGGTGAAGAGGTGTAAATTCTGATTTATCGCGGAGCGATAAATCAGAATTTACAGGCATTAGGCATTGGGCATCAGGCAATAGACCTGTCAAATATACGCTGTGCGCCGCGGTCTTTACCTAATGCCTATTGCCTTTATCCCGATAAATCAGAATTTCCTGTTGCGTAACGAGCGTAACGACCGTAACGAGCGTAACGACCGTAACGAGCGTAACAAGCGTAACGAGCGTAACATTATCCGGCGGCGCGGCGCCGGGTTCCGATTCCGCGGGTGCAAGGATGATTCAAGGGGTCTTTTTCTCATTTACGTTTTCCTGAATATCGTCTTTCGGCGGAAAAACCGATATTCATAACAAAAACCACGGAAACAGACGACGATGAACGGACGTTCGGAATCTGTTTCCGTGATATACGTTTCGGTCGGGAGGCGCGAGGGCTTTTTCCCGTAATATATGTATGATGTATTTAGTTTTTTCCCGCTGCCCGCATGAAAAATATTACGAATGTTACGCTCGTTACGCTCGTTACGCATCAAGAAACCGTAATATCGTGAAATCGTCTGCGGGGCGGTGGTTTCGGCAAGTATTGTGCGCTGACAGTCAAAAATCAATGACGACGTCCTCCCGGCGGAACAGGTTTTTGATCTTCGGCGAGCACTTTTCGGTATACAGATCGAACAGAAAAACGAGCAGTCTGCACAATGCCATGGAGCAGAGCGTCAGGCCTATGTATATTGCGTAGATTTTCAGGTTTGACATCCCCTGCGTTTTTCCGTCGAGCAGTCTGAGAATTACTCTGTGAGATAAATACAGATATAGGCTCAGCTTTGAAAAAACGGAAAAATCTATTCCCCGCAGGAGCCGTTTTATTCCGGTCAATTCTGAAAACACGATGAAACAGAAGAACGCCAATGCCGCGGGCATGGAATACATACATACGGCAGCCCATTTTAATTTATATGCGAAAATCATATAAAAAAGGATCCATGCGAGGGCTAACAGCTCCGCACCGGCAAAAACAATGCAGCCAGCTTTTGTCGTTCGTATTTTCCGTTCTTTTATTAAGGCGCAGCATTCATTGACAAAAGCGCCGAGGCACAGACCGGGAAACGCACGGATCGTATAGCCGGAAAAAATCAGCAGCGAAACCTTATCCGCAGGGGAGAAGCCGATCCCGTTCGCCCTCTGAGCATAGTATCCGTAAAAGAAAAGCGTGATCACGGGGCAGGCGATCCGAAGAAACGGACGCCGGTATTTTGCCATCAGTGGGTACAGCATGACCATCGCGATCATCATGGAAGAAATATACCAAGTCGGACCGTTGTTCATATTGTATCCGGGAAAACCGTACATACGAACGAGCAACACCTCAAATAAGCTTAACAGCAGATTTTTGAGCGTATCGATAAACGGCAAGTCAGCAGCAATACAGCGCGTCGTGAACGCAATAATAAACGCAGCGAGAAACGGTCTGTAGATCCCGCTGATTTTCCGTTTCATAAATTCACTTGTCGGGGTGCGAACGCCGCGGGCTTCATCGGACCGAACCTTGGCGGCAAGGAAATAACCGCTTACAATAAAGAAAAACTCAACGCCGAGATAGCCCAATTTGATCGGATTCCCGCCGTTTATTATTCCGCCGGAATGAAAGACGAAAATAATCACGGCAAAAAAGAATTTCCAGAAGTCAACCTCGGGGTTATAAGCAGCGGACAATTTTTTTGTTTTCATAAGCGCCCCCCGTCAAGTCGTTTTCTCAAACATTATGCTTTTAATCTTCGGAAAGACGCGCTTCCCAAAAAAGTCAAACGACAACACCAGGACACGGCACAGCAGCATTACCGCTATCGTAAGGATCGCATAAATGAGCAGATTTCTTCCGGGGTTCTCTTTGGTGCAGACCGACAGAACGATTTTTTCGGCAATTCCGACAGACAGGAAAAGATACAGGCTGATTTTCGATAATACGGAAAACCGATCTGTTCGGAAGAGCTTTTTGAACCCCGTCAGCTCCGACAAAACCAGGAAACAAAATAAAAGCAAGAAAAATGCGAGGATGAAGTCCATTTTTTTGCCCCAACGATATTTTTTCGCGATATTGAAGTAGAAAAAAATCAAAGCAAGACAAAGAGCTTTGCAAACGAAAAACACGAATGAAGCGAAACGGGACGGTCGGAAGCCCTTTTCCTGCACGAGAGCGCAGCATTCGTTCAAAAACATACCGAGCGACACGTCGGCGATCGCCCGCAGCACCCCCGCGAGAACAAAATTGCCGAGCGAGACGTCTTCTCTGACGTTAATCGTATGGAATGTCTGCAGCAAATAAGCATAACAGCTCAGCGCGATTACGGGACAGGCAACCGTAAAAAACGGGCGCCTGTATTTCTTCCCGAGCGGGTATAGAAGAACAAACGCAATCAGCAGGGCAGAAAAAAACCACGTCGGCACGTTGAAATCCTGCAGAATGTTCAAGCCGTACATTCTGGATAACCCGATCTCATGTGTGCTGAGCATCAGATTCTTCAGCATCGTCAGAATCGGCGTTTTCTCTGTTATTTCGGTACATAAAAAACCGATTATAAAAGAGGCGAAAAACGCTTTGTAAAAAACAGAAAGCGTTCTTCTCATTAAACAGTCCGTAGGTGTGAGACTGCCGGAGCGCATATCGGTTCGTATCCGGTTTGCAAGCCAGTATCCTGCAAGAAAAAGGAAAAAATCAACAACAAGATAGCTTCTTGCAAAAAGCGTTTTTCCTCCGATCGTTTTGCCTGTATGAGAAAAAAACAGTATAATGGAGAAAATGAAAACCCATAAATCAATTTCGCCGTTGCGTTTGGAAACAGTTTCTGACATATTTGACTCCTCAAAAATCTTTTTTTATTCTACCGTGACCGAGTGGGGCGTCTTTGCTTCTTTTCTTGCGTCAAGTATTTTTTTCAGCAGCTTGTTCATATAGATCATAACAACAGCGAGAATACAGGACCCGGCAAGGTAGATCAATACGCCGATCCACTGCTTATCTCCGTTCTTGAAATACGGCTTCAGAATGGTGTGGTGTTTGTTGAATCCCTGAATTGCGGTTCTTACGGCGGAATGTCCGAGATAAAGCGAGAGGCTGAATTCCCCGAGCTTCTGACAGAGCGCGGCGGGGAACATTTTGCTGAATACGGATTTCCCGCTTGCCGATACCGCGACGAACACCGCGCAGAGCATAACGGCGAACGCCTGAATCTCCTTCGGCATTTTAATAAACAGAATGAATGCGCCGAGAACGGAGACGGCGCCGATCCCGGAACAGACGGCAATGCCGAAGCGGCCGAATTCTTTCTTCTTCAGTTCTTCGGAGACGCGGTAGGCTGCCACGCCGAGACAGATGCTGACGATCGCGCGGATCAGCCCCTTTGACGGGAAAACGCCGTCGGCTCCCGCAGCGATCACGCCGTATTTAAACATCAGATAGCCGAGCCCGCCGATACCCACCAGCGGAGCGATATATGCGGAGAAAATATCTTTTTTACAGCGGAACAACGGATACAGGAAAAACATCGCGGTCAGCATCGTCGAGAGATACCAGTCGGCCGGGATGATCGAAGACGATGTTGAAGTCAGGGTGTTAATGAGGAAAAACTCAAAAACGATATTTTTGATCCGTTCCAGCGTAAACAGGTACGCGGGACCGTAGCGGTACACCACCGCAATAAGAGAAAATCCGAAACCGAACAGAAAATAGTAAAGGAAGCCTTTGATCTTATGCCAAATAAAGCCTACGGTCTCCTGACCGATGGTGCGGCTGTTGAATTCACGTTGGTCCCGATATACAGATGAGGCAAAGAAAAAACCGCTGACGACGAAAAAGAATTCCACCGGCAGCGCCATCGCCCCGCGGAAAAGATCCGGGTTATAGAAGGCTCTGGAATGAAACAAAACGATATAGATCGACGCAACGAATTTCCAGAAATCGATTTCTCCGTTGCGCTTCGGCAGCGCTTTTTTTGTCATGGGAACGCCTCCTTCAGATGAAAATGAACGGAGCATTTCATAGTTCTACAACATAACAAATATAGTATACTCGGAATGATTTGTCAATACAAAACCGCCCACGCCGTGAAATACGCGGCGCGGACGTTTTTCGCTTTATCCTTCCTTGGCTTTTTTCTGCGGCGGGTTGATAACGAATCTCTGCAGCGGATAGGTCCAAACGAAGGGGAGCGTCACGGTTACGATGAAGATGATCGTGTCGGCAAGCCAGGTGATCGTGCCGTCCTCGTTGACGAAGCCTTTGTCGACCGCCATCTGCACGAGCCAGCCCTTGAGCCACGCAGTTATGAAGATCGTCGCGACGACCATCACGACGTAGAGGATGATCGAGCGCGCAAGGTTTGCGCTGGAATTGAACGTGACCTTGCGGTTCATCATGTACGAGACTGCGTAACCGATGGTCGCGGCGATCAGATACGCGAGCGCCGCGTCCATCTGGCTGTCGATGCCGAGGAACCGGAAGAGCGCGCTGTCAATCGTCCTGCCCTGCAGCCCTTTGAATATGACGAAATGGAACAGCAGGTCGAATAGATACTGCACCACAAAGGAGCTGACGCCCGCGAAGGAAAATTTGATGAATTTCCAGAGTTCGCCGTGTTTTTCAGTAAATTTTTGAGCTTCGTTTGCCATAAAAACGATCCTTTCACTTTGTTTTCCTTTTGATATCAGGGATCTGTGCGAGGATGACCGCGGCGAACATCACCGCGCACCCGGCAAGCTCCATCGCGGAGAGCGCGTTGCCGCGGATGATCCAGTCCGAAAGCGCGGAGAAGACAGACTCAAGGCTCATCAGCAGCGACGCGAGCACGGGTTTCGTGTATTTCTGCCCGAGGATCTGCAGCGTATAGCCGAAGCCGCCGGACATCACGCCGGAGTAGAAGATCGACGGCCAGTACCGGTTGATCTGCGCCGGGTCGGGCTTCTCAAAGAGAAACATCCCCGCGAGGGCGAGGATCGCGCAGATCAGAAATTCCGTGCCGGCGAGCCGCAGACCGTCCGTCTTCTGAGAGAACGCGTCGACCGTAAGGATCTGCATCGAGAAAAACGCCGCGCAGACGATCATCAGCCCGTCCGCAAGCGAAATGCCGCCGCCCGCGCCGGGCTTGACGGAGATCAGATACATGCCGCCCACGGCGATCGCGACGCTGATCCACGCCTTGAGGGTGACCTTTCTGCCGATCACGACGCCGAACACGGGCACAAGCACGATATACAGCGCGGTCAGGAAGCCCGCCCTGCCGACGGAGACGCCGGTGCCGTTCATGTCGATGCCGACCTGCTGCGTGATCGTCGCGATGAAAAGGAAGATCCCGCAAAGAAGACCCGCTTTGAGCTGGTCGCGGTTTTTCGCGACGTAATCCCTGACGCCGGCGTATCGGGGACGCGGCGCTTTGCGCCGCAGGAGCTTTTCGTTGACGAGAACGGCGACGCCGATCGAGAGAAACGCCAGCGTGTTGCGCAGCCCCTGGAACGTGAAGGAGCCGATCACGCCGCCGTCGCTCTGTGCGACGAACGACGAGCCCCAGATGACCGAGCCGACCAGCAGGATCGCCGGCCCGAGGAAGGGTTTGAGTTTTGGTTTTGAGTTCATAAAAGTGGGGAGGGTGGTTGGTCTATCGAGGTCTTCGACCTCTCAATAATTCGGAATTCGGAATGCTGAATGCGGAATTGATGACGGGGTTACTTCTCGCCTGCCGGCTCGGTCGGCGTTTCTGCCTGCGGCAGAGATCTCCACCGGAGATCCGCGCCCCCGTACCCCAATTATAGATTTTAGTATAATTTAAACAGGTAATTCTATCAGTAACATCATCGTTAATTTAACAAGAACAATTCCCTTGACGAATCTTTTACAAGCAAAGCGAGTAACAAGGTTCCGGGATTCCCGCCACAAATCTACGATTTGGCTGGCGGGTCTGGTTGTTTTAATAAAAAGGCGCGAAGCGCTTTTCCAAAATTCCGAATTCCGAATTCCGAATTCCGAATTGGTAAATATTGAATGAACGGCCTTGCCGTTCATTCAATATTTACGCTCTGTCCTTACACATCTGATACATCCACAGCAGCAGCGGGGCGAGCCAGCGCACGAAGACGTTGCCGATGCGCTCATCGTCCCACTCGCGCGGCGGCGTGAGCAGATACTGCTGACGCTCGGTCGTCAGGGCGCGGTTGCCGCCCTCGCCGAGGATCGTGACGCCGTTTTCGACCAGGTCGTTGTAAAGCTGCTCGCGCGCGTCGAGGACTTTGACAAAGCCTTTCGTGAACGCGAATTCGCCCTTATTGTTGTTCGCTTTCCAGAAGCGCCAGCAGATCTCGCTGCGCTCCACGCGCGCGAGCGCCTTTTCGCTGCCCGCGTTCTCCTTTGCGTTCAGCCACATTTCGTCGGCGTCCGAAATATCCTTCAGCGTCATCGCGGGCAGGGATTCCTGCGGCGCCTGATAGATGCCCATATGACGGGTCTTTGTGACGCATTTGTCGCAGATCAGGTCGATGAATTCGCGGATGCTCTGCCAGCCGCCGCCGTAATACGCCGCGAGGAAGCCGTTGACGACCTCGTCGTAATCGCAGTAGGGATCCTGCATGAATTTCGAAATCATGTAGCTGCGCAGGTCGGCGAACTCGCCGTTGACCGCGCCGACGTAATACGCGCCCTCGACGTACATGCCCTTGACGCCGTTTTCATAGAAGGTCTGCATATTCTTCTGCAGCACCTCGAAATCCGCGAAGGGATTGAGCGTCTGGCTGTAGTTGGTCGCGTAGTCCCAGACGTAGATGCGGCTGCAGATCTTGCCCCAGTCGGAGAGGTCGTTCATGAAATCGACGTTCTGCGCGCAGGCGGGATCGGCGAGCGCGTGCCCGAAGCAGCACTCGATGGAGCACAGGCGGACGATCACGTTATCGTCGGGCACGACGTTTTTCGGCGCCTTGCGGGTGTACTGATACGCGAAGGTGTCGATCGCGATATTGTCGTAACCCGCCGCCTTGACCGCGCGGGCGACGTTGTTGATAAAGGTCAGCATGACGCCGGACTGCGCGCCGCCGCATTCCGCGGCAAGAGCCTTGCATCTGTCGCAGGTGCAGTATTTCTGATTGTCGTCCTGCGTGAGCGAGATGATCTGCACCGCCTGCGAGGGATCGTAACGGCTCGCGGCAAGCGAGAGCACTTCGTTCGTCACGATCTGCAGCACATCGGGATTCGTAAGACAAAGCTGCGTTGGCTGACGCTCGCCGTCAACAAGGGCGTAATATTCGGGATGCTCCGCAAAATACGTCCCTTCCGCGCAGAACTGCGTGGTCAGCGTGTGGCAGAAGCCCGAAATATAGCAGACGTTGCCGCCCTGCTCGGGGGAGAGCCAGCGGTAGCTGTTGCCGTTCAGACCGTTCGCAAGGGAGTATTCCGTATTGCGCGGGCTGAGCCAGTCGGTCTCGGTGTATTCGAAGAAGGGTTTATAGGTATAATCGACGCCGTCGGGCACGATGACCGCGCCCTCGGGGATCACGAATTCATCCGCGGCGTACCAGTGACAGCCGCAGTATTTCTCAAGGAAGCCGAACACGCCGTAGATGTTGCCGCGGGAACCGCTGCCCGCGATATAGACCGTGCCGTTTTCGCTGATAATGCGGTAGCCGCCGTCCGGCAGACCGGAGACGTCGATCGCCCGCCGCGAAGTCGCGCCGACGACGATCTCGTTTTCCCCCGACGCGTCCGCGTCGGTGACGAGCGGAACGTCCGTCCCGGTGATCCGGGCGAGATACCCCTGCAGCGTCCGCGCCGCGTAGGATTCCACGGCGGAGGCGTTCGCAGAAACGACCACGGTGGGAGGCTCCTCCGCGTCCTCGGCTCCGGCGGCGAGCGTCAGCGCCGACAGGCACATCACGCACGCGAGAAGAACGGAAATGATCTTTTTCATAGAATAGCTCCTTTCTGCGCGGGATCCTGTCAGGATCCTGTTAAAATGACCCCGCAATGATCTGATTCTATTATATAGGCTCTCCGCCTGCGGAATGTGACAATATTGTTGCAAAAGTGTGAAAAAACATACATGCGAGTGCAGACAACAAAACCGGCGGCGCGGAAATCTTTCCGCGCCGCCGGAGCCGTCTGTTGATCAGGGGCTCTTTCTTCTGTTCACCTGTTCACTTCTCACTTCTCACATTTCACATTTCACTTCTCACATTTCACATTTCACTTCTCACATTTCACTTTTCACTTTTCACTTTTCTCATCTGTTCTTCCACTGCGCGTACAGCACGGTCGTCGCCTGCGTCACGGTGAATTCGTCGCCGGGCTGATACATATCGCCGCTGCCGTCGGGCTTTGTGTTCCACCCGACGAATTCGTATTCCTTGGAGGGCGGGATGATCGTTGAATCATAGAAGTCGATCAGATAGATCGGTATCTCGAAAGACAGCACCGATTCTGTTATTTCTGCCTGTGATCGGCTTCCGATCTGTGCATGTGAAACGGCTGCTTCCTCCCCGATATGCAGGAATTGCGGATGCGACATCGCGCCTTTCCCGCCGTTCGCGTCATAATACAATACCGCCGCGTCCTCTGTGAAGGCTTTGTTCAGCGCGTCGGTCCGGCGGCGCATCACGGCGAGCCGATCGGCGAATTGTTTTCTGATCTGTACGGCCGGCATCTCCCCGGTCTCTTCGCCGGTGTTCCATCGGCGCGCGTCCGCCTCGATGGCGGAGGCCAGGGCGCCGAACAGGTCCCGGGCGGCGTCCGGCAGCTTCGAGACGGGCTCCGACAGCGCCGCCCAGCGCTTTGCCGCGGCGGTGCGGAACTCCTCGTGGCGGAACATTGCATTAAAGAAGGACGGGATACTTACTGCACATTTCTCTGTGCCGGTATCGTCGGGGATCAGCATATAATATATCAGAGAGCTCGCGTAGCGGAACGCGTCGTTTTTGATCGTGACAGGCAGATCGGGAAGCTCGGCGAACAGCCAGGAAGCGCCCGCGTCCCAGACAGGACCGGCGTAAAACTTGTCTTCTCCCGCCGGTTTGTATATATAAGTGCTGCTGGAGTTCTCTCCCTCGCTGTACATGCCGAACTCCTGCAGGAGATATAGATCGACGAAGGAGGCGACGTCGAAAAGATCCGACCAGTGTTCCCCCCGATCGTTATATCCGTCTTCGGAATACAGCGCGTCCTCGGCGCGCTGATACAGATCCGCGATCAGGTCGATCTCCCCGCGGGAGGCGTATTCCGGTGAATGCGCCGACAGCCATACCGCGCGGGAAGTGCAGAATGAAGCGTCCCCCATTTTTGTTTCGAATTCGAGCAGGTATCCGCCGGAGATATCTGCGGGATCGCGCAGACCCTCCGACCAGAGCCGCTCTCCCGGCAGCAGATAGTCGCCGACGGCGCCTTCCTTGCCGCCGCGCAGGGACTTTTTCTTTGGCAGCGCGGAGAGATCCGTCTGCGGGTTCGCCTTTTCGTTCGCTTTATCGAGATCGTCGATATCCAGTCTGTTTTTTCCCACCTGCACCTTTTCGCTGACGCGGTACAGGCCGAGATATTCCCCGTTGACAAACAGCGCGGCGTGACGGCTTTCGGGGGTATAGGCAAGATCCGTCTGCCGCGCGAGACCGAAAAGGACCGGCTCGGCGATGCAGCTCATCGGATCCGCGTCGGCGAGAAGCGCCCATTTCTTTGCGGCGTTCATGCCCAGACGCGCGGTTTTTTCCTCAAATTTTATATTGTACGGCTTTTTTTCATTTTCCCACGTTGTGTTGCCTCTGCCTTTTATGTGCGCCAGCTTTGCGCTGCTCAGCGTAACGGCTCCGTCTTCGACCACGGTCATTTCGGCGGTTTCTTTATGCTCCTTGTCCGCGTGGATCGCGTCGAGCGAACCGGAAGCCGTCCGAATAAAAACGGCGGGGATGTTTCCGGTCTGCTCGATGCGTATCTCGAGCTTTCTTTTGCCGATCTCGGCGAAAAACAGATCTTTCTCCGCAAAGATATCCGTTTGCTGTCCGTCGGTCAGCTCGACGCCGTCGACCGCGACGGATCCGTCGCAGACGACCGTCAGCGCGCTGCGGTCCGCATCCGCCGGCAGGAACAGATAATAAACGTTTTCCGCCTCGCTGAACCACAGACGGATCAGCGTACTTTCGCTGCCCGCAAACGCAAGCACGCCGAAGGGCGGTTCCGACGGCGTTCGGGTGCAGCCGGACAGAGGAACGCAAAGCCCGCCCGTCAGAAGCGCGGCGCAGAGCAGCAGGCAGAGAAAGCGTTTCATAAGGATCCCTCCGTATCGCGGTCAACTCTGAAAATTCTCTCACAGTCATCTTACTTGATCTTTTTTCGTCTTGCTTTACAAAAATGCTCGTCAATACACAAAGTATCAACTCCGCTTTTTGTTTCGTCTGACGAAAAAATCTTTTCGCGATCTGAATGCGTCGAATATTCAGAGGTTCCCTTGTGTGATCTGTTTTTTCTTCCGCTGCGCCCGGAGCACGGTCGTCGGTTTCGGAAACCGGCGCAGCGGTTTTTATAAAGTCGAAATTCCCTGTTTGTGTGATCAGGTCGGGTCTTCCTGCAAAGAGGGGATCTTCCAGCCGGTGATCCGCAGAATATATCCCGCTTTGCCGTTTATCCGGTCAAAATCACAGATCGAAGACAAAAACCGAAGCCGCTGCTCGAGATCTCCCTCTTCGTCCATGCTGGATTTATACAGTGATACGTATATATAGGCGGGACGGCGCTCGGGAAACACTTCCCAGTAACGGATCGCTCTGTCGGTCGCATCCGGAGCGTGATAATAGACGGAAAACATCGCGGCAGGCCGGTCCAGGTATAAATATGCGAGACTCAGCTTCCCGTCATTGTAAAACGGTTCGACCGGGGAATCTCCGATCATATCAAGATCCGATAAAGAGTCTTCATAGCGCGAAGCGTTTTCCGGCGAGCACTTCAGTCCTTTGTACGGCCCCCGTGTGATCTCCGTCGCGCTGCCGGCAGATCCGATCAGATTTAATCCGAATGAAGAAAAAAACACCAGCAGCACAAGGGCGACACATACGCAGGGCACACCGCGCGCGGCGCCCAGGAGCCGTCGGACCTGTTTCGGCTTTTCCGCCTCGGCGCATCGCAGTTCCCGGAACAGCCGGACCGCGTAATAAAGCGTCGGAAAATATATCAGCCTTCCGGCAAATCCGATCCGGCAGATCGACATATAATCCACGGGCAGAGAACAGATGAGCGAGAAAGCCAGAAGCGCGGACATCCGCGCGTTTTTTTCCTCGCAGAGCGCCCGGCAAACGACGCCGAAGAGAATGATCGGCAGGCTGATGGCATAGAGAAAGATATTCTCATAGTTCAGAATCATATAGATATAACAAAACGCCAGGAAAAACAAGGCAGAGACGAAAACGCCGGATCGCAGAGCTTTTCTTTCCCTTATCCTTCTGCCGAAAAACAGACAGGCAAGATCCGCGGCCAGCAGTCCGCCCAGGCCGACGGGGGAGAACGTCCCGATCGTTGAACGCAGTTTCTCAGGGTTGCCGTTGCTGCCGTACCAGCTCGTTTTGAATTCTTTGCTTGAAAAAATGTCCGGCAGCAGACGGAGGATATTCTGTATGCCGCTCGTCGCCTGGATATAACAAAGGTATGCCGCGGCGCTCAGAGCGATCCCCACGGTGATCCAGAGCCAATTCGTTCTGTCAAGGAGAAAGGCATATGACGAAAAAATATCGCGCCCGCGCTGCTTCCCTGCGGTCCGTACCGCGGCAAGAACGCTGAAAAAAAGATACGCCGCCGCCAGCATCGGTTCGCAGAGCACTGCGCAGGAGAACAGGATCCCGATGAAAACAAGCCTTGCGCGGGACGGTTTTTTTCTTTGGAGAATAAAAAGCAGGCTGACGGGCATTAAGAAGAAAATACAAAGATTGAAATAGCTCAGCGCCGGGGCAAGAAAATCAAGACAGAAAAGCGTCGCCGCGGGAACGCTCCAATAGGACATATGCCTGCGCATGGACAGATACAGCAACCAGTAACAGCCGAGGTCCGCAGCGAGGAACAGATATCGCATAAATAATATAATGCCGTCCGTGCCTCCTGCGAGCCGGGTGAAGATGCGATAGGGCAGAAGCAGAAAGATCGTATACGTCTGCGTCAGATCCCAGTCGTCGACAAAGGCTCTGTCGCCGTGTGCGAACCTGCCTGCCATCGCATAATAGAACGGTTCGTCGGATCCGAAGTCCCAAAAAGAGAGGCCTGTCGCCAGCACCGCCGCGAATATCAGGAATACCGCGACGGCAAAATAATCCGTCCCGGTGAACCGAAGCTTTTTGATCACGGTGCAACATCCTTTCCGACGGGGGGATCCCGCATTCATTATCCTTTCGGCGCCCACTGCGCCCAGAGCACGGCCGTCGCCTGCGTCACGGTGAAAGATTCTCCCGGCTGATACATATCGCCGCTGCCGTCGGGCTTTGTGTTCCACCCGGCGAATTCATATTCCTGCGAGGGCGGGGTGATCGTCGCGTAATAAAAACCGGAGAGGAAAAAGGGCATCCCGGAGGACTCAAGCAGTTTTTTGACAAGATCGGTCTGGTTCGTATTTTCGATCCGGGAGGTCGAAAGCGTCGCGGTATCGCCGATGTGCAGAAACTGCGGATGCGACATCGCGCCTTCGCCGCCGTTCGCGTCATAATACAATACCGCCGCATCCTCCGTAAATGCTTTGTTCAGCGCGTCGGTCCGGCGGCGCATCACGGCGAGCCGGTCGGAGAATTGTTTTCTGATCTGTACGGCCGGCAGCTCCCCGGTCTCTTCGCCGGTTTGCCATCGGCGCGCGTCCGCCTCGATGGCGGAGGACAGGGCGCCGAACAGGTCCCGGGCGGCGTCCGGCAGCTTCGAGACGGGCTCCGACAGCGCCGTCCAGCGCTCCGCCGCGGCGATGCGGAATTCCTCGCGGCGGAACATCGCGTTGAAAAAGGAGGGAATGCTCCCCAGGGACGTGACCCTGCCGGCGGCGTCGGTGCGCTGCACGTAGTCCGTCATGGCGCTCGTATATCGGAATCCGCCGTTTTCGATCGGGACGGGCAGCCCGGGCAGCTCGGAGAGCGACCAGGCGTTGCCCATGTCCCAGACGGGACCCGCGTAGAATCTGTCTTCCCCCGCGGGTTTGTAAATAAAGGTGCTGCCGTAGTTTTCCGCCTCGCCGCAGACCCCGAATTCCTGAAGAAGATACAGATAAGCAAAGGAGGCGACGTCGAACAGCTCCGACCAGTGTTCCCCCCGATCGTTGTATCCGTCTTCGGAATACAGCGCGTCCTCGGCGCGCTGATACAGATCCGCGATCAGGTCGATCTCCCCGCGGGAGGCGTATTCCGGCGACCGCAGGGATAAGATCAGCCCGCGGGAGGTCGAAAACGCGGCTTCTCTTGCCCTTGATTCGAATTCGAGCAGGTATCCGCCGGAGATATCTGCGGGATCGCGCAGCCCCTCAGACCACAGCCGCTCTCCCGGCTGCAGAACGTCGCCGCCGGAGCCTTCTTCGCCGCTGCGCAGGGTCTTTTTTTTCGGCAGAGCGGAAAGATCCGTCTGCGGGTTCGCCTTTTCGTTCGCTTTATCGAGATCGTCGATATCCAGTCTGTTTTTCCCCACCTGCACTCTTTCGCTGACGCGGTACAGGCCGAGATATTCCCCGTTGACAAACAGCGCGGCGTGACGGCTTTCGGGGGTATAGGCAAGATCCGTCTGCCGCGCGAGGCCGAAAAGGACCGGCTCGGCGATGCAGCTCATCGGATCCGCGTCGGCGAGAAGCGCCCATTTTTTCGCGGCATTCATGCCCAGAAGCGCGGTTTTTTCTTCAAATTTTATATTGTACGGCTTTTTTTCGTTTTTCCACGTCATGTTGCCCCGCCCCTTGATGTGGGCGAGCTTTGATCCGTCCAGCGTGACTTTGCCGTCTTCGATCACCGTGATCCGGGCGGCCTCTTTGTTTTCCTTATCCCGATGGATATGATCCAGAGAGCCGGATTCGGTCTGAATGAATACGGCGGGGACGTCGCCGGTCCCGATCACCCGCAGGGGGTATTCTTTCTTTCCGACGGACAGCGTGTGCGCGTCCGTATCCGTAAACAGCCCGGCCGTCCCGCTGTCGGCGGGGTCGCGGCCGTCGATCAGGATCTCTTTTTCACAGTCGACCGTCAGAGCGCCGCGGTCGACTCCCTCGGGCAGAAACAGGAGATATTCGCCGGTCTTCTGATCGAACCGGGGCGTCAGGCGGGTACGTCGGTTGCCGGATACGGCGAGCACGCAGAAGGGCGGCGCCGACGGCGTTCGGGTGCAGCCGGACAGAGAAACGCAAAGCCCGCCCGTCAGAAGCGCGGCGCAGAGCAGCAGGCAGAGAAAGCGTTTCATAAGAGTCCCTCCGTATTGTATGATCTATTTTTTCTTCCACTGTGCCCAGAGCACGGTCGTCGTCTGCGTCACGGTGAACCCGTCGCCGGGCTGATACGTTTCGCCGCTGCCGTCGGGCTTTGTGTTCCACCCGGCGAATTCGTAATCATCGGAGGGCGGGGTGATCAGCGTGTCGATCCGCGACAGGACGGAAACGCCGTTTTCGATCTCAGCCCGCAATTGTTCCTGCGTTTCTTCCAATACGCCCCTGAGCGCGACGGGATCCCCGACGCGGAGGATCTTCGATTCCGCGGCGAAGCCCTCGCCCGCGCCCGCGTCGTAATACAGCATCGCGCCGTCCGCGGAAAACGCTATGTCAAGCGCGGCTTTGCGCGCCGTCATGAATTCGGTCAGCGCGGCGACGTCGGTATCTCCGACGGGCGCGCCCCACCGGAGCCGGTCGGCAAGCGATGCGGCGCGCAGGTTTTTGTTCAGCGCGGACGCTTTGTCTGCCGCTTCGTCGAACCGCGGCGAGAGCTCCGCCCAGCGGGCGGCGACGACGGCGCGGAAATCCTCGTGCCGGTAAAGCGCGGTGAACAGCGACGGCAGGATGCCGTCGAGCCCGGCGCCGTCTGTCCCGGTCGTTTCGCTGAAATAGCAGTTCGCCGCGATCCAGAGCGCGGCGGGATCGTTCAGCGAAGTCCCGAGCGTCGTGTAATCCAGCGCGAACGTCGCGTTGAAATCCCAGACGGGGCCTGCGTACAGCGTTTCGCCGTCGGCCGGTTTATAAAAGAAGATGCTGCGGTTCCCCGCGTCGTGATCCAGCGTGTATTCCCGCAGGATATACATATCGGCAAAGGAGACCGGGTCGAAGTAATCGGTATAATATTTCCCCTTCGCGTTTCTGCCGTCGGGGGAGAACAGCGCTTCCTCCGCGTCCGCGTAAAGCGACGCGATCAGCGAAGCCTCGTTTCGGGTCGCGTATTCGGGGCTCGTCAGCTCGATATGGAAGCCCCGCGGGGAGCGGAAGCCGCACCCGCCGCCGTCGTGGTCGGTCAGCTCGAGAAGATACCCTTTCGCGATATCCGCGGGCTCGTTCTCCCACGCCGCCGCGCGGCGTCCGCCGGGAAGCAGCGTTCCTTCGGCGGTATCGACGGTCCCGTCCGCCCGGACGATCTCATAGGCAAGACCGGCGCTTTTGACGTCTGGATTCGCCGCGGCGTTCGCGTCGTCCAGATCGGGGATATCCGTCCGCTGACCGCCGACCTCGGCTTTTTCGCAGACGCGGTAAAGCCCCAGATATTCGCTGTTGACGTACAGGTCGACGTGCCGGTATTCGGGCGTATATGCGAAGCTCATCTCCCGCGCGAGGTCGAGCGCCGCAGGCTCCTTGATCCGGGCCAGCGGCTGCGCGTCTGCGAGCAGCGCCCATTTTTTCGCGCTGCCCATGCCGAACAGATCGGTCTTTTCCTCAAACTTTATGTTGTAGGGTTTTTTTTCATAATTCAGCCAGGTGGAGCCGCCCCGGCCTTTCATATAGGCGAGATGCGCGGCGGACAGCGTCGTGCCGCCGTTTTCGCAGACGGTCATCACGGCGGATTCTTTATGATCCTTATCTGCCCGGATCGCGTCGAGCGAGCCGCTTTCCGTCCGGATGAATATCGCGGGGACGTTCGCCGACTGCGAGACGATCAGCGAATATTCTCTGTCGCCGAAACGCATCACCGCGGCGTTTTTTTCCGCAAAGAGGTCCGTCGCTTCGCCGTCGGTCAGGGCTGCGCCGTCGATCTCCACACGGTTTCCGCATAGTACGGTCAGCGCGGATCTGTCCGTATCCGCCGGCAGGAAAAGATAATAAACATTCGCCGACGCGTCAAGCCAAAGGTCGATCCGTGTGTCCGGATCGTTACCGACCGCGAGCACGGAGAACGGCACGCCGCCGTCCGCCTTCCGGCAGCCGGAAAGCGAAAAGAGCGCGGTCAGAAACAGCGCGCACAGCAGAAGACAGACGGCTTTTTTCATCCCGGACGCTCCTTTCTTCGGGGACCTGAAGATTTCGATCATTCTTTCACGATTTTATCATATCATATCCCGCGCCGGAAAGTCAATAAAGAAGCGCCGTTTGACTTTGAGGGCGGAACGCGGTATGATAATACAGACCGATCACGGGGAAGGAGGCCGAGAGCGTGTATATCAATACGTTTGACCGCGCGATGAGGGAGCGCTTCGGCAGAAAAATGTACCGGCTGTCGCTGGACTGCGGCTTTACCTGCCCCAACCGTGAGTGGACGGCGGGCGTCGGCGGATGCATCTTCTGCTCTGCCGGCGGCGCGGGGAACTTCGCCGGGCGCGGAGACAGCCTTGACGAAAAGCTCTTTGCGGCAAAGGAAAAAATCCGAACGAAAACCGGGGAAAACTGCGGGTATATCGCCTATTTCCAGAGCTTTACGAATACCTACGCGCCGCTGTCTGCGCTGCGGGAGCTGTTTTCCCGGGCGATCTCGCGCCCGGACGTTGCCGCGCTTTCGATCGCGACGCGACCGGACTGCCTGCCGCCCGAAACGGTCGACCTGCTCGCGGAGCTGAACGAAAAGAAGCCCGTCTGGGTCGAACTCGGGCTGCAGACCGCGAACGACGGGACTGCGCGGCGGATCAACCGGTGTTATCCGACCGCCGTTTACGACGAAGCCGTCCGCGCGCTGCATGAAAGCGGGATTGAGGTCGTGACGCATATCATGCTCGGCCTGCCCGGCGAGACGCGCGAAGATATGAAAAACACCGTCCTGCACGCCGGATCGCTCGGCGCTCAGGGCGTGAAGCTGCACCTGACCCACGTTCTGAAAAATACCGTTCTCGCGCAGATGTACCAGCGGGGGGAGTTTAACGTTTTATCTTTGGAGGAATACGCGGATCTTCTCTGCGATCTGATCGGATATCTGCCGCGTGAAACAGTCGTCCACCGCTACACCGGCGACGGGGATAAAAAAGAACTCCTCGCCCCGCTGTGGAGCGGCGACAAGAAGCGGGTGCTGAATTATCTTCACGCGGAGTTTGTGAGAAGAGATGTGGAACAGGGGAGGAAAATCTGATTTATCGGGGCGCTTGCGCCCCGATAAATCAGATTTTAAGTGAAAAATGAAAAATGAAAAATGAAAAATTTCGGAAAAGCGCTGCGCGCCTTTTTATTATAAATGTGAGAACAGAACATTTTGATGAAAAGAATATACGCAGAGATTTTTTATTATCAAAAGGTAAATTTAACGCATTTCTATAAATTGGGGTAAGGGGCGGAGCCCCTTCATTAATTTTTCACTTTTCATTTTTCATTTCTTATTTAATTCTGATTTATCTTTATCGCTCCGCGATAAATCAGAATTTACTCTTCCAACTCCGCGCATACCTCTCTCAAAAAATGAAACATCGGCATAAAGTGTGCAAAGTCCCGGGCGAGGCGGTCGGGGGATATTTCCGTATCGTAACCGAAAGTATAGCCGACGCTGATCGTCTTCCGGTTGTACCACGGGTTCAGAATCGCGCCGCGGTCCGCCTTTGCCCGCTTGTATTCGTCCCCCCACAGACGCACGTCGCCGTGGGCGAGCAGGTCCCGGACCATCTGTTCGAACCGCGCGGGAGCGACGTCGATCCTGTCGCGGTAATTCTGCGCCTGTTTCGCGGTCATATCCCAGGTCCCCATTCCGTAAGAAAAGTCCGACGGCGTGATCTCGAACCAGAAGCAGGGCCCTTGGGCTTTCGGGTCGCCGTCCTTGATCGTAAACCACATGTTTTCTTTAAACGGACCTCTGCCGAACAGTCTGCGCGCGTCGCGGTAGATACGGCTGATATGCAGCCCGAAATCCTCCTCGGGGTACCTCTCCCGCATGATCTCAAGCGTTTCGAACGCGAATGTTTTTAACGGTCGGTGGACGACGGTCTCAAATTCCGCTTTGTGCGCCTGAAACCAGGGCCGCTCGTTGTTGAGCGCCAGCTCCCAGAGAAAGTCTCCGGTTTTTTGTGAAAAATAAGAGGACATGCCTGCGTTCTCCTTTCGTTGTCTGCGGTACGGTCCCATTGTATCGCATCAAAAAAAATATGTCAACTTGTCTTCCGCCCGCATTGACAATTGACCGATTCGGTGATACTATTTTTTTATATAATGAAAAGGGAAGGGGCGGTTCCGTATGGGACAAAAACGCGTGCTCGCCGGGTATGAGCCGGCAGCCCTGTTCGAATATTTTGAGGATATCAGCGCGATCCCGCGCGGCTCGGGGAACGAGGCGGGGATCGCGGCGTATCTCTGCGCTTTCGCGGAGAAAACGGGGCTTGAATATCACACCGACGCGCTGCACAACGTGCTGATCAGAAAGCCCGCGTCGCCGGGGTTTGAGGCGCATCCGCCGGTGATCCTGCAGGGCCACACGGATATGGTCTGCGAGAAAAACGCGGACGTCGCACATGATTTTCTGCGCGACGGGCTGCGCCTGCGCGTCGACGGCGGCTGGCTCAGCGCCGAGGGCACGACGCTCGGCGGCGACGACGGCGCGGCGGTGGCGATGATGCTCGCGATCCTGGGGGACGAAAAAGCGGAGCATCCCGCGCTGGAATGTATGTTTACCGTGCAGGAGGAGACCGGTATGGACGGCGCGAACGGCTTCGACTGGTCGCTCGTCCGCGGCAGGACGATGATCAATCTCGACAGCGAGACGCCGGGCGTCGCCACGGTGAGCTGCGCGGGCGGCGCGACGGGCAGCATCCGGTTTTCCGCAGAAGCGCAGCCCGTCGGCGGCAGGGCGCTGCGCGTATCGGTCGCGGGGCTCGCGGGAGGACATTCCGGGGCGGATATCCACCTCGGCAGGGCGAACGCGATCCTCACTCTCTGCCGGATCCTTTCGGAAACCGCGGAAAAAACGCCGCTGCGCCTCAGCTCGCTGAACGGCGGGAACAAGTCGAACGCCATCCCCCGGGAATGCGATGCGGAGATCGCCGTCGAAGACGAGGCCGAAGCCCGGGCGCAGATTGCCGCGGCGGCGGAGCGCATCAGCAACGAGCTTTGCGCCGCGGACGCCGGTTTTTCGGTGAAGATCGAAGAAGCTTCGGCGGAAGACGCGCTTTCGGCGAAAGACACGCGCCGGATCCTCGCCTTTGCTTCGCTTGTGCCGAACGGGGTGCAGAGCCGCACGCCCGACGCGCCGGAGCTGGTGGAGTCCTCGTCGAGCCTCGGCGTTGTACGTACCGAAGCCGGGGAAACCGTGTTTACGGTCATGCCCCGCTCGAGCGCGGAAAGCCGTCTTGATCTGATCATCCGCAAAATTTCTTTGCTTGCCGGGCTGCTCGGCGCGCAGGCGGATTTCGTCGACCGCTATCCCGGCTGGGAATACGCGCCGGCGAGCCGCGTGCGCGACGTATATCTTGCGGCGTACCGTGAAACGACCGGCGCCGAAGCGCGGGTCGAGGCGATCCACGCGGGACTGGAGTGCGGCGTGATCGGGCAGAAGCTCGGCGGTATGGACGCCGTTTCGATCGGCCCCGACCTGCGGGATATTCACACCCCCGACGAGCGGATGCAGCTTGACTCCTTCGCCGAAACGTTCGCGCTGGTGAAGCGGATGCTTGCGATGCTGTAAGAGTAAAAGGTATAGCATATATTTGCGTCTCTATTAATATAAATAACATTCTATATATGGTTGGCCTCTGGCTTCTGGCCTCTGACCTCTTACTTCTATTACGGGAGGAAAAAACATGAAACTGATCCTATGCGGCGATCTCTGCCCGACGGCGGCGACGCGCCCGGCGTTCGATCGCGGCGATCTTGCCGCGCTGATGGGCGACGCTTTGCCCGTGATCCGCGCGGGCGATTTCGCCGTCGTGAATCTTGAGTGCGCGCTGACCGACAGCGACGCCGCGATCCGCAAACTCGGCGCGCTACTGAAAGGCGCGCCCGGGGACGCGCAAGTCGTCGCCGACTGCGGCTTTACCCACGTCGGGCTGAGCAACAACCATACGCTTGACTACGGCGTCGCGGGCATGCGCGATACCGTCCGCGCCGTCGAAGAGGCGGGCATGGTCCCCTTCGGCTTCGGCGAGAACGACCGCGATTCCAGAAAACCGCTGTTCCTTGAAAAAGACGGACAGCGCGTCGCCGTCGTGGCGGTCTGCGAGCACGAATATACTTACGCGCTGCGCGACCGGTTCGGCGCGAACCCCTTCGATCCCTTCGATACGATGCAGGACATCGCCGACGCGAAAAAAGAAGCGGATCACGTCGTCGTGATGTATCACGGCGGCAAGGAGCAGAGCGAATACCCCTCGCCCCGTCTGCGCAAGGCCTGCCGCGCGATGATCCGCGCGGGGGCGGATCTCGTCCTCACGCAGCACAGCCACTGCATCGGCTGCCGCGAGGCGTATGCGGGCGGCGAGATCCTTTACGGACAGGGGAATTTCAATTTTCTGGACGACCCCGACAACGAACAGTGGCGCAGCGGCCTGATCGTCGACGCGGACTTCGACGGCGGACTGCGCGTGGATTATATCCCCGTCGTCGTGACGCAGACGGGCGTCCGCCTCGCAGGCGGCGATGAAAAGGCGCGGCTGCTCGCCGGATTCGACCGCCGCGGAGAGATCCTTCAGGATGAGGATCAATGGCTCGCCGCGTGGGAGGCGTTCTGCTATACAATGCCCTATTACGTCGACGCGGTCAGAAACGCATACGTCAACGTTCCCGAAGGGGAGAAGTGCAATCAGGTCTTTCCGCATTATCTCGACTGCGAGGCGCATACGGACGTGTGGCATACGATCTTCCCGAGCTGGCACGGCGACGGAACGTCCGGCGCGTAAGGAGGAATATCATGGAACAGGATTTAAGGGAACTTCTCGCGCTTCGCGCGCTGCCGCCGCTGAAAAGCCGGGAGGAAATGAAAGATCTCCTTCTGCGGGAGGAATACGGGTATCTGCCCGACGTGGCGTATACGGTTTCGGTCCGTGAAGTCGAAGCGGTTTGTTCGCCGCTGGTCCGGGGCACGTTTCCGTATATGAAAATGGAAATGACGATCTCCTCCGAATACGGGTCGTTCGTGCTGCCGTTCACCCGCCTTTGGTGTGAAGACGGCAGAAAGCGCCCCGTTATCGTCTATATGGATTTCAAACACGGCGTGCCGTCCGGCTATTATCCGGTGGAGCTGGTCGCCGAGTGGGGCGTCAACGTGATATCGTTCTTTTATACGGACGCGGCGAGCGACGACAACGATTTCACGAACGGGATCGCGTCGGTCCTGCTGCCGCACGGACAGGAGAAGGGCGATACCTGCGGCAAGCTCGCGCTCTGGTCGTTCTGCGCCTCGCGCATGCTCGACTACGCGCTGACACTTCCGGGCGCCGATCCGGCGCGCGCGGCGGTGATGGGGCATTCGCGCCTGGGCAAGACGGCGCTTCTGACGGGGATGCTCGACGAGCGATTTACTTATGTATTTTCAAACGACGCGGGATGCTGCGGCGACGCGATCTTCCGCGGCAAGGGCGGCGAACAGATCGCCGACATCGTGGGGGCGATCCCGTTCTGGTTCTGCAAAAACTTTCATAAATACGCCGCGGTCGGCGTGCCGGCGGACTTCGACCAGCATTATCTGCTCGCCTGCATCGCTCCGCGGTTCCTGCACGTCGGCGCGGCGGAGCGGGACGACTGGGCCGATCCGCTCGCGCAGCAGCTCGGCTGTCTTGCGGCGGGCAAAGCGTGGGAGGAACTGGGTCTGCCCGGCTTTATTGGCGGCGGGCGCCGCGCGGAGGTCGGCGAGACGATCGCCGGCGGGCGCGTCGCGTATCATCTGCGCGGCGGAGAACACCAGCTCTCCTATCACGACTGGGAGGCTTACGTTGAATCTTTAAAAGACAGAAAGGACGGCTCTTTATGACATATGTGATATCGGACCTTTTTGGCTACGATCCCGAAAAACTGGCTGCCGCGTTTGAAAAGGCGGGCCTGCGGGAGGAGGATACCTGTTACGTGCTCGGCAATGTGATCGACTACGGAGAAAACAGCGTCCGACTGCTGCGGTATCTTATGGAGCAGCCGAACGTGGAGCTGATCCTCGGCGAGCATGAGAAAATGCTTCTTGACTGCTCGTTTATTTTTGAAGCGCTTTCCGCGGGCATACCGGCGGAGCTGACGCCCGGGCGGGTCGAAAAGCTCAACAGATGGAAAGACGCCGGCGGCGGGGATACGATACGCGCGCTGACGGCTCTTTCCGCAGATGAACGCGCCGATATCCTCGATTATGTCGGCGACGCGCCCGCATACGCGTTCGTGACCGATGAAAACGACCGCGACTGGCTGCTGGTGCACGCGGGGCTCGGGAATTATGATCCGAAGAAAAAGATGTCGGAGTATACGCTCGCTGAGCTGACAGAGACGGTCCCAGCGCGGGGCGAGAACTGTTACGACGGCGTGACGCTGGTGTTCGGCCACACGCCGACGCTTGAATACGGCGACGAATACGAAGGCGAGATCGTCGACGACGGCGGCTGGCTCGCCGTCGATACGGACCCCGTTCCCACCCTGGTGCGGCTCGAGGATCTGCAGTGCTTTCCGCTGGAATAACGGTAATTAAGCGACAAGTGTGTAAAATTGTGGAAAACTGCGTTGAAAACGGCATATAAAAAATGAAGTAAATGTTAATTCTCAGAAGAATTCCAAGATAATTATAACAAATTTTGTTTTAGCGGTTGATTTTTTCGGTATTGTGTTATAAGATATTAATGAATATATAGCGTGAGAAAGTGGCGTTTTGGTGAAAACGTGTGCTTTCGAGCGCTTATAGGCAACTCTTCAATGTAAAGGAGAATTCGCATGAAGATGAACAAACCATTGCGTGCAGTGCTGAGTATCTTCCTGTCGGTGTTGATGCTTTCAACGTCGGCTATGGCGGGGATACAGGTATTTGCCGCGTCGGTTGAGCAGACGCAGGCTGCGACGGAAGCGTCGCTGGCTGACGCGCTGACCGATTACGCAAACGACGCGTCCGAAAACAATCGTTTCAAGGTCCTTGAGGCTTTGGGTCCGATTGTTTCCGCGCTGACCGTGAAGCTCGCTTCTCAGCCCACCGTGAAAAACGGCGCGCTGAAGGGCGGCACCGAGGGTGCGAACTTCATGGGCGAGATCCGTGACGCAGTCATCGCTCAGTCGGGCGCCGGTTCCGATGAGGTGAAGCTTGCTCTGATCAACGAGCTGATCCCCACCGTCGGCGGCACTTCGGAGTTCCACAGCCTTGCAAATTACCGTGTGGCGACCGAAGGCTCCGATCAGGCGGACTTTATCCTCGATGAGGAGCCCGGCGACGTCACCGTCAGCGCATCAAGATCTGCGTCCGACGCGATTGCAGATTACTCCGCGGGCAATATCCCGGCGGAGGTCGTGACCGAGTATTCGATCACTTATCATTGCGCGGCATGGCAGAAAGCCGCGGTAGCTTATACGTCGGAAGACGGCGCGATCACCGGCGCTGAGACTTCGACCTATGAGTTCTACTATTTCTCTGCCAAACCCACAATCGACAAAGAAACCACCGATGTGTCCGAGCAGAAGGCGGTCATCGACGCGTTTACCGATATGTTCGGCGCGGATGAAGACAGCTATAACGGCGCAGAGATGGCGAAATACCTGAAAAACAACAGCAAGCTGTACACGGCTGCGGATCTTGCAGATCTTGCGGAGCGCGGCTACGCCGTTTTCACCGCTCTGGTTGATCTCGGCGCAGACTGGTACGGCGGCATTGTTGCCGACGAATGGGTAAGCAACACGGTCGCGGATCTGCTTCTCGCGATCGACGGCGCCTGCTATACGCGCGCGCTCAGCCCGATCGTTGACAGAATGAACGCTGTTGTGGACAGCTACGAAAAGCTCGATCTTGAAGATACGACCGGCGTCGAAGGCGTCGAAGACGTTGAAGAGCTTTACAAGCAGCAGATCGGCAACTATGTTGCTCTGCGCGATCAGGTCGAGAAATATCGCGTTCTTCTTTCCAAGAGCGACAGCAAGAACACCGCGGCTGCGGCGAATCTGGCCGGTCTCAAGAGCTGGGACGCCTACGGCAAAGTGCTCGACAAACAGCTGAAGGATGTCAAGACCGTGATCGCCTGGTTCGCGGGCAAGCTTCTCGGCAGCGTCCTCGATGAACTCGCGGCGGCAAAGAAGTCCGACGAAGAGACCGAGGCCGATTACAGAGAACAGTATCTTAATTACGTAGACGCTTATCTTGCCGCCATGGATGAAGGCTCGGAAGGCGCAGCGGAACCCGCGGAGTTTGTTCCCGCTGTTGAGTATTTCGACGCCTCTCTTTCCGACGCGCGTCTTGAGTATATCTACGGCGTTCTTGCGGGCGTAAGCTATGTTCTCAACTATTCTCTTTCCGAGAAACAGCGTGAAGAAGTTGAAGAAGGCGCCGCCCAGGCGTATCCGTCCTTCGATTTCAGCCTGGTCGACCGCGGCATCCGGTCGACGCTTACGGCCAGAAACGGCGAATTTGAACCCGGCGATATCGCGTACGGCGCAGAGGCAGCCGTAAAGGCCGCTTATCTTGTCAACGTCGATGCTTCCGTGGATCAGCTGATTGAGACGATCGAGGGCGTGAAAGCGTATCTCGGTCTGTCGGACGACGTCGACGCGCTGATCAACAAGGCGGTCGCGTTCAACGATACGGTCCTGTTTGCGGATCTTGAGCGTCAGGTTCTCGATGCGAAGGCAGTTTACGATGCGGAAGGCGAGATCAACTATGTCAATGCGGACGCGCTCAAGGCGGTCGGCAGCGACATCAATGAGAACATCTACAATTATCTCGCCAACGGCGACGATTATGCGCGCAGCCTGATCTACGCTCCCGCCGCATCCTCGGCGCCCACTGCGGGCATGATCCTGATCGCTCACGCGGCGGACTCCTTTGACGGCGTTTACGACGCGGTCACCGATACCGTGGCGAAGGCGGCGGCATGGTCGCGCGTCAATATGGAGATCTCCGGCAGCACCTACACGATCCGTTACGGCAATACCGAGCTGGATCTTGCGAGAGTCACCGGCGAGAACTATGACGTAAACAACGAAAGGGTCAACGCTACGATCTCGAAGCTCGACAATTTCCTGAAGAGCAACGATCTGACGAACCTCATCAACCTCAAGAAGGAAAATCCGGACGGCACCGAGTCTCCCTATACCCTCAACGGGCATGAGGTCCGGAACCTGAACGAGCTGATCGAAGCGGTCCTTCGCGATAAGCTCTATTCCGACGAGATCATGAACAAGCTGGTCGGCACGATCTATCCGATGATCTGCAACCTGCTGAAGGTCCAGCTCGCCAGAGTGTTCTTCTACAACAACCCGCACTACAACCCCGTCGATCTCTCCACGTTCAACATCAGCGGCAGCACCGGTTCCTGGGGCGGCGGCTGCGACGGCATGAGCGGTTACGTTTACCTCTACTTCAACGGGCCGCAGAGCACGGCGAAGTTCAAGGATCTGCTCCACAACGCGGGTCTTGATATCTATCCGGAGTATCTGGCGAATCATATGGGCGCGTTCCCGTCCGTCCAGTCGATGCTGCGGAGCGCCGCGAACTGGAACACGCCGGATCAGGGTACGA
This sequence comes from Clostridia bacterium, assembly GCA_017429345.1. Classification (GTDB taxonomy): domain Bacteria; phylum Bacillota; class Clostridia; order Oscillospirales; family Acutalibacteraceae; genus RGIG2774. Next base: position 21,905 of record JAFRPB010000115.1, on the reverse strand, counting down.
ACTATAGTTACCTCGGCAACTTCCCCGGCGACTGGCAGGCGGCGAATTATGTCTCCGATACGGTCGTCGGTTACAACCCGTATCTGTACGGCAACGACGATCAGCTCGACTTCGTCTGGGGCATCAACGGCGATGAGACGAAGTTCAAGAACGCGCTGACCGCGATCATCGACTCGATCCTGCCCGTTGCGCGCATCGCGCTCGGCGGCAAGACCAACTATACGACGCATCTCGGCTCCGCGGGCTACGCGATCTCCGACGATATGCACGCGAAGGTCCATGCGACCCTCATGGGCACCGATACCGGCAACATCAACGCCGCGCTGTTCGTCAAGGCGCGCGCCGGCGCATACTTCAGCATCACCGCGACGCACGGTGAAAACGGTCCCACGGTCTACGGCTACAGAGACATCCTGGCGCCCATCTTCGAGGCGTTCGGCGTCGATAACTACAGCTATAACGCTGTGAACCTGTCGAGCTACCGTCCGGGCACGGACAGCGACGCCGCGACCTACGTCAACGGGCTGATGGGCCCGCTGAAGGCGCTGATCACGCAGGTCACGACCTATCCCATCGATAAGATCCTCAGCATCCTGCCCACGCTGACCTACGCGCTGCGCAACGACGCGATCAACGGGCTGCTGAACAACCTCACCATCAACATGACCATCGATCTTGAGGTCGAGGATATCGACCAGGCCTCGATCGGCGTTTCGTGGCTCGATGCGGACTGGATCCTCAGCCTGTTCAAGAGCCAGATCAACAACGCGCTGCCGCAGATCAAGATGCCGGTCAACGTCGGCGGAAAGATCGATCTTGCCGGCATGCTGCTCGACGGTCTGCCCGAGAACGAGCGCGACATCACCGATATCAACAAGATCCTCAAGGGTCTTCTTGCGAAATCCGACAACGCAAAGCTGACCGCGCTGGTCAACAGTCTGCCGTATATCAATCAGACGCAGCTCAGCGAACTCGGCACAAGCTGCAACGCTACCGGTTCGGAGCGCACCTACGGCACGCGTTATTTCGTCCCGGCGGATAAACCGGACGTTCTGTGGTGGCTGCTCAAATATGTCGGATCTGCGCTGGCAAATGAGACGTTCCGGAACAGTATCATGGGCATGCTGATCAGCGACGAGAGCGACGATGACTCAATCATCACCACGCTTCTCTCCGCGATCGGCAACGATCAGAACGCATTCGGCGCCGCGCTCATCGAACTGTTCAATCCCGTCTCCTACGCGCATGCGCAGTACAATCAGTGGACAACCAAAGACGCCAGCAACAGCGTTCTCAGAACGACCGACGGCCATGCCAACGGTTCCTCCTACGTCTACCTGAAATACGGTAACGACTGGACCTATGAGAAGGCAGAGGCGCTGGTGGAAAGCACGAACGATATCTTCACCACGCTGCTGAAGGATACGCTGGAGAAAGACGGATACGCTTCCTTCGCGGATTGGCTCGACACCATTCTCGGCAAGGGCTTCCACGAGGGCAACGTCACGAACTTCATCAAGTTCCTGGCGGGCATCGGCGATTCGCTCGACAACTATCAGCTCAACTTCATCCTCAGCCGTTTCACCTCTCAGGGCCTGAACATCCACGCCTGGGCGGATACCTTCGGTTATCTGTACGATACCGACGAGACCCCGGCGGAGGAGCGGCATAAACAGCCCGGCCAGGCCGACTACGTCAACAACTTCCCGGGTCTTGTCCCGACGATCGTGGACAAGATCGACTCCGCCACCGGCGAGGTCGTCTACAACGAAGAGACCGGCGAGGCCGAAAAGGACGTCAAGTGGACCTATACCAGCGGCGGCACGACCTACTCGTTCGTCAAGGTGCTGGATAACGTCGCACTGACCGCAGAAGAGCGCAATCAGAACAGACATGCGTTCCAGGCGATGATGGGCTGCATCTTCCAGCCGCTGAGCCCGGTGATCGATATCCTGCTGAGCGGCGCGAGCGGCGCCCTGTTCCCGACGACCGCGAACCCGAACGGCGTTCTGCAGCTCCTCGGCAACAACGGTTATGAGACGGCGATCATCCCGCTGTTCGAAGCGCTCGGCGTACCGAATGAAAATATCAAAACGCAGTCTGAGTTCAACGCGCTCGGCAATTACGACGCAAAGCTGACCTACGTTATGGATACCGCGTTCGATTGGCTTGCGGTTCTTGACGGCGCCTCGAACAGCAGCAATAACGTCATCACCAACACGATGACGAAGCTGGTGCCCAACCTGCTCCAGTTCCTTGAGAGCAACGGCGTCTCCGTGACCGTACGCGAGCTTGCGAAGCCCATTCTGACGCTGGTAGACACGGTCAGACCGCTTCTGGGCATCAATATCAATAACGTTCTTGGTCAGATCGTCGGCGACGTGATCGATCAGGCGCTGACCGATCCCGAGAACATTGAGTTTGAGTTCCCGAAGGGCGCGGCGCTTCTTACGCCCACCAACTATTACAACATCAGCCTGAGAAAGATCGACACCGCGGCTCTGTTTGACATCGTCGGCAAGGCGATCAACAAGGCCAACGGCGCGACTGTCGGCAGCGCGAACTACTTCGATATCGCTCCGCTGAACTACGGCGTTGAAAACGTCCTCGCTCTTGAGCATTCGTCTACAACGGGCAAGTCGACGGTTTATCCCACGCGTATCATCTTCTCAGAAAACGGTACCGATAAGAAGAACCGTGCGAATGCCGCGAACATCCTGACGGTCGCCGTTTCCATGGCGCTCGATCTGGTGTTCGAGGGCACGAACATCGAGGCGATCAAGAGCCTGCTGACCCGTTTGATCACCGATGAAGAAAAAGCGGCGAAGGTCACCGAGTATGTCGATCTTGTCAGTGCGATCAAGGCTGTGCTGCAGGATACCGGTTCCGTGGTATCTTACCTGAGAGAGCCCAACTGGTTCTATATCGACGGCAGCTCAAGACGCGAGGAAGACGGCGAGATCGTCCTGCCCGGCAGAACCATCTACTACCTGAGATACGGCAAGGGGATCGATACCCCCGCGGATCTGTTCGAGATCCAGCAGCTTCCCGACGACGTCAACCTGTGGACCAACGAGCTTGCCCGCAAGCTGATCGACAGCATTCCCGCTCTTGCGGATATGGCGGTCGAGATGCTCACGAAGAACTCGGAGGCTCCGTATGCCTCCGCGAGCGAGTTCATCCAGGGTATCTGGAGTGAAAAAGTCGGCAGCGCTTTCTCGCCCAAGACCATCGGCGACATTGCCCAGATGGTTTACGGCTTCATCCCCGCTGAGGTGATGACATTCAAAGATCTGCTGAACGTATTCCTGGAAATCGACCTTGACACGTGGGCGCAGACCTACCTTGAGCAGGTGGATAAGACCAAGATCATCGTTGACGAAGAAACCGGCGAAGAGACCGAAGAAGTCGTTCTCGACGATGAGACCGGCGAACCCGTCAAGATCTGGCAGGCGAAAGAGGAATGGCAGAGCGCAGAGCCTTATGCAACAACTGAAGAATTCTCCGAGGCCCTCGCTTCGCTTCTTTCTCCGCTTGATGAGATCCTGAGCTGGCTGCTGGTCGGCGACGAGTATAAATTCTTCTACTCGATGACGAACCAGAACGGTCAGGTTTCCACCTCCGCAGACGCGCAGGACACCGTTGCGCAGGATCAGATCGTCCTTGCCGGCGGCCAGGGCTATAACCGCTGCCTGGTTCCGATCCTCGAGGCGTTCGGGTGCGAGCCCGCCCTGCTTACGGCAGACGATACCGGCGTCAGCGTGCTGACCTACACGATCACCTCGATCCTGAACAAGCTTGATTCCATCGTCAACAGCGACGATCCCCTCAACGCGGTTCTCGATCTTCTTCCCAACCTGCTTTACTTCATTAACGCCAACGGTCTGACCACGAGCATCGTGAACCTTGTCGCTCCGATCGCTCCGCTGATCACCGCGATCGGCCCGATGCTGATCGATACGGACGATGAAGAGAAAGCGCACATCCGTGAGATCCTTGCGGACGAAAGCATTTCCGGCTACGACAAGCTGATCGCCGTTGTTGACGATCTTGTCATCGGCGCGATCAACAAGAGCAACAACGACGCGGAAGAACCGGTCGTGCTGCCTGATGACTTCTCCATCGGCACCCTTGATCTGGAAGCCGTTCTCAACATCGTGAAAGTCCTCACCGGCATCAACGTTTACGACGCGGTCACCATGACCGTTCACGGCACGCTTCCGGGTCCGGACGGCAATATCAACTACAATGTTGTGACCGGGTACAATTACCTTGAAAACTTCTACTACGGCGACATTCACAAGAAGGCGTCTGCGAACGGTCTCGACCGTTACTACGCCGAGTTTACGGATGCCACCGAGGAGAGCAAGGCGGATCTGCTTACGATCCTCATCTACACGGTCTTCGACGTGCTGAACTATCAGGTCGACGGCGAATACCCGAATGACCTTGCGATCGGCAAGCTTGTTGATAAGGACGATCCCGCAGCGGGCGCCGAAAAAGTCGCAGCGATCAGAAACATGCTCCAGATCTTCGTTGACGAGACCTATTACGGTGAGTATGATTGGTTCTACTTCAATCAGGAGCTGAGCGATTACAACGCCGACGATATGTCCGAGTTCCTGATCGCGCTTGCCAACGGCGAGGCTGACCTCTCCGAGTATGCGACGACGATGAACTACATCCTTACGAGCTACCTGAGCTATAAGGATGAAGACCAGACGAACCTCTGGAACGCAAGAACAGCCGCCGCCATCAAAGATCTTCACAACGACATCATCAACATGATCATTGCGGAGATCGTAAAGAATGACGACGACGAATCCAACGACGCTATGACCACCGCTTCCCAGTATCTCAACAGCATCTGGGAGCGCAACAACCCGCTGAACAAGAGACTTCTCTGCACCATCGGCGGCGCGGTCGGCAATATCTTCTCGCAGCTTGACAATGAGACGCTTGCGGAACTGATCGGCGTAGTGCTCGACATTCCCGAGAGCGACTGGGCTGCCTGGAGAGAGACAATGGCACAGTATACCGAGATAGAAGACGTCGAAGAGGCTATCCCGGACGAAGAGAACACGGTTTATACGCCGTCCGAATTCGTCGACGAGATCCTTGACATGTTCAGCCCGATCGGCAAGCTTCTTGACTGGCTGCTTTGCGACAAACCCATTAAGGTATTCTACCTGAACGACAACAGTGCAGCGATCAATCTCTCCGGCTCGAAGGGCTTTGAGAAGGGCCTGCTCCCGATCCTCGAAGTGCTTGAGTGCGACATCCCCGAGATCGATCTTGAAGAGCTTGACGGTATCTCGGCTCTCAGAATCACGCTCAACGCCCTGATCGGCAAGCTGGAAGCGGTCCTCGAGTCCGAAGATCCGGTTGAGACGGTCGTTGACATGATCCCGCAGCTGCTGTACTTCGTCAACGCGAACGGTCTGGGCGTCACGCTTCACAACCTGCTCGGTCCCGTGAAGGAACTTCTTACGCAGGCCGCGACGCTCACCGGCAAAGAGGAGATCTCCGATCTCGTAAAACTGCTGAAGCTTGATCAGTACGGCATTGAGTCGATCGAAGACTTCAGACTCGTTGATCTTGTCAAGGTCGTCGAACTGATCCTTGCGAAGAACGACATCACGCTGAACCTGATCGACGCGCTTTCGCTTGACGGCGAAAACTTCCTTGAGACGTTTGCGCTCGGCAAGCTCGTCAACAAGACGTCCGAGGTCACCGGCGATCCGTACTTCACGATGGAGTACAACGACGATCTCGACGGCATGAGCATGATCACCATCCTGATCTGCGCTGCGTTCGACGTATTCAACTATGAACCCGAAGAGGGCGTCTTCCCGCACGATCTCACGATCGCGAAGATCATTAACAAGGATGATCCCGAATCCGCCGTTGAGACGGTGAGAACGATCAGAGAGATGCTGCATTCGAAGATCGAGCCCGAAATCGCGGAATACGATTGGTTCTACTTCAGCGATGAAGTGAAGGGCTATTCGACAGAAGAAGCGGCTGCCTTCCTTTCGGCGCTTGCATCCGGCGAGGCGGATCTCGCGGAGTATTCGACCTCGATGGATTACATTCTTGAGTCCTATCTGTCCTACATGGATGAGGATCAGAAGAATCTCTGGAATGCCGGCAGAGCAGACAGACTGCGCAGAGAATTCAAAGATATCCTCGATCTTGTCGTCGGCATGATCGTCGCAGGCGACGACGACGCCTCGAACGACGATATCACAACAGCAAAAGCGTACCTGAACAACCTCTGGGAGAGCAAGAACCCGCTTGACAAGAGACTGGAGTACAAGGTCGGCAAACTGATTGCAAGCCTGCTTGAGAATCTTGACAACGATCAGCTGATCGATCTGCTCGGCGTTGCGCTCGGCATCCCCGAGGAAGACTGGAACGAATGGAAGAACATTATCAACCAGTACAAGGCCGTTGAGGATCCCGATGAGGAGATCAGCGACGCGCAGAACACGAAGTACACGCCGAAACAGTTCATCAATAAGGTCATGGCAATGCTCAGACCCGTCGGCATCCTTGTTGACTGGCTGATGTTCGGTAAAGACAAGCCGATCGAGGTATTCTATCTCAAGAACGGCGACGCTGCGATCAGCCTGACCGGCGCCAACGGCTTCGAAGAAGGCGTGCTGCCGATCCTTCGCGTGCTTGAATGCGACATCTCGGAAGACGATCTTGCAGATCTTGACGGTCTCGGCGCGGTCGAACTGGCCCTGACGAAGATCATCGAAAAGGTCATGACGGTCCTCGATTCCGACGATCCGCTGAAGACGCTTTCGGATATGGTACCGCAGCTGCTGTACTTCATCAACGCGAACGGCCTCGGCGTAGCGGTGAACAACATTTTCGGTTCGGTCATCGCGCTCGTAAACGAAGTCATGAAGTTCACCGGCAAGGATGACGTTGATATCGTTTCGCTGCTGAAACTTGACCAGTACGGCATCACTTCGATTAACGACATCAGACTCGGCGACGTGGTTGATATCGCTGAGACGATCCTCGGCCAGAATGACATCAATCTCTCGATCAGAGACGCGCTCTCCAACGACGGCATTCTGTATCTTGAGAAGTTTGCAATCGGTAAGCTCGTGAAGCTCGACGGCCTCGATGAGGGCAGAACGTATTACACGATGGAGTATAACGACGATATGGACGGCATGAGCATGCTGACCATCCTGATCTGCTCCGCGATCGATCTGTTCAAGTATGAGGGCAACAGCAGCTTCTGGTCCGGTCTTATCGGCGAAGACAGATACAACGCGGTCATCAATCTGATGAACAAGGCGATTGAAGAGGCTGCGTTCGCTGAGTACGACTGGTTCTACTTCGATTCCTCCGTCTCTGAAGAAAGCTTCAGCGGCGTCGGCTCGAAGGTACCCGTGGATTACAGAAAGTCCACGATGGGCTATCTCGATTACAGCAACAACTGGAACCTTGAAACCGTAAAATACATTCAGGATAACTTCTACAGCATCGTAGACACGGTCATCAAGAACGCCTCCGATTACGATTCGCTGAGCGCGCTGATCAAAGATAAGTACAGCGCAGCGAACCTGTATTCGTGGGAGACCGTCAACAAGATCGGCGCTGCGGTCGGCAACATGGTCGGCGATATGGACGAAGTCCTGCGCAAAGCCATTTCCGTTGTTCTTGATGTTGATCTCGACACCTGGGATAAATACATCAACGAAGAGAACACCGGCAGCATGACGAGAGATGCGTTCATCAACGAGCTGATTTCGATCGTTGAACCCATCGACTTCCTGCTGAACTGGCTGCTTGCCGATGAAGACCTGTGCCTGCTCTACACCAAGGACGGCTATGTCGCGAACGATGAGGTCCGTTATGACGCGATCCGCTTCGACGGCGCGAACGGCTTCATGAACGCGATCGTTCCGATCCTCGAGGCGCTGGGCATCGACCTGAGCGACCTCGGCACCCTTGAGAATCCCACCGGTATCGATTATCTGAGATACACGGCTGAGAAACTCCTCGGCGAGATCGACACGATCGTCAATGACGAAGATTCCGTCCGCAAGATCGTTGAGAAGATCCCGAACCTGCTCTACTTCATCAACGCGAACGGTCTGTCCGTATCCGTACGCAACCTGATCGTTCCCGTGACGAACCTGCTTGAAGACGTCTCGACGCTGATCGGCAAGCCCGAATATGCGACGCTGCAGAGCATCGTTGACGAGCTGCTGAAAGACAACGAGAAGCTTGCGGGCAAGATCGATGTTGAGAACCTTGACATTGTCGCGGTCCTTGACATCGTTGAAGCGCTGACCGGCCTTCAGATCAACGGCTCCGTCACCTATGACGGCAACAACCTGTTTGAGACCTTCGCGATCGGCGAGGTCGAGCAGATCGAGTCCGCGAACGGCAACATCGCTTACAAGATGAACTATGTAAACGATACGCTCGGCGTTGACAACAGTGAGCTCGCTTACCTCGACGTTGTGACGATCCTCGTAGCTGCGGCTGTGAACATCGTCCGCAACGACGCGAACAAGGATGCGCTCATCAGTCTGCTCGGCGACAACGGCGCGAACACCTACAAGGCGATCAGAAATGTTCTCGATCTTCATGAGAATGATATCGAGTACTCTGATTACAGATGGCTGTTCACGGTCAATAATTACACCGAGATCGACTCGAGCGTTGAGATGCCCGTATCGCCGATGGAAAGATCGATCGTCTTCCGTGAGGGTTACGACCAGTACTGGACGGTTGAGAAGGCAGACTATGTCGCAGAGAACCTGAACAAGGTTGTTGACAACACGATGCGTCTGCTCGGTATCCGTATCGACGGCTTCGATCTCTCCGACCTTGAGACCACGCTTGAATTCCTGCTTGAGGATTACGCCTATACAACCGGCAACGCTGAAAAGATCGCTGTCAAGATCCTCACCTACATCGAGAAGATCGATGAGATCGATCCCGACGGCCACATCAAGGCGCTTGTCAAGGATTCGCTCGGCGTTGATCTGAACGAGTATAACAAGTATGCTGAGGAAGGCTTCGAGTTCGCGTTTGAAGACGGCGACAGAGACGGCTTCATCAACTCGATCATCGACTTTGTCCGTCCGCTGTATCCGGTGCTTCGCTGGCTGCTGCTGGATGAGCAGATCGCATTCTTCAACGACGTTGACCATTCCAACCTCATCGTTCTTCCCGGCGGCCAGGGCTACAACAAGGCGATCATCCCGCTGCTTGAGGCCTTTGACTACAAGAACGAGAACATCAAGACGTTTGCCCAGTATAAGGCTGACGTTGAAGCGGATGAAGACAACCTGATCAGAGATATTCTGAACCCGCTGCTCGACTTCATTGACTACATCACCGAAGATCCGCTGAACCATCTGCTTGACAGACTCCCGGCGCTGATCTACTTCGTCAACTCCGACGGTCTCGACACTGCGTTCAGAAACGTTCTCCATCCGGTCTACGTGATCCTGCACGCGATCGAACCGCTCGTCAAGGTTGATCTGTACGAAGTCATGAACTTCAACCTTGAAGAGATGGATATGGAGTATGTCCTCAGACTGGTCATCAACAAGCTCCTGCCCGACTATGCGGATGAGATCACCGAACCCGCGCTCAACAGCATTGCTGAACTGACGCTCGGTGAGGTTATCGAGTATACATCCAAGAACGGCGAGCAGGCGTTCACGATGGAATACGTCGAGGATGAAGAACTGCAGATGGCCGGCAAGTCCGACATGATCACGGTCGTTCTCAGACTCGCACTCCACTGGCTGACGCTGCCCGAGAATCAGAGCACTGTCAAACAGATGATCAAGGATAACATTCCGGATGCCGAGACGCAGGAGTATGTACTTGCGACCTACGATACGTTCATCGAATATCTTGCGAAGCCGCAGGGCATCACAATGATGATGGGTCTTGCATACTACGTATTCTTCGGTTGGGACGTCGCTTCCGCGGCAACGCTTGAGAGACTTGACGAGACAAACGACAACTGGAGATTCATGATCGGCATGATCGACGGTTCCGATGACGCGTACATCCAGTCCTTCGCGGCTATGATGCACAAGATCTTCGACAAGACGTCTGACGTTGTTGACGAAGAAGGCGTTGTCTCGCACGGCTTCATCCCGATGTTCCAGAAGATCATTGACTGGCTGAAGTCGATCATCAACTGGTTCAAAGGCCTGTTTGGAAGCAAAGCATAAACTCCGGCTGAATAAAGCCGTACAAACATAAAATCCGCCGTTCCCTTCGGGGAACGGCGATTTTTTCAGCAGAACGGCCGATTTTTTCAGCAAAGAGGTCCTGCTGGACCATATCACTCCGGGAAAAAAGACAAAAAAGAAAAAGTCCCTCGACGTTCGCCGGGGGACTTTCCCGTATATCATCAATGAAGGTTCACTGAAGAGCAAGGTAATAAAATCATTCGTCGCCGTCAGACGCATGAAACTCCGAAACGTCATATTCCGGGTGGCGGTCTCTGTAATACTGCGTGTGCGTCTTTTTGTGAGGCGTGGACTCCCAGAGCTCTTTTGCCTGCGGCGCCCACTCAAACGCGAATGCGTCGCACTTGCCGCAGAGCGTATCGACGTCTTCTTCGATCAGCAGATCGGTCGACTTCGCGCCGGTCGTTTTGACGATCTTGCGCAGGATCTGCGGATTTTCAAGCATCGGGCAAGGTCTGAGGTGATTGTCATTAAACGGCTGACCGCGGCGATAAGCCATAAACAGCGGGCTTCGAAGCGCTTCAAGGATCGTTTTTTCGCGGATATTGGAGTCGGAATAGTGAATAAACACGCACGGCTCCATATCTCCGGCGGAATTGATGTGGAAATATCTTCTGCCGCCCGCGATGCAGCCGCCGACAAACTCGCCGTCGTTCTGAAAATCAAAAATAAACATCGGCTTGCCGGTTTTGCCGTTTCGGACGCGGCGGATCCACTCATACATATATTTTCTTTGCGCCGGGGTGGGGATCAGATCCGGGTCCGCTCCGCGGCCGACAGGCATAAAGTTGAAATACATGCCGAATTTTGCGCCGTGAGCGACCATATTGTCAAGAAAATCGTCGCTTGTCACGAACTCGTCGTTTAACCGGGTGTAGCACACGGAGATGCCGAACAGACAGCGATTCTCACGCAGCAGATCCATGGCGGCAATCGTTTTCGCGTACGCGCCCTTGCCGCGGCGCGCGTCGTTGCTCTCTTCGGTGCCCTCGATGCTGAGGATCAAGAAGAAATTGCCGACGCGGCGGATCTCTTCGCAGAGCTTTTCGTCCACGAGGGTACCGTTGGTAAACGCGCCGAACGCGCAGTCGGGATTGTTCTCGCAAAGGCGGATGATATCGTCTTTGCGGATCAGCGGTTCGCCGCCTGTCATCATATAGAGATGCGTGCCGAGCGCGCGGCCCTGGTCGATCACGCTCTGCATTTCGTCATAGCTCAGATTCTGGTGATGACCGTACTCCGCGGACCAGCATCCCTTGCAGTGCAGGTTGCAGGCGCTGGTGGGATCCATCAGGATCAGCCATGGAATATTGCAGTCGTATTTATCGCGGTTTTCGCGAACGGTCTTCGTGCCGTACATCGCGCCGTCAACGCCGAGCGCGAGAAGCGTCGTGCGGAGAATATTCTTGTCAATGTCGCGCACAATGTTGAACGCCATCTGACGGTAAACGTTTTCGGGATCGTGCATCCCCGCTTTGATTCGGTCGATATTTTCAGGCGGGAATACGCTCTTCAGAAATACCGACGCGCGGTCAATCAGCTTGACGATATTCCCTTCGGGATCTTTTTCGATCGATTTCAGCGCGCCGTCGATGATTTTCCCGATCGCAGCTTTGGTGAGTTTATGAGATCCTGCCATCGTTTCATACCTCCTTCAAAGCAAAATCACCGCAAATATGAATGATATCATATCATACGGCGGCGGAAAACGGCGGCTGACGTAATTATTGGTTCCTTTGATGTAATTTTTGGCTTTTTTCAGTCAGATTATTCCATCGCACCCTATAGAATACCACAATTCATGTAAAATGTAAAAGCATAAAACAGAGGAATTTTTGCCGTTTTGGGGACTTCTTTTGTGCATATCTGTCAGAAAACGATCGGATTTCCGACGCACATGGGCGCGGGAGTTATTTTATTATCAGATCCATCACAAGCTCCGATATAAAAACCGTAACGCATCCGGTGAGAGCGACGGTAAAAAGGCTTCCGCCGAAGAATGCGGCCGCGATCGCGGCAATAAGCGCGAGAACCGCCGAGACGGGGCTTTGCGTCGCGTCGAGAATGGCGGGGAACGTCATGACAGCCAACGTCACATAAGGCACGTAATATAAGAATGAACGGAAAAATCGGTTTTTGATCTCTTTGCGGATCAGCGTCAGCGGCAGAATGCGGATCAGATAGGTGACCAAAGCCATACAGATGAAAATATACACATAGACGTTATGTTTCATCGGGCGACGCCTCCTTTCGCGGGAAAAGAAGCGCGGCGGCAGAAGAAATCAAGACCGTGAGAATTATGATCTTCAGACCGCTGTCGATCCCGTCAAAAACGGGCAGGCGGTTGAAAATCCAGCTCAGAACGAAGCAGACGGCGATCAGGCCGGTCATGACTTTGTTCTTCTTCGTCGGCGGGATAAACGCCGCGATGAACATGCCGTAGAGGCCGACGCTCAGCGCGCTGACAAACCGCGTCGGCAGTACGTTTCCGAGAATCGCCCCGACGAAGGTGCCGCCGGTCCAGCCCGGCAGGGCGGCGGCGATCGCGCCGTAGGTATAAAACGGGCTCAGTTTCCCGGGGACGGAGATAGAGATGCTGAATATTTCATCAGTTATGCCGTGGCCCATGAGCAGCCGTTGCCACAGAGGCGTTTTCGGGTCGATCTTCTGGCTCAGCGCGAAGCTCATCAGAAGATAACGGGCGTTTGCGACGATCTCCGCGAGGATCAGGATCCAATATCCGGAATCCGCGGCGATGGTCTGAAAACCGATCAGCTCGCCGGCGGAGGTATGGTTCGTCAGGCTCGCAAGCGTTCCCTGCAGCGGCGTCAGCCCGTATTCGCGCAGGTGGATGCCCAGGGTCAGAGAAACGGCGAAATACCCGAGAAAGATCGGGAATCCGTCTTTCAGGCCCTTCAGAAACTGTTGTTTGCGTTCACCGGTCATGTTATTTCTCCAAAGCGTATGTGTTTCGTATCGTTTATTATTTTACCCGCGGCGGTATGCGCCGTCAAGAGAAATCCGGCGCAAACAAAAGAATAAAAAACAAAGGAAAAAAATCGCGTTCCGCGCATAGAACGGCATACAGGATTTTATTAATCGACGGTTATCCGGCGAATGAAAAACGGCTCCGCGGGGGAGCCGTTTTCCGTTGTTTGCAGATCAGCCGGCAACAGCCTTCAGATACTGTGTCGATACCCAGCCGGATACGCCGCCGTAGGTGACGTATGCCCAGGAGCCGCCGTTGCTGTATGCTGTGACCGCGGTTCCGTTGGGGATGCTGCCGATTTTGTCGTATTCGGTGCCCTGTCCCTTGCGGATATTCAGGTTATCGCCCGAGGTGGAGACAACGTAGTTGCCGGGCGTCAGTCCTTCGGTCGGCGAAGCCGTCGGCGCGACGGTCGTGGCGACGGCCGTGGTTGCGCCGGGAGCCGTCGTTACAACAACGGATGCGCCGGGCAGCGTCGTCACGGTACCGGGCGTTCCGGCGGGAGCCGTGGTCTGACCGGGCAGCGTCGAAGCCGCTTCGGATGTGGACGCGGCGGTTGTCGTCACCTGCGTGTTCACCGGGGTATTTGTGTTTTTGTTCTTGAAGATGATGCCGATCAGAACGATCACCAGAATGATGATAATTACGCCCATGGCGATCAGAATGCCGATCATGGCGCGGTTGCTTCTCGGCTCCGCGTCTTCTTCGTCGTCATAATACGTTTCCTGATCCGCGTAGGCTTCCTGCTGCTCGTACTCATCCTCATAAACAGGCTCTTCCTGCTGGCGTCTCGGCTGCGCGCCGTTGGCGCTTCTCTGGCGGAATGTCGTCCCGCTGTTGTCATAAGGTACGGGAGAAGTTCGCTCGCCGCAAACCGGGCAAAAATCCGCGTTGTCGGAAATGATGTTTCCGCAATTGCTGCATTTCATAAAATTCCCTCACTTTTCATTCCTTATTTGTATGGAAAGCATTTCCTGCTTTCATACAGACTAAATTATATTCCAAACAATCTGACGTGTCAAGTTTTTTTGTGAAATGTTATAAATAAGTAATAAAATATTTGTAGTTTATGATAGAAAAAAGTTTATCTGTAGCTCCTGAGCAGAGAAACCACTTTGCCGATGATTGCAACCTCCGGCACAATGATCGGTTCGTAAGCGTCGTTCTCGGGCTGGAGACGGTAATGACCGTTTTCTTTATAAAACCGTTTGACGGTCGCCTCGTCGTCGATCATCGCGACGACGATCTCGCCGTTTTCAGCGTACTGCGTTTTTTCGACGACCACAATGTCCCCGTTCAGGATCCCGGCGTCGATCATGCTGTCGCCCCGGATGCGCAGCGCGAACATATTGTCCGCCTCGTCCGCTTCGCCGCCGAAGAGGGGGATATAATCCTCGATCATCTCCACCGCGGTGATCGGCATTCCCGCCGTGACCGTGCCCACAAGGGGAACGACCGGCGCGGCGGACGGCCGGTTTTTCAGCCGGATATGTCTTTTGTGCATCGGATTTCGTTCGATATAACCCGCTTCCTCCAGCGCGATCAGGTTCGACTGCACCGACGAGGTCGATTTCAGCCCGACCGCCGCGCCGATCTCACGGATCGAGGGCGGCACGCCGTCCTCATCGAGCGCCTTGACAAGATAATCGTATACGCGTTTTTGTGTATTGTTGAGAGTTTTCATAAGCCGCCTCCCCATATGGTGCAGAACCGTTTGAAATACCTGTATATTGATTTCCGGCAATATCATAGCACAGCGCGGCGGGAATATCAAACATTTGTTCTAAATATTCACAGTTTGTTTACAAATATAACGCGTCAGATCACGCTTACATACGCCGCCGGAATAACGCGCGCGGCGGCGCGAAGGATCCCTCGCGCGTCCGCGGTGGTGATTTTCCCGTCTCTGTTCAGGTCCGTACAGGCAAAGCGGAGAGGATCGGTTATCGTTTGCAGTCTGGCGGCTGCACGAAGCGCAAGCCTTGCGTCTGCCGAGGTGATCTTTCCGTTGCCGTCCGCGTCGCAGCCGGCAACGAGCGTCGCCTTGTCGTCCGACGCGTCGAGTCGAACGGTAAGCCCCGCAGCGGTCGCATCGGGTGCGGCAGGTTCGCCGTTCGGCAGAAGAAAAGCCACCTTTTGTCCCGCAAAGAAATCCGCGGCAAGAGAACCGGCGGTCTCGTCCGGCGGAACGGGAACCGCGCCGCAGGCGTCGTTTTTGCCGTTCAGAACAGAGGCGGAACGCACTTCAACCGTGAATTCTTTGTCGTCCCGGCTGCCGTCTTCTCCCGCGGCGGAAAACCTCAGAAGATGCGTTCCTTCCGTCCGCGGCGTCCAGAGAAAAGCGCCGTCCCTTTCCGTGATCGCGGCCGCAGCGTCCGTCGTATCGGATAGTATGACCGTATAAGAGCCGCCGCTTTCCGCGCCGCCGCTGCAGAAGATGAGAAAGCGGGCGGAACAGCCGACGGAGACGACAGGCGCGCTTGAAAGAATATCCGTGATTTCCGTCGCCGGGATCTGCGGCGCGGGCGGCTCCGCCTGTTTGCCGTCCGTGCGCGCAAAGCCGCCGTAGTCGTTGATGCAGGCCTGCCGTTCGCCGTTGCCGTAATACTTCGGCGAGACGCTGTCCGGCATACCGTAAAAGAGGTAAACGTGGGAGCCGCGCTTGGTCTGATTTTTGTAATCCACCTCCGGGTCGAAGGTGTAGAGCGCGCCGTTCAGACGCACGACCGTCCACATATGGTCGTCGCCGATCACCGTGCCGCGCACGTGATACGCTTCGAGCCCGATCGCCCGCAGCATCAGCGTATACGCCGCGGAATAGTGATCGCACACGCCGACGTGGTATTTGAGGATATACGCCGCGCAGCAGACCGTCCACGCGTCCGTGCGGCTTTTGTAAGCGTCGTAATAGAGCCACGAATGGTAATAGTCGGGCTTTGCGTAGGTGTAGTTCGCTATGCAGTAATCGTAGAGCGCCAGCACCTTCTCGGCGGTCGTCATCCGGGGCGTCGTCTGCTCTGCAAGGACCTCGGCCACCATCCGGTCCACGTCTTCGTCGTTTGAATAAACGGGCGTCAGCGGCGCGGCGTTCAGCAGCGCCTCCGCGTCGGCGGGGTAGGCGAACGCCGCCTGCGCGAAACAGGAAAATAATACCGCCGCGCAGAGCAGCAGGGCCGATATTTTCACAGTGAGGCGTTTGATATTATAGAACATAATGAATCCTCCGCAAGAAGCGTTTCATCTTTTCATTACGCAATCAATTATAGTTCACCTGCAAAAATTATGCAATATATAAAAAATCGCGACGGTATTTTTCTATCTGTGTTCTCGTTTCGTTCCCGAAAACCGCGGGTTTGTTCCCGATGGGTTGAAATCAAATTTTTTATGTTAACATAAAAACAAAACCGGAACCGCCTCAACAACGCTTCCGGTTACCGTTTTTGAAATTCTTTTCCCGTGATTAAATAATTGATCGATACGTTAAAGTATTCAGACATTGCGAGAAGCAGGGACAGCGACGGCTCGCGTTTTCCCGTTTCATACAGAGACAGCGCCTCGCGGGAGATATTCAGATCCATTGCGACCTTGAGCTGATTCAGTTTCCGGGCTTTTCGCGCCAGACGTAAGCCAATCATATATATCCCCCCTTGACAAAATTGTAACATTTTGTTACAATAAAAATGTTTCAAAATGTTACATTAACAACTAAAGAGAGGTGCAAAAGGTGAAAAAAGCAATAACGTTTTGCGATATGGATAAGGAAAGAATCAAGAGAATCCAGGCATACCAGAAAAGAAAACGATTGCCCTCTTTTGTCGCGGCAGTCAGGGAATTGTGCGATTCCGCATTGGATATCAGTAATGCGGTAAATAAATTATAAAATAGGAGTTGATTCGCTGTGAAAAAAAGCCAAAGAATAGTTATAGTGATGTTAATGTTCGGAATCATAGCCGGTATATTTAACATTACCGCGTTTTCATCTGCGAAGGGAGATCTGAACTTTGACGGAAAGGTAAATTCAACCGACGCAAGGGTTGCTCTTCGTTCTGCGGCGAAACTTGAAGTGCTGTCACAAAGTCAGATTTCGCTCGCGGATATAGACGGAGACGGAAAGGTGACGTCTTCCGATGCAAGAAGAATCCTTCGCGCCGCCGCGAAGCTGGAAACACTTCCTACCCAACCGACGACAACAACGCAACCGACCACAACAGTTCCGACAAGGCAAACAAAACCAATTGAAGTATCATCTAATTATTTCGAGATACATCAAGGTGGAACGGCGGCCCTACTTGTTAAGGTAGCAGGTGTAAATGATCAATTTGTTAAAGATGCAGTAGACATAAAATGTGGTGATAAGGATTGTAGTTTTCGTTGGAACGAAAATGAAGATGGAACATTATCAAATATGTTGTTTATTACTAATGACTTTGTAAATGAAATCGGTTGGTCTTATGCTCCAGTAAACACTTCAATCACGATTTCTTTGAAAGACAACCCAAGTGTCTATGCAAGCATCGATTTGAAATTAATATATAACGGTTCTGGAGATTATGGCGGATATAACGGAATTCCAGATTTGGGTACTTTTTTTGGAAAAACCCCAACAAAACTGATTGTGGCAGATCTTGTTCAGTATGAGGATTTTCCGGGTCAATATATTGAGTTTTGGTATAAATACGGAGTTTACGAATTATTATATGAAGATGCCGTATTTGAGAGAGCTCCATCCTATTCAGGATCCGCAGTACAGGTATTAGAGACTTATACAAACACTTTGAAAAACAGAGGATTTACTCAGAACGTATCGCGGAGCAAGCGATTGAGTGCTGATTGGTATTCCAGCCTTGTTTATGAAAAAAACGATGTCACAGTTATATGCACATATGCAGAAGAAGGAAATGGAATCAGGGATGTGAGTATTTATGTCGTTGTAGCAATTCCGATTAATATGATTAATTTTAATATCTGATGGATCTTTTTCTGTAATGCGTTTTTCTTGACAAAAAAGAGAACCTGTGCTATCATTATCCTGAAATAACAAAGGGGTGCTGGTTCTCCGGCTGAGATCGCCTTCGGGCGGAACCCTCGAACCTGATACGGATAATGCCGGCGTAGGAAAAAGACGACCCCCGCGGATTATCCGCGGGGTCTTCTTTTTCAATGGATAATGGACAATGGATAATGGATAATTAAGGACGGCTTTTTTTCTCTCCTTCCGGTTCGGTCGGCGCTTCTGTGGCGAAAGCCACAGAGATCTCCATCGGAGATCCGCGCCTCCGTACCCTATTGTAGATGTGAGTATAATTGCTTATCGATGATTATGGGTAATATCATTGTTAATTTGCTGCACGGAAGTACCATTACGGAATTTATAATAAAAAGGCGCGAAGCGCTTTTCCGAAATTGTCCATTATCCATTGTCAATTGTCAATTAAAAAACCGGAGGTTTTTTCAATGCAGGCAAGTATAGCGATCCAGGTCCTTCCCGCCACACTCGACGACGACGAGACCTGCCGCATCGTGGACGAGGTCATCGCGTATATCGCGTCCACGGGGCTCAATTATTACGTCGGACCCTTCGAGACGACGATCGAGGGCGACGACTACGATCAGCTGATGGATATCGCCAAGGAGTGTCAGCACGTGGCGATCCGCGCGGGCAGCCCGGGCGTGACGGCTTATATCAAAGTCTTCTACAAGCCCGACGAGGGGGTCATGACCATTGACCGCAAAATATCGAAATATCACGAATAAGCTCTCGCCGGTCGTCGCGCTCGCTCTGCTCGTGGGCGTGTGGGCGGCGGTCTGCGGCTTCGGGGCGATCCCCGCGTCGATGCTGCCATCGCCGGCGGCAGTGGGAAGCGCGCTGGTGCGCGAGGCTCCCGTGCTGCTGCGGCACCTGAAAACGACGCTGATCGAATCCCTCGCGGGGCTTGCGATCGGCGTGGCGCTTTCATTTGTGTTTGCCTCGCTGATGGACCGGTTTCGCGTGCTGTATCAGGCGGGGTATCCGCTGCTCGTGATCTCGCAGACGATCCCGACCATCGCGATCGCGCCGCTGCTGGTGCTCTGGATGGGCTACGGCATGCAGCCGAAGATCGCGCTCGTGGTGCTGACCACGTTTTTCCCGATCACCGTGGCGCTGCTGGACGGATATAAGAGCGTCGATCCGGACGAGATCTCGCTTCTGCGCA
Organism: Clostridia bacterium; assembly: GCA_017429345.1. GTDB lineage: Bacteria > Bacillota > Clostridia > Oscillospirales > Acutalibacteraceae > RGIG2774. The sequence continues at coordinate 2,469 of JAFRPB010000115.1, read as the reverse complement.
GTATGGGCGCGGGGGATCTGAAGATCTTCCGTTATATCAAATTCCCCGCCTCGCTGAACCAGTTTTTCTCGGGGCTCAAGATCTCCGCGTCCTACGCGATCGTCGGCGCGGTGATCGCGGAATGGCTCGGCGGCTTCGAGGGCCTCGGCGTTTATATGACGAAGGTCAAAAAAGCGTACGCCTTTGACAAGATGTTCGCGGTCATCCTGGTGATCGTGATCGTCTCCCTTGCGCTGATGGCGGCCGTCGCGCTGCTGCGGAAACTCCTGACGCCGTGGGAGCGTAAATCCTGAATCGCCGCGGAGCGACGATTCGGTTTTTCGGATATCGGCTATCGGATATCGCGGATCGTGCCTGCAGAATCAACGCTTCTTGCTTTTTCCCGATTCTGCAGCGTTTATTCTATGATCTGAGCCGCGGTCCGGACACGATATCCGATCCCCGAACCCCGATTTCCGCAAACGAAAGATCTCATAAATCAGAATATAACATCCCGAAAGGTCTGATCCAAATGAAAAAAATTATCTGCCTTCTTCTTGCCGCGGCGCTGCTGTTCTGCCTTGCGGCGTGCAAAGAAACCCCGAAGACGAACGGCGACGCGGAGGCGACCACCGCCGCGCCGGCGGAGCCGACGAAGCTCAGATTCGCCCTTGACTGGACGCAGAACACCAACCACACGGGGCTCTACGTCGCGCAGGAAAAAGGTTACTTCGCCGACGCGGGGCTCGACGTGGAGATCCTTTTCGTGGACGGCGACACCTCCACGCAGCTCGTCGCCACGGGCTGGGCGCCCTTCGGCATCGACGCGCAGGATACCCTCGCCGCGGCGTATACAACCGACGAGCCGCTGCCCGTCACGGCGATCGCGGCGATCCTGCAGCACAACACCTCCGGCGTCATCTCCCGCAAGGGCGACGGGATCGACACCGCGAAAGGGCTCACGGGCAGGACCTATTCCACCTGGGATTCGCCCATCGAGCTCGCGATGCTCAAAACCCTCGTCGAAAAGGACGGCGGCGACTGGGACAAGGTGACGCTGATCCCGAATACGATCACCGACGAGCCCGGAGCGCTTTCCGCGCGTCAGACCGACGCGGTCTGGGTGTTCTACGGCTGGAGCGCGATCAACGCGCAGGTGCAGAACTTCGATTTCGATTTCTTCTATTTTAAGGATATCGACGCGACCTTCGATTATTATACCCCTGTCATCATCGGCAATGACGATTTTATGAAGGCGAACCCCGACGTGACGAAGGCGTTCATGGCGGCGGTGAAAAAGGGATATGAATTCGCGGCGGAAAATCCCGCCGAGGCGGCGCAGATCCTCATCGACGCCGATACCGACGGCGTGCTCGCGGACGCGCACGAGCTCGTGATGCAGAGTCAGGAATATCTTTCGAAAGAGTATATCTCCGACGCGCCGTACTGGGGCTATATCGACCCCGCCCGCTGGGACGCGTTTTACGCATGGCTGAACGGCACGGGTCTGATGGAAAAGGAGCTGCCCGCGGGGATCGGTTTTACCAATGAATACCTCGGGTGATCGTATTCTCACGGTCGAGGGCGTGACGAAGTCCTTCGGAGATCAGACCGTCATCAAAGATATTTCGCTGTATCTCGGCCGCGGCGAGCTGGTCTGCCTGCTCGGACAGAGCGGCGCGGGCAAGACCACGCTGTTCAACGTGATCTCCGGATTGTATGAACCCGACAAGGGCAGGGTATTGCTCGAGGATGAGGACGTGACCGGAAAGCCCGGGAAGATCAGCTATATGCTGCAGAAGGACCTGCTTCTGCCCTATCGCACCGTGCTCGACAACGCCGCCCTGCCGTTGATCGTCAAAGGCGTGAAAAAAAGCGAGGCGCGCGAAAGAGCGGCGGCGGAATTTCATAAATTCGGGCTGGACGGCTGCGAAAAAAAATACCCGTCGCAGCTCTCGGGCGGCATGCGGCAGCGTGCGGCGCTGCTGCGGACCTATCTCTCCGCCTCGGGCGTTGCGCTGCTCGACGAGCCGTTCTCGGCGCTCGACACGCTCACAAGATCCGCCATGCACGCATGGTATCTCGGCGTGATGCGGGAGATCGAGCTCTCAACGCTGTTCGTCACCCACGACATCGACGAGGCGATATTGCTCTCGGACAGGATCTACATTATGCGCGGCAGGCCCGGGGAGATCACGGACGAGGTTGCGATCGGCGCGCCGAAGCCCCGCCCCACAGACTTCAACCTTACAGAAGAATTTCTGCAGTATAAAAGAACGCTCGTCTCGCTGCTGTGAGGCGGGCGTTCTTTTTTCGCCGGATGCATTTTCCGTTTTTGTTCCTGCCGCACTTAGTGTATAATTATCGTTGGCAAAGAATCAGTTTTTAGATTTCGAGCCGGAGGACACCGGCAGCCACCCCGGAGGGGCATGCCCTTGCCGGGTTCTGAAAGAAATGCTACAATGGGAAATCGACGGAGCAGACGAAAGC
>JAFRPB010000114.1 GCA_017429345.1 Clostridia bacterium | reverse complement strand
TTTTCAGGTCCTTCTGATGTCCATCGGGCTTCTGCCCGTGGATATGAGCGTAAATTACGGCGGCGAGCCCTACGCGCCGCCCGCGGCGGAGACGGAAATGGCGCTCGCCGAGGACGGGCGCAGCGATTTTTCGATCGCGCTGCCCGCGGATGCGGACGCCTGCATGCAGACCGCGGCGCGGGAGCTCGCGGACTATTTTGAGAAGATCTCCGGCGCGAGCTTGCCCGTGGTAACGGCGGACGGGCTTGCGGACGGTGAGAAAGCGATTTTGCTTACGGTCGATCCTGACCCGGAGGGCGGCGAAATACTCGGCGAAGAGGATTTTCGTATCACGTCCGACGGGACGCGGCTTTCGATCACCGGCGGGGGCAGCCGCGGGACGCTCTACGGCGTATACACATTTCTTGAGGAATACCTCGGCGTGCGGTGGTTCACCCCCACGCTCGAGCGCGTGCCCGAAACGGATCGGGTCGTCGTCGATGCGGCGATCGACCGCACCGTGCGCCCGTCGTTCTCCGTGCGGCGCAACGACTGCGCGGGCACGAACGACGCCTACCGCGCCCGCACGAAGATGAACGTCTCCTTCTGGCGGGAGATGCCGGATTACGGCGGCGCGCTGACCTACGTGATCTGGGACGTGACGCTCGACCGCCTCGTGCCGGACGCGCTGTTCGACGCGCACCCCGAATACTTCGCGATGGACGAAAAGGGCAATCGCACGACGGACCACGTCTGTCTCTCGAACCCCGAGGTGCTTGAGATCGCGGTCGAAAACGCCCGCGCGGCGATCGCGTCCTGCGAGCGCGATTCGAAATTCCTGCATATCGGGCAGAAGGACAATACCAACTACTGTCATTGTCCCGACTGCGAGGCGCTTTACGAAAAATACGGCGCGGTCTCGGCGCCGACGATCCTGTTCACGAACGCGCTGGCGGAGCGCCTCGAGCCCGAATACCCCGATTTCACCTTTACATTCTACGCCTACAACGAGACCGACCGTCCCCCGACGGCGGGCGATCTGCGCTGCCGCGAAAACGTCGCGCCGGTGCTCTGCGGCCTTCACAAGGCGTGCCGCAGCCATCCGCTCACGGAGTGCGGCGCGGTGGACGGCGACGACAGCCTTGTCAATCTCTACGGCAAAAACGAGCCGCAGATCGCCGAGGATTTCAAAATGTGGACGACTGTCGCCGACCGCACCTATATCTACGATTACACGATCAATTTCCTCAATACGGCGCAGTTTTTCTCGAACCTCGAGACGATGCAGTCCACGATGAAATATATGCATGATATCGGCATCACGGGCTACATCTACAACTGCGGCGACGGGCACGAGGCGGCGTTCAACGAGCTGCGCAATTATCTTCTGCACAAGCTGCAGTGGGACGTGGACTGCGACGTGGAATATCATATGAACGATTTTCTTTCGGCGTATTACGGGGCGGACGCCGCGCCGTATATCAAAGAAATTCTGGATATCCAGACCGCGCAGATCCGCGCGACGGCGCACGCCTTCGACTTCGACTGGCATTATCAGTCGGGGTATTATCCGCCCCTGACGGTGCATAAGCTGGACGGCCTCTGGGAAAAAGCGCTGGCAGCCGAGATCTCGGACGAGGAGCGCTTCCGCGTCGAGACCGCAAATCTGAGCTGGGAATATTTCAAGGCGAACCTGTTCCTCGGTAAATATTCGCTCGCGAACCCGCTGCGGATGCAGGAGAACGAGGCGCTTTACGACGCGTTCAAAGCCCACGGGATCAATCGGGTGTGTTCCTTCGGTCTCATCCCGCCCAAGGACGAGGTCAACTTTATCGAGCGCCCGATACAGTGGAGATGAAAATTCTGATTTGTCGGGATGTTTCCCGCGGTGTTTGGCATACATGGTAGCACGGCAGACCTCTGCCGTTTCGTGCGGCGCTGCGGGTATGTGCAGGCTTGCCTGTACATACCCCGGCGACGTACGACGCAATAAAAATCGATCTCGGTCAACGAAATTTAAAGTTAAATGCCGTCGGGACGGGACGCCATTCTATGCCGCCCGCCCGCAACGACATTCAAAACGGCAGAGGTCTGCCGTGCTACCGGCGGGTATGCCCAACTTCCCGATAAATCAGAATTTACAGCACACCCGAAAAGGAGGCTTTCCGATGTCAGACGAAACAGTCAATCCGGTCAAACGAATTCCCTCGATCGACAGGTTCCGCGGCTTCGTCATCTTCTGCATGATCGTGTTCCAGTTCGCGGAGCATTTCCCGTCGCCTCGGCGCTCACGTTCACGGCGTATCTGCTGAACAAAAAGAATATCGTGATCAAGCTGTAATCATCGTAAATACACGCAAAATCCCCCGTCTGTCCGCAGAGCCGGACAGACGGGGGATTGTATTATTGCGGATAAAAACGGATGGGTTCAGACGCTCCAGAGCAGCGTGTTGTCCCGGATCTCCGGCTTCAGTCTGCCTTCGTTTTCGAGCCACGTGAGATATGAGCGCACCGTGCTGCCGACCAGCGCGTGCTGCTCGAAGGTCATCGTCAGAGCGTACCGCTCGAAGATCCGCCGCAGGATCGTCTCAAACGACGCGGGCTCCGCGCAGATCTTCTCGATCGCGTCCGCGATCTCATGCACCTTTTGTATGTTGTACTGCGCGAGCGGGACGATATCCTCCGTCGGTTCGGCGTGCGACGGGATAAACAGCCGCGCGTCGAGCTTCCCGATCATTTCCAGCGTTTCGAGAAAGGCGCGCACGTCCATGAGGAAACAGATCTGATATTTTTCCAGTGTCTTGCGGCTCGACAGGCAGTCGGCGAGAAAGACGACGCCGTCCGCTGTGCGGTAACCGACCATATTCCACGAGTGCCCCGGCAGCGGGATCGACGTCATCCCGTCAGGCAGACAATTCTCTGTCAGAGGGAGCGCGTCGCTCTCCTGCGCCAGAAAAAATTTGTGCCGCAGCTCTTTGGGCGGGTACGCGCCGTAAAGGAACGACGGCTCGAGAACGGGATACGCCGTAAAATCCCGCTCGATCCCCGGCGCGTATACGCGGCAGCCGGTCTGCTTCTGCAGATACTGATTGCCGCCGATGTGGTCCGCGTGGGAATGCGTGTTATAGATCGCTTCCAGAGACAGCCCCTCGGCGTCTAAAAATTTCTTGATCCTTTTCCCCGCGTCCTTATCGTTCCCGCTGTCGATCAGAACGGCGCGGTCCTCCGCCGTTTTCACGACGCCGATCTTCACGGGGCTCTGAAGATAAAAACAATTCTCCGAAACCTTTACCGGCTCAAACATAAATCTCTCTCCCGTCTTACTTTTTGTATACCGCGAACCGCGGGCCCTCTTCGCCGACGGTCCCGGTCGGGACGAAGCCGCATTTTTCCAGCACCCTTTGAGACGCTTTGTTGCCGGGCTCCGTCTCCGCTTCCACGCGCGTCACCCCGGGCTGATCCAGCGCCCACCGCACGGCTGCGCCGACCGCCTCCGTCGCGACGCCGCGATTGCGGTATTCCTCCGAAACGCCGTAGCCGATCTCGACCGAGCCGTCCGCGCCAAAGCCCTTGAAAGACAGGTCCCCGACGTGCGCGCCGTCCTTTGTTTCGATCATCCAGATCGCGTACCAGTCCCACTGCTCCGGGTGTTCGACTGCCCCCTGAAGCATTTCGTTGTACGCCGCGATCAGCTCGCCGTCGGTTTGTTTTTCGATAAATCGCTCCATCTCCTCCCGCGAAGCGACGCGGATCCTGAAGCGTTCCGTTTCGATCATGTTTTTTCCCTCCCGGGTATTCCGCAGCGGTACTGCCGTCTGTTCATAACACGTTGACGCCCTGTTTTGTCAGGAAGCGTCTGATTTTTTCGATTTCAGCGCCGTCCGGGATCCAGCTTTTATTCGCGCTGTCGTCCGCGCCGAGAAATACGGATTTGACCCCGCCGTACGCGTGATACGGAATCAGCTCCGCCGCTTCGACGCCGGGAACGGCAAGCGCGATCTCGGCAATGCGCGCATAGTGCGCCTCGTCCGTATTGATCCCTGCCGCGATTATGCATCTCAGGCGGATACGCGCCCCGAGCGCGCCGATCATACGCAGGTTTTCGAGGATCTTTTCGTTTGATACGCCGGTATACATTCTGTGTCTGCCGTCGTCCGTATCTTTCAGATCCCACAAATAGAGATCCGTCAAAGGGACCGACCGGCGCAGAATATCCCCGGCTGCGTATCCGCACGTCTCCGCGGCGGTACGGATTCCTTTTTCCCTGCACGCGCCGAGCAGACGAAGCGCCGCCTCTGCCTGCGCGAACGGTTCGCCGCCGGACAGCGTCACGCCGCCTTCGCTGCCGTAAAACGCGCGGTCGCGCTCGATAACAGAGAGGATTTCGGCGGTTGTCATCTCTTTACCGCAGATCTCCAGAGCGCCGGTCGGACAGATCGTGGCGCAGTTGCCGCAGACGGCGCACTTTCCGCGGTCGAGTATATGTTTTTCCCCGAAAATGTGCGCTCCCGAGGGACAGCTGTTTTTACAGGCACGGCAGCCGATGCATTGCGCAGGATAGAAAAGCAGCTCTTTTTTCACGCTTTGGGTTTCGGGGTTATGGCACCACGCGTACCGCATGGGACAGCCTTTCAGAAATACCGTGGTCCGGATCCCCGGACCGTCGCGCATGCAGAAGCGCTGGATCTGCGCGACAAGAAGCGTATCGTCAGTGTTCATTTTGCGCGATCACCATATTCTGCCATTCGCGGTTCAGCGTCACAAAGCGGGCGTTCCAGCCCGAGACCCGGACCGAAAGCGTCTGATAATTCTCAGGGTGCTTCTGCGCCTCTTTCAGGATCGCCGCGTCCGCAACGTCGGGCTGCAGGAACCATCCGCCCAGCGCGACGAAGCCGCGCAGCAGGGCGCAGAGCGCGTCGAGGCCTTCCTCTCCGCGCACGTCCGAGGGCAGAAGACGCAGATCCAGCGCCGCGCCGTTTGATCTCATTGACGCCGTATTGCAGCACCGAAGCGAAATCGACGGTCAGGTGGCTTACGCTGTTGAAAACGGGCTCGCCCCGAAGCGTCGCCGTGACCTTGTGATCGATCGCCGTGCCGAGCGTCGCCGCGCCGCTGACGCGCTCGTTTTCGCAGATGCGCACGGGCGCGTGTTCGGCGATCGTGCGGATCATCCGGTCGTATTTTTCAATATCGGATAACGTCTCAAAGCCGGGCGCGTCGTCCATCGGGACGGCGTGATGCGCGAGCGCTTCCGATCCGTATCGGTGATGCAGGGAATCAAAGGCAAATCTGCGGGTCGCTTCGCTCAGGCGCATCGGCCTGACATAATCATTCGGGGCATGGAATTCCATACTTCACCTCAGACGTGTATTTCGGTATGATCCGATCGTCCGCGTTTCCGCTCCGGGGAATACACCGTTTTTTTTCGGAAGTGCGAAAAACGCATTTCAGACCGTGACCGTATCAAGAGTATTATAGAATGTCCCGGGTATTTTATCAATATGTTCGAGAGAGAAAATCAGATTTGTTGCCCATGTATCTGACGGATCGGCCGGATCTCAATGAATCGCAGCCGTCGAGAGCGGGATATGTAAACAAAACCCGCTCCGGTTGACCCCAGCGCGTGATAAGGATGTAATTTGAGATTATTACGCAAAGGCACGGCAAAAGCAAAAGAAAAATCGAGATCTGTTTCATACAAAAGCAGGTCTCGATTTTTTATAAAAATTATTTCACACATTCGACGGGGTTCCTGTTATTTGGTAAACTGAAAGCACCAAATAAGAGGAGGTCATTTTTATGCGAAAGAAAATCTTTAAGATGCGGTTTACTGAGTTCGAGTGCAATCTGCTGATCAACGGGATTTTTGAATGGCGGAACATGCTATTGGAAGACGGAAAACCAACGGAAGACGTGGACGAACTGATCCTCAAGATCATCAACAAGGCGGAGGGCAAATAAATGGAAAAAAACATGATTGATGAGCGGAATGGTTGGGAATATGAACTGATCGGAGATATGTATTATCCCACCGGACGGGTATTGAAAGACGGACGCCTGCAACCGGAAACGGTTGACGATAATAACGAGCCGGAAAAGGAAACGCCGATCGGTGTCTGGGGACAGCGACATGCGGCGTTCCTGAGAAACCATCAACGCAGTGTTTACAATGAATTGAAAATGTCAATCTCAAAATGTAGGTTTTCGCCAATTGAAAATGTTGGTTTTTGAAGTAGATAGTCGGGTGTGGATAGAATGTCGCTGCGTGAAGCGGGAACGAGGAGCGAAGCGACGAGAGAG
>JAFRPB010000113.1 GCA_017429345.1 Clostridia bacterium | reverse complement strand
CCGATCGACGCTGAAGGCATCCCTGCCTTTACGGCAGGGGTGGCGAAGCGGAGAAATTGCATATTTTACAACGGATTTGACTATATTGCATTTTTCGCCCGTCCGTAAGGGACGGGGCTCAAAACGCAAGCGGGCGGTCATGCCCGCCCCTACAATCCGTGTGCCCAACATCCCGACAAATCAGAATTTACAGCGTATTCATCACCAGCAGAAATATCACCCCGGGCGTGCCGCCGAGGAGGCTGACAAGCGCGGAAAACGGATTCAGATTCAGATGCACGCCGATCAGCGTACCGACCAGATTCACCGCGAAAAAAGCGCCGACGCCCTGCAGCGCGGTCAGAACGATCGACGAAACCGGCCGCCTTGTTTTCATATATACAACCAAAAGCACGATAAAGGCGAAGATCAGCATATACAGCAGCAGATCGGACATTATTTTTCTCTCCTTCAGAGTTTATCTTATCTGAATATATGCAGGGATAAAAAAAATAATTCCGAGCCGTTTATTCCGCGCCCCGGATGAATATACTTAAAGTGAGCGGACCGCCGCCGAAATCACGAGAAGAGGGATAAAATGAAAAGCCATACCGTAACATACGAACAGTTCTGCAGCGTTATGGGCAGAAACGTGATTTTTGAGGAAACACATTATCTCAACGGAAAAAAAACCGTTCATTGCGCCAACAACGTGCTGTGCGCAATGAACGGCGGATGCAGAAACGAGATCCTGCAGGACAGAGTACCGGAACTGAAGGGCTGAACTTTCGGTCTTTATTTCTGACGGATCATTCTCTTAAAGCCACCCGGTCGCCGAGATCGACGAGTTCACGGAATACGGGCCGCTCTTTCAGCGATTCGTTCGGCGCGTGAAATGTGAGCATCAGTTTTTCTCCGGCGCGGAAAATCATTCCGTGACCGCCATCGTCTGTGACAAGAGGCGGAAGATGCTCAAAATCGCCGCCGAGCTCTCCGCCCGCAAAACGCACGACGCATTCGGCGTAATTCCTGCCGTCGGGGAACGAGGACCAGATCATCAGAAGCGTGCCGTCCTTCGTGCGGAACAAAAACGGCCCGTCCGTGACGTAATGCCCGTCGGAGAGCGGCTTCTTTACATAGAACGGCTCCGAGGCGGCGAACAGCGCCGTCGCCTCCCCCGCCGCCGCGCGCAGATCCTCCGTCAGCGGCTGATAACAGACCGTACCGTCGACGATCTGCGTGTGCTCATGGCAGAAGACGAGATACGGCGCGCCGTTTTTCGCGACGTAAAGTGTGCCGTCGAGGCACTCCCACCCGTCCGGCGTCAGCGCGCCGTCGCTGTGCGGACGGAACGGTCCTTCGGGACGGTCCGCGATCAACGCATACGTCCCCCGCAGACCGTTCTGCTGCGTAAAGGTGGCGAACATATAGTATCTTCCGCGGAACGCGTGCACTTCCGGCGCCCAGTTGACTTCGCGGTCCAGGCCGTATCTGCCGGAATCGAAGCATTCGACCGGATCGCTCCAGGTCGTCAGGTCGTCGGAGACATACACGTCGAAGCCGCCCGTTTTTCTGCCGAAGCCCGCGCCTCTCGTGCCGTACATATAATACCTGCCGCCCTCCGCCAGCACGAACGGATCGCGGATGTTGATATCGGTCGTTTTCATCGTCGGACTCCTTTGTCAATTCTGATCGTCGGGCTGATCGCCTTCGGCAAAAGTGTGGAGTGTGGAGCGTGCAGAGTGAAGACTGTAAATTCTGAATTATGCGCTCGCGCATAATTCAGAATTTACTCCGCCAGCTCGACCCATTCCTCGGTGAGGCGGTCGAGCCGCTCGTTCAGAGACGCGAGCGTTTCCGTGAGCTCGGTGACGCGCAGATAATCGACCGAGGTGGACGGCAGCGCCAGCTCCGCCTCGACGTTCTTTATCCTTTCCTCCGTCTCGGCAAGCTCTTTTTCCACCTTGGCAAGACGCGACTTTCTCTGTTTTTCCGCTTTTTCCGCCTCTTTTTTCTGCAGATACTCGCTCTTTTTCTCTTTCTCCGGCGCTTTCGTCTCGGCGGGCTGCGCGTCGCGGATCGCGAGATAGTCTTCGTAATTGCCGTCGAGGACCCGCATGGTCTCGTTGTCGAAATATAAGATCTTCGTCGCGACGCGGTTGATAAAATACCGGTCATGCGACACGGCGATCACCGTGCCCTCATAGTCGCGCAGCGCCTCCTCGAGCACCTCGCGCGAGGCGATATCCAGATGGTTCGTCGGCTCGTCGAGGATCAGCAGATTGCAGCCGCGCAGCATGATCTCCAAAAGCGCGACCTTTGCGCGCTCGCCGCCGGAGAGCTCGTCCATATGCTTCTCGATATCGTCCCCGCGGAACAGGAACGCCGCGAGCACGTTGCGCAGCTGCGGCACGGTCATCGACGGGAAGCGGTCATAGACCTCGGCGAGCACGGTCTTGCCCGAGCGCAGAGAAGACTGCGTCTGCTCGAAATACCCGACGCGTACGTTCGCGCCGTAGTCGATCGAGCCTGCGTCGGCGCGGATCTGGTTCATAACGACGCGCAGAAACGTCGTCTTACCGCAGCCGTTCGGTCCGATGATAAACAGCTTTTCGTGCTTTTTCAAAAGAAAAGACACGTCGGAAAAGAGCTTTTTCTCTCCGAAGCGCTTACTCAGGCCGTGCACGGTCAGCACCTCGTTGCCGCTCTCGATCGCGACGGGGAATCTCAGCTTCATCTCCGCCGCCATGCGCACCTTCTCGTGCAGCGTCGCCTTCAGGCGCTCGATCTGCTTCTCTTTCGAGGCGATCGTGATGAAATTGCGCTCGCGGCCGAAGGAGCGCTGCTGCTCGATCATCGCCTCGATGCGCTTGATCTCTTTTTCGGTCTTCTCATTCTCGCGCTGCTCGGTGAGGATGCGCTCCTGCTTGAGCTTATGATAGGTCGAATAGTTCCCCTTGGTAAAGAACAGCCGCCCGCCCTCGATCTCCATCGTTTTCTCGGTGGTACGGTCGAGAAAATACCGGTCGTGCGAGATAACGATCGCCGCGCCGACGTATTTTTTCAGAAAATTCTCGAGCCATTCGACGCTGTCGGTGTCGAGATGGTTGGTCGGCTCGTCCAGCAAGATCAGATCCGCGCCGGACAAGAGCAGCTTTGCAAGGCTGATCTTCGTGCGCTGCCCGCCGCTGAGCTTCCCGACGGGCATATCGGTCTCCTCAAGCGTGAAGCCGAGCCCCGTCAGCGCCGAGCGGGCGCGGGACCGGTAGGAAAGCCCGTCGCGCGCCTCAAATCGTTCGCGCAGCGTCTCCTGCCGCTCGATCAGCGCGGGATCCGCCCCGGCGGAAAGCGCCTCGTTCAGCGCCTCGAGCTCCTTTTCCATCGCGGAGACGTCCGCGTAGACCTTCAGGACCTCTTCATATGCCGAAACGGAAAAGTCGCTGCAGGTGTGCTGCTCCACATTGCCGACGCGGGTGAATTCCGGCACCGAGACCGTGCCCTCGGTCGGCTCGAGCTGTCCTAAGATCAGCTTAAAAAGCGTGGTCTTGCCGACGCCGTTCGCGCCGATCAGCCCCACGCGGTCGTTTTTCTGGATATCAAAGCAGGCGTCCCGGAACAAAACGCTGTCCAGAAAGCCCGCCGTCACGTTCTGCGCCGATACCAACGGCATGGTCCTCGTCCTCTCAAATGGTGGTCTTCAACAGTTCGGCGTTCCCGCGGACGGTGAACGCGCCTTTGTTCGCGGGGATGAACAGGCTGTCGCCCTCGCGCAGATAGATCTCGCCGTCCGCGTCGCGGTAGAGCCCCTCGCCGCCGGTCACGATCAGCGAAACGAAGCTCGTCTCGTCCGCCTCGCCGCGGTATTCGCCGAAGGTCTCGATCTTCTCGACTTTGAAGTATTCGCATTCGGTCAAAAGGGTCTTCGCATAGCCCTCGGACCGCTCCTCTTTGCCCATCGGCTGGAAAGAGACGTCCATCGGGCTCAGGTTCGAGACGGCGACCGCGTCCGGCACCTGGATCTCTCTGGGCTTGCCGTCTTCGTCCAGCCGGTCGTAATCGTAGATGCGGTAAGTGATATCCGAGCTCTGCTGCACCTCGGCAAGATAGATGCCTTTGCAGATCGCGTGCAGCGTTTTCGACGGGATGAAAATAAAGTCGCCCCGCTTGACCTTGACGCGGCGCAGGACCTCCATGACCTCTTTCTTCCCGCCGCGCGCCGCGAGCTCTTCTCTGGTCAGCTCCCGATCGAGGCCGAAGATCAGCTCCGCGTCTTTCTCGGCGTCGAGCACGTACCAGCACTCGGTCTTGCCGTACTGCCCCTCGTGGTGTTCGCCCGCGTAGGCGTCGTCCGGATGCACCTGAATGGAGAGGTCTCTTTTCGCGTCGATGAATTTGATCAGGATCGGGAATTCCCCGCCCCGATAATGCGTGCCGAGCGTCTCCGGTCCGGCGTCCTCGAGCAGCTCCGCCAACGTCTTGCCGTCGTTCTCCCCGCCGATCACGGTGCTCCTGCCCTTTTTATGGCATGAGAACACCCAGCTCTCGGCAATGTTCGACGGTGTTCTGTTCTCTTCAAACTGCTTCGTCAGCCGCTCCCCGCCGTAGGAATACAGCCCGATCAGCCGCTGTCCGCCCCAAACGATCTTTTTCAATGACGGATAAAGTCGTTCCGTTTTCATTATTCTTCTTCCTCTCTAATATTTGAAGTATTACAGACTGCATTTGACAGTTCTCAATTATTGTTTTTTTGAACCCACACATATCTTATATCGCTATTATAATACGAAGTAAAAAATAAAGCAAGAAAAAAAAGACTTATTCTGGTCCTAAAACGACTTTCAAACGAAACGGGCTTTTCCGCATCATTTTAACGTTCAAATACTTATTTCAACCGTTCGTCATCATTTTTTATGTAATGAATTGATTTTCTGTTTTTCCTATGCTATGTTGATCTCATTGATAATGGGAGGACTTCAGGATGGATCAGATGAAGCTTGATATCAACAAAACGAAATACCGCTATTTTATGGACAACGTCAAACCGGAGGGAACGGCGCTCATCTACACGATCCCCGTCCCGAGAGGCGAGGAAAAGCCGACGGACGAGTTTTTCGACCGGGATTACCCGGACGTGAAAATCTCATACAAAAAGTTTCTTCGAATGATCGACAAAACCGCGAAAGCGCTGATCGCTTACGGCGTTCGCGCGGGCGACGTGGTTACGGTTTGCCAGACCAATACGCCGGAGATCTTTTATATGGATTACGCGCTGAGCAAGATCGGCGCGATCCCGAATTACATTTATCCGAACATTACCGCCGACGAGATGAAATACTATATCGACGAGCTTAATTCAAAGTATGTTTTCGTTCTTGACGAACCTGATATTAAAAAGAATATGAAAAAGGCGCTTGCAGGAACCGACGTCAAAGTCATATCCTCCGGCGTTATCGAGTCGTTTCCGACTCTTTTTAAAAAAATCGCCGCAAAGACAAGGCCTGTGGAAGCTGTTAATATACCCAACGAAATTAAATGGGCGAAGTTCATAAAAAACGGCAATGCAATAAAAGAGGTTAAAGAGAACCCATTTACTCATAATGACACCTGTTCCCTTGTTCATTCCAGCGGAACCTCAGGAACTCCAAAAGCGATAATGGAAAGCAATGAAAATATAAATTCGGTAGTCCGTAATTTTTCTATCGATGGAAAAACTTTTGATCATGGAAATGCGGTAACAACTATACCCCAGTTTGTTGAGTATGGTAAAATGATGCATCATATTGTTTTTACCAATTACTCAAGTTTAATAATAATACCTGAAATGGAGCCAAAAAACTTTTTTGATTTAGTATCAAAATACAAGCCGGAATACAGTTTTGCCACACCCTCTCATGCAAAAGAATTGATTAAAAGAAATACGGATATGAGCAACTTCAAAATCTGTGGTTTTGGAGGCGATGGCTTTGATGATATTGAAAAGAGATTAAATGATTATATAAAAAATAACGGAGTCTGCAAACAAAAAGTCAATAGGAAAATGAGAAAAAAGTGAAATTTT
>JAFRPB010000112.1 GCA_017429345.1 Clostridia bacterium | reverse complement strand
TCCGTTCCGTTCATACGCCGCAGGCGTATATCATCCCGCAGGGGATATCATACGCGAAGCATATATCACCCGTTCCGGCACGGAACGGATATCATTGCAACACCCGTGATTTGGCAGACAAATCACGGGTGTTGCATGGTGGAGATGGCGGGAGTCGAACCCGCGTCCGAAAAACCGTTCCTTCAATTTTCTCCGGGCGCAGCCGCGTTTCGATCTCCCGGCGAAACAGGCACACGGCAGACTGTTTCGCCGGCAAGGCGCGTTATGCATGACGGGCTACGAGCCGCTTACCCGTTCACGTTCACCGCAAAATGACGCCCGAACCGGAGCCGCGGTACTCACCGGCAGGACGGCTGCTTCAGTTAAGCAGCGATAGCAACAGTATTGTTGTCGTTTATTTTTAAAGTTTGGAGCTTTTAGGGAAGTTCTCCGCTTCCGCCCGCTTATCGAAGTTCAGATCCCCCGTCGAAATCCTTTCATCCCCATATTAAATATTGTTAACCGATGTCACAATTCTTTTCATTCGCATCGCCGATGAGACGAAAAAAATATGAACGATGTGTGTTGAAAGACGATCCCGTTTATGAAACCGTTTTCTCCGCGGCGCGTATTTTTCCTCATCATAATAATAAAGGATATTTTTCGCTCGCCGCGCAGTATTGCATTATAATACACGATTATTACGAAAATAATATGCGCGTGTAAATAATGTTTTATCCGCCGTCATAATTTGCGAAAAACAGGCGTTTTGCGCGCTCCTGCGCGATCAGACGTTCTGCATGCGCTCTTTCAGGTGCGTCGACAGCGCGGCGAGCGCGGTCGCCATGTTCTCGTCCTGCACAAGGATCCCCTCGGGCGTTTCGAGATGTACCGGAGCGAAATTCAGGATCGCGAGGATCCCGTTTTCGATCATGCGGTCGCAGACCTGCTGCGCGCTCTCTGCGGGCACGGTGAGAATGCCCATCTTCACGCCCGTTTTTCTGACGAACGAATCAAACAGCGACATGTGCAGGATCTTTTTGCCGTCGGGCGTCGTGCCCGTAACGGCTCTGTTCTCGTCGAACGCGGCGAGGATGTTCAACCCGTAGTTCGCAAAGCCGCTGTATTCCAGCAGCGCGATGCCGAGCTTGCCTGCGCCGACGATCACCGCGTCGTCCACGTCGTGATAGCCGAGATAGTCCTCAAGCTCCGAGATCAGCGTCGTGAGCACGTAGCCGACCTTCGGTTTGCCGGAGCCGCTGACGGCGGCGAGATCCTTGCGCACCTGCACGTCGCCGAGATTCATTGCCGCGGCGATGCTTGTTGCGGATACATAAGGACCGTTTTCTTCAGGAATGGATTTCAGATAGTTCAGATACGCGGGAAGACGCGCGAACGCTGCCTTCGATATTGCGCTCATTCTTTTTGTCCTCCGATCGATCGATTCGCGGGGTCTCACAGAATAATCCATTTGATATTATAATACGGAATTGTGAATAAATCAATTGATTTATTCGAAAAATTCAAAGAAAACACACGGCATAAATTGACATCCCGCGGCGAACGATATATAATATGCAATATATTAAAGCAATTTGTCAAAAAAAGGACCGTGATCGATTTATGGAATTCAAAGAACTCGAATTTATGCCCGTGATCCTCGGCGCGGACATCACCGCCTACAGCCTCGTGCGCAGCTACCATGAGGAATACGGCGTAAAATCTCTGGTGGTCAGCCAGAAGCAGGCAAAGATCATCTCCGAGAGCAAGATCTGCGAGAACCGCGTATTCCCGGGACTTGAAAATGAAGATGTCCTGATCAAGACGCTCGTGGAGATCGGCAAGGAATTCAAGGGCAAAAAGAAGCTCATCGTAATGGGCTGCGGCGACTGGTATGTGCGCCTGCTCATCGAAAACAAAGCCGTCCTTTCGGAGTACTACGTCATCCCGTATATCGACGAGGATCTTTTGAATAAGATCGTTCTCAAGGACAAGTTCTATGAGATCTGCGAGGAGCTGGGCATCAAATACCCGAAGACCTACGTCTATGAATGCGGCAAGGAGAACGACCTCAAATTCGATTTCGACTATCCCGTGATCGCGAAGCCCGCGAATTCTGCGATGTACCATTACGCGAAATTCCCCGGCAAGAAAAAAGTCTTTCGCTTCAATAACGAGCAGGAGCTGCGCGCGATGCTCGAAAATCTCGAAAAATCCTCTTATAATTATAAATTCCTGATCCAGGACTGCATCCCCGGCGACGACGAGTATATGCGCGTGCTGACCTGCTACAGCGACCGAAACGGCAAAGTGCAGTTCGCCTCGCTCGGGCACAGTCTTCTCGAGGACCACACCCCCTCCGCGATCGGCAACCCCGTCGCGATCATCAACGAGGTCAACCCCGATATCGTCGCGGCGGCGACGAAGTTCCTCGAGCACATCGGCTACACGGGCTTCTCGAATTTCGATATCAAGTACGATACCCGCGACGGCTCGTATAATTTCTTCGAAATCAACGTCCGCCTCGGCAGAAGCAATTTCTACGTCACCGGCAGCGGCTTCAACACGGTAAAATGGATCGTGGACGACCTCATCTACAACAAAGAGCTCGAATACACCGTCGCCGACCGCGAGAACCTGTTTACGGTCGTGCCGAAGGGGATCATTTTGCGCTATGTGAAAGATCCCGAAACAAGAGAACAGATCAAGCGCCTTTACCGCGAGGGCCGCGTGAGCTACCCGCTCGCCTATAAGTGCGACCTTGCGCCGAAGCGCCGCTTCTACGTGAACGCCGCGCTGCTGAATCAGTATCGGAAGTATCATATGGTTGAGAAGGGGAAAGTCTGATTTTTCGGGCGCTTTTGTTTGCGGATATCGGCGAGCGGGGATCAGATATCGTGCCTGAACTGCGGCTTTAATCATAGAATTAACTCCGCGGAATCGGGATAGAGCAAAAAGCGTCGATTACACAAACACGATTCGCTAGATCCGATACCCGATATCCGAAATCTTGAATGTGACGAGATCTTCGACCTCGTCACATTCAAGATTTTACCGTTTCTTAACCATTTTCTTTACCGCCTTCTTAACCTTTTCGGTGTATTATAAAATCCCGGCTCTGTTTTTATCTCTGGAAGGGAGTTTTTCACAATGAAACGGTCGTTCCGCCGCAGAATAATAACACTGATTTCGATTATCTGCATCCTGTTCGCGGTTTTCTGCATCCCCGCGTCGGCGAATTCCGTGGTGTACAGCTACTGGCGCGGTCTGACGCACGCCGGCGCGATGCTGACGGACGGAAACTGTCCGATCGAGGTCACACACGAAAAACTGACGCTGAACGTGCCGCAGTTTCCGGCGATAGAGTACGGAACCGTTCTGCAGCCGGAAGCGGAAAGTGAAATGATCGCCGAATATACGCTTTACAATCCCACCGACGAGCCCGTTACGGCGCGTCTGGTCTTTCCCGCAGGGACGCGGTCGGACGGCAAAATGGAGATAAACAGTCTGCTTTCCGGCGCGCATCGTGCCGTGTCATATGCCAACACCCTGTACGGAAAGGCTTACGGCGCGTTCGTGAACGGCGCGCCCGTTGAAACAAAGACGCGTTATACCTTCGGCACGGCGCTCTCGGACTTCAACGTCCGCAGGGATATGCGCCTTCTGTCGGATGATCCGATCGCCGACAGCTTCTTGTCGCCGGATCTGCCCGTAACGGTCTGTACGTACGCTGCGAGCGGGCTGGACCCCGACGAATACCCCACCGCGGCGCTGACGCCCGCAACCGATCGCGTGATCTGTATGTCCCGTCTGGCGGAAGGCTCCGTATTGCATATCAGAAAAAAAACCGCAAGCTGGCGGCTTTACGATGAAATCGAGTTCTCCGTGACGGTCATCGGCGGAACGGAGAAGGACGTCGTGCCCATCCTCTGCGTCGACGGGATCCCCTCAAAGCCCGCAAGCGGCAAAATCGAGCTTAAAAGCGCGGAAGAGACGACATATGCCGAATTCGCGCAGAGTATGATCGAATATTCCCACGTTTCGGATATCACACAGACGGACTGGTACAACGTGTTCACGGCGTTTCTGGCGGCGCGCTTTCCGCAGGGCAGGTTCTGTACGCTGGCCGACATGACGGAGCTGTTCGACCTCTCTCCGATCCGCTGGTATGATTATGAGGTCACGGTCGGCGCGGGAGAGACGGTCGTCAATACCGTGAAAGCGCCGCTGTTTCCGGACGTCGATTCGGAATACGAGCCGGATATCTTTAAATATACTTATCTTCTTTCTCCCGCCGCGCTCTGGGCGGATTTCGGAACGCTTGAGATCGAGATCAACACGCCTTATTATCTGATCAAGAGCAATCAGAAGGGTTTTGAAAAGGCCGAAAACGGCTATCGCCTGACGCGGGATGGCCTGCCGAAGGGCGAGCTGAAGATTACGCTCGCGGAAAGCGCGGACGCGAAAAATCCCCATGCCGTCTTTAATGTGGAAAAGAAGGTGATCATCGGCGGCTTTGTCCTCGGTATTTTTATCGCTCTTCCCGCCGTCGCGATCATCTGGACTGTCCGTTTATTCAGAAAACAGAAAAAATCGGAAGATGTCGGAGAAGGGGGTTTTTCGCAATGAGAAGAGCGTTCTGCCGCAGAATACTTTCACTCCTTTTGACCGTATGCGTTCTCACCGGGCTTTTCTGCATCCCAGCGTCGGCGAATTCCGGGATTTACAGCTACTGGCGCGGTCTGACGCACGCGGGCGTGATGCTGACGGACGGAAACTGTCCGATCGAGGTCACGCACGAGAAGCTGACGCTGAACGTGCGTGAGTTCCCGATCGACGAGAGCTACCGTATCGTCGAGATGACCCCGAGCGGCAGCGAAATGATCGCCGAATACACGCTTTATAACCCATCCGACGAGCCCGTTACAGCGCGTCTGGTATTTCCCGCTGGGACGCGATCGGACGGCAAAATGGAGGTAAACGGGTTGTTTTCCGGCGCGCATCGTTCCGAATCATATGCCGACACCCTGAACGGCGAGGCTTACGGCGCGTCCGTGAACGGCGACCCGGTCGAAACGAAGACGCGTTATACCTTCGGCACGGCGCTCTCGGACTTCAACGTCCGCAGGGATATGCGCCTTCTGTCGGATGATCCGATCGCCGACAGCTTCTTGTCGCCGGATCTGCCCGTAACTGTCTGCACGTACGCTGCGAGCGGGCTGGATCCCGACGAGTACCCCACCGCGGCGCTGACGCCTGCAAACGATCGGGTGATCTGCATGTCACGTCTGGCGGAAGGCTCCGTATTGCATATCAGGAAAAAAACCGCAAGCTGGCGGCTCTACGGTGAAATTGATTTTTCCGTGACGGTCATCGGCGGCACGGAGAAGGACGCCGTACCCGTCCTCTGCGTCGACGGGATCCCTTCAAAGCCCGCAAACGGCAAAATCGAGCTGAAAAGCGCGGAAAAGACGATGTATGCCGAGTTTGCGCAGAGTCTGATCGGATATTCCGGCGTTCCGGATATTTCGCAGACGGACTGGTACAACGCGTTCACGGCGTCTCTGGCGGCGCGATTTCCGCAGGGCGGGTGCTGTACGCTTGCCGACGTGACGGAGCTGTTCGAGGTCTCGCCGATCCGCTGGTACGATTATGAGGTCACGGTCGGCGCGGGGGAGACGGTCGTCAATACCGTCAAAGCGCCGCTGTATCCGGACGTCGATTCGGAATACGAACCGGATATCTTCAAATATACTTATCTTCTCTCTCCCGCCGCGCTCTGGGCGGATTTCGGAACGCTTGAGATCGAGATCAACACGCCTTATTATCTGATCAAGAGCAATCAGAAGGGCTTTGAGAAGGCTGAAAACGGCTATCGCCTGACGCGGGAGGGCCTGCCGAAGGGCGAGCTGAAGATCACGCTCGCGGAAAGCGCGGACGCGAAGATCCCTTATGCCGGCTTTAACGCGATACGAACGGTGCTCTTCTGCTGCGTCCTCCTCGGTATCTTTGTCGTGTCTCCCGTCTTCCTGGTATGTTGGTTCGTTCGATGGCTTCTGAAACGGAAAAAGTCGGAAGATCTTGAGAAAGGGAGTTTTCCGCAATGAAAAAAACGTTCATATGTAAATCAATAACGCTTCTTCTGACCGTCAGCATCCTGTTTACGGTCTTCAGCGTGCCCGCGTCGGCGAATTCCGGCCCGCGCCGCTGGCAGGGGCTGACGCAGTCCGGCGCAACGTTCACGGACGAAAACTGTCCCATCGAGGTCGTAAAAGAAAAACTCACGCTCAATATCCCGGACGAACCGGTCCCGGAGTCGACCGACACCTCCTATTGGGCGGACTATGCCAACGAAGTGACGGCGGAGTACACGTTCTATAACCCGACGCAGGATACGATCACCGCGACGCTGGTGTTTCCCTGCGGCGCGCTCCCTGATTACGCGCGTCGGCGTACCGATGCGCTGTCTTCGGAGGAGTTGACAGCGTACCGTGACCGCTACGGCACGTTTCTGAACGGAAAAGCGATCGCGACTACGATCCGGTATGCGTTGGATCTGGGGCTTGACGGCTTTGACGTAAAAGACGCCATGCCCGGCGCGTCCGGTGTGTTAAAAGAAGATAAGTTGCTGCAGCCCGATACGCCGGTGACGACTTATGTTTATCGGTTCGACGGCATACGGGATGAACAGGGGATGAGGACCGAGGCTGTTTTGCAAACGGTCGGCTCAAACGAAAGGATCCTCTGTCTTGACAGCGGCGGTCTTCCCGAATGGTTTCGGGATGATGAAAAAGTATATTTCGATGTGTGGTCCGGGGATGAGGTCTCTCTTCTCGTTTTCGGCGACCCGCTGCCGGACAGCGCGCAGTGGATGTTTTTTGACGTCGATGAAGACAATGCTCCGGTCTCCGGCAGCGCAGAGCTTGTCCGCAGTGAAAGCGTCAGATTTATGGACTTTTGTCTCCTGGCGAAAGGATCCTATCCGGACGCGTCGGATACGGATCTGTTCAACGCGACGGTCGATATGGTAAATTCCGAAAATGTTTACGGCAGTTTCGGAGACGGAGCGATCATGCATGCCGAGTTAACGCCCGATCTGATGTGCTGGTATGAATACGAGATCGCGCTCGCGCCGGGCGAAACGCTGACCAATACCGTCCGCGCGCCCCTCTACCCGGAGATCGACGACAGTTCGCGTCCGCGGGAATACAAATACACCTATCTGCTCTCGCCCGCCGCGGGATGGGCGGATTTCGGCACGCTGGAGATCGGGATCGATACGCCCTTTTATCTGTCCGGAGAAAGCCTCGAAGGGTTCAAAAAAACGGAGAACGGATATAAACTGACGTGCGAGGGACTGCCCGAAGACGAGCTGACGTTCACGCTCTGCAAAAGCAGGCTCCCCATGCCCGCGCCGGAACAGCTGCCGTGGGTGCTGTTCGGTATGCTCGGCGTCGGGATCCCGATCGCGGCCGCCGTTGTGATCATCGTCGTTGTTGTGAAACATATCAAAAAGAAACGCAGGGAAAAAGGAAATGCTTCGTTTTAACGTCATTTCCGCTGTCTGCTGCATCAGGATATAATCAGAAATAAAAGCAGGGGAAAGAAAATGTTTCATTTTAACGTCTCGCTGACGGAGCGTGATTATTACGAATTCAACAAATTCATCGCTTTGCACTCCGTTTTCGGCAAAAAACAGATGCTTCAACTGCGCGTCCTGATCACGCTTCTGAGCCTGATGATCGCCGCTTCCGGGCTTCTGCGCGCCGGGGGGCCGATCGACGCGGCGCGCATACTCTCTGCGGTCCTGATCGCCGTGATCATCTGCGTAATACTGCAGGCGATCCTGAAGCCGCTGACGCTTCTTTTGCTGAAGATGCGGCTGAAACAGATGAAAAAAAGCGGCAAGCTTTCCTATCACGCCTCGGCGGAGCTGACCTTCGGAGAGGAGAGCGTATGCGAGACAACGCCTTCGTCGCGTTCGGAGGAGTATTATCAGGCGATCGAGCGCATATGTTATTTACCCGGGCGGATCGTCTATCTCTTTACCGATCAGACGAGAGCCTATCTTCTTCCGGTCACGTCCTTCGCCTCGCAGGCGGAGCTGGAATCGTTTCTGACGTTTATCGAGGATCATACCGGCAAACGGATCGAAACGGTCGAAAAAACGTAACTGCCGATAAAAAAATAATTTTGTCCGCACTCTTGCAAATTGCACGCGGGTAGTGTATAATACATATCGTTCCGATTTGCCGGTGTGATGGAATTGGCAGACGTGCCGGACTCAAAATCCTCATCGCTGTTTCGCCCGGCAAAACCCGAAACCCCTTGTAGATCAAGGCTTTTGACAACCGAATAAATCGCTTTTTTTCGGAATCGCCCTCCAAATCGCCCTCCGATTTCCGGAGACTGCTTTTTGAGACGGTCCGAAAAAGGATATACGCCGGTGTGATGGAATTGGCAGACGTACTGGATTCAAAATCCAGCGGTGGCGACACCGTGCGGGTTCGACCCCCGCCACCGGCACCATCGCCCGGGAACCCTTGCTGCATAAGGGTTCCCGGGTTTTCTATTTTGCCGGGAAAATGAATTTCAGGGAATTGTTTTCAGCGAAATCGCCCTCCGATCAGGTCGGGAAGTGACTGCTGATCGCAAGCGCGGACGATACGTTGGAATCGTGATCCAGGTGCGTATAAATGTTGGACGTGGTGCCGATGTCGCTGTGACCAAGCCATTGCTGGATTTCTTTCATCGCCACACCGTTTGCGTGAAGCATGCTGGCGTTGGAATGCCTGAGATCGTGAAAACGGATCGGTCTCATTCCGTGCTTTTTCAGAAAAGTCGGAAACGCCTGCGTCAGATATCCGGGGCTCACAAGCTCCCCCATATCGTTCACGTAAACGTAATCGAGATAATCCTGACAATAGCATTTGCCGCAGATCTTCCGATTCAGCTTTTGCTTTTCCCGCAGATTCAGAAGAAACTCTTCAAATTGCGGAATGATCGGTAACGTGCGGCAGCTCGATTTCGTCTTCGGCCTGTTTTTGCAAATCAACTCCACTTTGCCTTCTACCATCGTCTGTGAGACGATATGATTGATCGTGAACCGTTTGGTCTCGAAATCGATTGCGCTCCACCGCAGACCGACCGCTTCACTCCGACGCAGACCGTAAAATGCGGCAAGAATGACGCCAAGCTCCAGAATATTTCCCTTGACCTCTTCAAACAAGTGGTCAAGTTCCTTCTGCGTGTAGAACCCCGCCTGAAACGTTCCCTTTTTCGGCCGCTCGATTTTATCCGCGGGATTGTTGGGGATCGCGCCGATCCGAAACGCATACTGCAGCGCTTTCCGGATATTTGCATGGCGATGGATGACGGTGTTCGCGGAAAGGTGGTTGACCTCCATCTCGTAGGTGTAGTAATCCTGAATGTGCTTCGGCGTTACCTTCTGCAGCAAAAGCCCGGGATAATGCTCGTCAAAATACGGAATGATCTTTTTCTTGATCGCCATTTGATAGGCGGAAAAGGTCGTGATTTCCACGCTTCCCTTCATCATGGCAAGCCAGTCGGAAAGAAAACCGGTGAAGGTCATCGTTTCATAGATGCCTTCCGCTTCCGTATGCTGCGCGAGGAGTTCGAGCCGGAGCTCTTCCTCTTTTTCCCGGATCGCCTTTTGCAACATTTCGTTGGCGCGCTTTTTGTTTCTTTTAATGGGGAGCCCCGTGGTTTTCGACGGCGTGTGCCGTTTACCGTTCTTGTCCGTGTAGCTGAGCACGATGTGATAGTGCCCGTCTCGTTCTCTCAGATGTCCTGCTACCATAAATAATAATACCTCCATTCTTTCAGCAGCATTCCCATCTGTCATTGACACGGACAGTATAACACTTATTCGTGCCAATGGCAAATGTGCGAAGAGTTTTACGCAAGGGATTTTTCCGAGGGCGAAGTCAGATATTCCAGTACAAAGATTTTCGGAATCTTATATCCTTTGCCGATATTCAGGCTCTTGATCGCGCCGCTCTTCAGTAAACGGTATGCGGTTTTAGCGCTGATGCCGCCCAGCATTTCGCAAAGCTGAGGAACGTTCACAACGTCCGGATATTCCTTAAATATGCTCTCGTAAAAGATCCTGTTGTTCTGATTCTCCATAGATAAACCTCCATTTAAAGTGGTTACTGAAATGGAGGTTATGGATCGTGTAAAGTATAATCATGTGTGTAATCCCACCATAACCCTTTTTTGAATTTTCAGTTTTGTGCTTCATCTTGCACCTCTGTCGCGGTTGCGAAGGTATTTTGCGTAGTGTTCGCAGGCCTTCAGGATGAAATCCTGAAGCTGTTTGACCGAATCCTTAGGACGGTATTTGCGCACGTCCTCCAGCGGCAGTTTGATCGTCTCCACCTGATTCGGTTTCGGCTGATCGAGAATCTGCAGCATCGTTTCCGGCGTGAGCGTACCTTCTGCGGCGCGCTTCTTCATCTGATTTGCCTGCGAATACGAGGGCGTGACCTCGTTCTCGGCGTAATAATCGTACACCGCCTTCTGTGCCGTCTCCGGCAGATACGACAGCTCCACGGCGGGGCCGAGCGCGATCCTTCCCTCATCGACGAGATCGAGCAGCGGCCTGATCAGATACGTCAGGCGGATATAACGCTGGACCTGTGTTTCGCTCTCCCCGGCGTTCCCTGCTACCACCCCGCGGGATGACTTCTGTCCGGGTTGGACAGAAGCTTTCCCCTGATGTGAGAGCGCTTCCACCTTCATCTTGTAAGCAAACGCTTTTTCGGACGGCAAAAGGCTTTCGCGCTGCAGATTGCTGTCCACCATCATGATCACCGCCTCGTCGCGGGTCATGGGACGGATAAAGGCGGGGATTTTGTTGATCCCCGCCTTTTCGCAGGCGTGCACGCGGCGATGCCCGCTGACGATCTCATATTTGCCGTCTTCCAGCGGTCTTACCATGATCGGGAACATGACGCCGTAATCCAGAACGCTCTGCACAAAGCAGCTCCATATCATAATCGTCCCTGACCTTGAACGGGTTTCCGCTGAACGGAACGCACGAGTCAACGCCGATTTCTTCAACCTTCATCATCGGTCCTGCCCTCCGCAAAGAATTCGGTTAGCCCCTGAAGGAGCGCGCGGGCCTCGTCGTCGGTGAGCGTTACGCCCTTGCAGCATCTGCCCTCTGGGGTCCATTCGTGGAGATCGAGCTTGGGTGCGCCGTCGTTCCACGAAACGATACGCAGCTCTTTGGTGTAGCCGTTGTTCTCTCTGAGAACGGCCAGCGTTTTGATAATTTTGCAAGTGATATTCTTTTCCATAATGTTTTCCTTTCTGCCCGTTTGGCCGGTGGCGCAGCCATGAATTCAAGATGTCATTAAGTTGACAGACCCGTGGAAGCGGTCACGCTTTGCTTCTCTGAGGATCGCTGTATTTCAGATTGCCCGCGTGCCGCTTTCAGTTTTCGGAATGCGCCGTTCTGCTTTTGCCTGACGTCGGCGGCAGCGTTTTGAACGTGATGTTTTCCAGCTCAGGGCAAGAAGATTCGACCCCAAACCGCCTTTGGACGGCTCTTTTTGGCTCTTTTACGCTCTTCGGCCTTGCTTTGCGCCAGCAAAGCGGCGTCCTCAGAACGCAAAATAGCTCAAAAATATCTCGTCCAAAGGTGCAAAGCAGTTTTTCAGAGGCAGATTTTTTTCAAGACAACGAAGCTGCCGCAGACAATACTTCCGTATTATCAAGGCTGCTGAGGCAGGATTGGAGAAAATATGCCCTGAAAAACCGGTTCGGGGCCGATTCTCCTTGCCCTAACCGCGCCCCACAGAAAGCCCGGCTCATCGTCGTCGTTTTCTCTGATCCAGACCGTTTCGGGATGCGCCGCCTTCATTTTCCGGATGGCGGCGTTCAGATTTTTATCCCAGCTTCGGATCTGGAGCTCGTCGTCGCCCTGCTCAAAAAACAGATGCGTTTCCTTTTTCGCTCTCGGCATTTTTTCACCTCCTTGCGTAAAGATTTTTCAGCACCCCCGTTTTCGGGGATTTTTCAACGGAACTAATACCGTTGTTTTGTACCGGAATCGAATGGAAATTGTTTTGTGAAAGGAACCGACCATAGGTGCATTCCCATTGAAAAACGGTACAAAAAAGCGCCGTTATCAGCGCTCCCGACTGCCGCGGTTTCTGTTTTTCATCCGGCGTTTCAGCGCCGCCTGCTTTTTTGCGGCCGCCTCTTTTTCTTTTTCGGCCCGTATTCTTTCGCGCTCCGCTTTTTCAGCGGCGTCTCTCTTTGCAAACAGATCGCGGACCGTTTCGATGAATCTGCGGGCGACGTCCGGGAAATGCTCCAGCGCGTCAAGGAACGGTTTGCACTTTTCTTTCAGCGCGTCATATTTCTTTTTAAGTTCGTCATAACAGCCCTTAAAATAGAAATAATCTTTCCGGTATGCTTCCTTGCTGCGGGACAGATCGGCGATCACCTCTCTGCCGGTGACGGCTTCTTTTGCCAGGGATGTCAGTTCATCGTATTCTTCTTCGGACAGTGACACCTTTTTCGTGAGCGGATTTCGTTTTCCCGTACCGTCGATTTCTTCAAGCGTTTTGTCGATCTCTTCGGCAAATTGGAAATCGTGCCGAGCTTCTTTTACATTTTGTTGTATCTGTTCAAGACGCTCTCTGTCTTTCCGAATCTGATACTCCAAAGACGATAAATGCTCGGCGCTGCTTCCTTCTTTTCCCCGACTGAAACCGACAAAGCCGTGCTCGTTCATGTGAACAAAAAACTCATCCTGAAACACGCTGTACGACGGTCTGAATTTCGGTTTTCCGTTTTTTCGAAAGACTTGTTTCCCGTTTTCATCGAGCAACGGTTCGGTCGACGCCCACATTTTTGAATGGCTGATCTGTGTAACGGTTTCCTTCACCGTTCCGACGAGCTTCGGATCTTTGCAGCGCTTCGTCCACAGGATCTCTTTCTTCACGGTCGGCATTGCGACGAGATGCATATGATAGTGATAAACGGGATGGCCGAGCTCATCTGTCGCAGCCTTGTTGATCTCATCCGCGTGCATCACGGCGGTGATGATATTACGCTCTCCGTACTTTTTGCAGGCGTACCGATACGCTTCTTTGTAGAACCTTTTTGCGTATTCATAACCGCCGTTTGTTTCAAAATACATGGTGTTGACGTCGAACACGATCTCATCGAAAAGCGCCGCGTCTGCTTTCAATCCTCTGCGGGAAATCTCTCCGGATTCTTCCATTGCGAGAAGGATATCAATATATGATTTGTCTCCCGGATTCTTGAAATGAACGTTCATCGGGATGCGTTCCGGATCCACGTTCACGTTCCCGTAGTCGTTGTTTTTCCGCTCGTTGTGCCGTTCGATCGCCCCGATTTTTGACGCCGTATACGTTTTTACTCTGGCGCAGCTCATATTGTTTTCGTTTGCCAATGGCGTTCCCTCCTTTCCTTCAGGATCTCGCGAAGCGCGTTACACAAGATTCTGCCGAATCTGTGTAACCCACTATAAGAACCTGCCCTGCGGGCAGAACCTTGTTATTCGCTCCACATAATAAGAACCTCACGATTTTTTAGCCAAATCATAGATTTGGACAAAATCGGAGAACCTTGTTATTCGCTCCGCTCATAATGACACTTTCGGCTCCGTGAGGATTACACAACATTCTGCGAATGTGTGTAACCCACTATGACACTTTCGGATTCTCCGCAAAGTGCCGTGGGCAAGGGGCGCGATCTCGCCTGCCGGCTCGGTCGGTGCTTCTTGCTTCGCAAGAGGTGCCCACCGGGCACCCGCACCCCCTTGACCCCTGTGCGGCGCACTCAGAACGGCAGGTCGTCGTCAAACAAATCTTCCTGCCTTTCCTCGCTTCCCGCACCGCCCGTCGGCAAAGTCCAATACCAGAGAAAGCCGTCTTTTTCGGATGAAACGCCGGCGCTCTTCTTGGCCTTTTTGACGGTCGATTTCTTGAAGCCGGCGGCTTCAAGCCTCGCTTCGCAATCGGTCGCGGAGAGCCTTCCGTCCTTCAGCATTTCCTTTATGAAGGACGTGGCTGCGTCCGTTTTTTCACTCGGTCTGCCCTGCTTCGGAACGAAAGCGGCGAGCGCCTGCTCCGCAGTCAGCTCGATCTCATCGAGAAAATCGATCCCGTTTTCGTTTACCGCAAACAGGATCGCGGAGCCCGTCGGCGCGAGATTTGACTTCACCTGGACCATCACTCTTTCGTTCGGATCGTCTTCATTTTTCGTTCGCGCGATCGCTAAAATGCTTCTCGCCGCGCCCGCGATATCGATGGAACCGGACGTGCGGTAAAGCGGAGAGGTCTCTTTCATTATGAGCGAAGCGAATAACAAGGTTCTCCGATTTTGTCCAAATCTTTGATTTGGTTACAAAATCGTGAGGTTCTTATTTTGTTCATGTGCGCGATGATAACGATGGCGCAGCCGGTATCTCTCGCGACGGAAATCAGGTGGTTGAATTCCGCGCGCGTTTCGTTCGCGGCGTTCAGAGAACACCCGTCGCCGATATACGAGCTGAGCGGATCGAGAATGAGAAGACGTGCGTCGAATTTTTCGATTGCTTCTTTGATTCTGTTATCACCGAAGGTCAGGTTCTTTTTGTTTTCGCTGATAAAGATCAGCCGTTCACGGTCGCCGTCGGAAGCGATAAACCGGGGCACGACGGTATCGTCCGCATCGTCTTCGGTCGTCTGAGAATGCTGATCCTTGATAAAAATGTTCAACGAACATTTTTATCACACGGCGTTTAAGCCGTGTGTGCAAGTCAGCGACTTGCAGGATCAGACATTGAACGGCTTTTTCGGTCGCACAACTGTGCGACCGCCATGAGCGCGCTCATGGCAATTGAAACATAAAATGTTTCAATTGAAAAATAGTATAAACGATCGTCATCGGCTCGTGCGCTTCGCTTTCATCCGTAAACGGAAGCGGCTTTCCCTGCGATAAAATCGCGGAAAGCGTCAGCATCAATTTGCTTTTTCCGTCGCCGGGATCGCCCTGTAAAAGCGTTACCTTGCCGAAGGGGATATACGGATACCAGAGCCATTGGACTGCCTTCGGCGTGATCTCGCTCGCCCGGACGACCTCAAGCTCAACTTCGGTCGGCGGTTCGTTTGGCGCGTACGTCATTTTGTTTTTCACTCCTTTTTGAAATATATTTCGGGCAATTGAGGATCACGGCGCGGAAGCTCTGCTTGCATTTACGCATGCAATGCAAACAGATTTCGTTATACGATATTC
>JAFRPB010000111.1 GCA_017429345.1 Clostridia bacterium | reverse complement strand
CGGATTGCGCAGTAGATTTTTTCGTCAGATTGTACAGATTCTCCGCAGGCAACCTGACGGTTGGCAAGGAGAAGATGTGCAATATGACGGAACAAAGATCAAGCAAGACGCGCATTCGTATTTGTGCGGTGTTGCCCTAAACAACACGGCGCGGGCGTGACCGCGCAGGAAAGGAATTATATGAAAGCTTTTAAAAAATATCCGAGAGAGTACATTGCGAATCAGCACATGACCGGCGAAAACCGGCTTCCCGCGAGGACGCTTCTGCTTCCGGCGCAGAAGCGCGGCGTGACGCATAAGAATTTCACGGAGTCCGACCGCGTGCAGCTTCTGAGCGGAGAATGGAAGTTTTCTTATTTACAGGAGGATACCGACGCGCCGTTTTATCTTCCGGAATACGGCGACGGGGATTGGGATACGCTTCCCGTGCCGTCGATGTGGCAGTTCCGCGGCTACGGGAACTGCTATTATCCGAACGTGCGCTACTGCTTCCCCTATGACCCGCCGTATATCCACCGCGAAAATCCGGTGGGGCTCTACCGCAGGGCGTTCACGGCGAAACGGCCGGACGGGCGCGCTTATCTGCGTTTTCTCGGCGTGGACAACGCGTATTTCGTCTGGCTCAACGGCAAATACGTCGGCTTCTCCAAGGGCAGCCGCATTCCCGCGGAGTTCGACGTGACGGACGCGCTTTGCGACGGCGAAAACCTGCTGGCGGTCAAGGTCTATACCTTCTCGGACGCGTCGTATCTTGAAAATCAGGATATGCTCATGGCGAGCGGCATTTTCCGAGATGTGGCGCTGATCTGTACAGGCGAAAACGCGCTTTGGGATTACACGGTCCTATCCGATCCCGCGGGCTTTACGGTGAAATACGCCTGCACGACGGGCGAGGCGCCCGCAGAGGTGCGTTTTACGCTCTGCGGCGCGGACGGCGCGGTATGCGCGGAAACGATGTGCCCTATCTCCGCGGCGGGGGAGGTGCGTCTCCCTGTTGAGAACGCTGTATTATGGAACGCCGAGCAGCCCTATCTTTATACGCTGTATATCGAGATCGCGGAACACGGCGCGGTCACGGAAACGCATACAAAAAAAATCGGTATCGCGAAAAGCGGGATCGACGGCTGCCGTCTTTTGCAGAACGGGAAACCGATCACGCTCAAGGGCGTGAACCGGCACGAAAACAACGCGCGGGTCGGGCGGGCGATCACGGCGGAGCAGATCGAGAAAGAATTGCTCGACATCAAGGCGAACAACCTGAACGCGATCCGTACCTCGCATTATACAAATCAGCCGCTGTTTTACGAGCTCTGCTCCGAGCTCGGGATCTACGTCATGGCGGAGGCGGACTGCGAGTCGCACGGCGCGGAATGTACCGGCGATATCGGCGCGCTCAATAAAGATCCTGCCTGGTTCGATGCGATCTTCGACCGGGTCTCGCGGATGTACGACATCGAAAAGAACGAGACCTGCGTCAATATCTGGTCCCTCGGCAACGAGTGCGGCTGGGGAGAAAACTATGAAAAATGCGCCGAGTGGCTGCGGGACCGGGAATTGAGCAAGCCACTGAATCAGGTCGACGATCTCCCGGTCTGCGGCGGCAATTTCTGCTCGACCGGCTATATGCCGATGCAGGAGCTGCATGACTCTTCGCCCGAAAACGGACCGCTCATTATGGTGGAATACGCCCACGCCATGGGCAACAGCCCCGGCGGGCTTGAGGATATCTGGGACTGGGTCTATGAAAACGAGCACTGCTGCGGCGGCTACGTCTGGGAGTTCAAGAGCCACGGCTTTTACGCAGAGGGCAGAAACGGCAGACCGCGGTATCTCTACGGCGGGGATTTCCCCGGCGACGTTTACAACTGGTCGAATTTCTCTCTCGACGGCTACCACACGAGCGACGGCACGCCGAAACCCTCGTGGGCGGAGCTGAAAGAGGTCAGCGCGCCGGTCTGGGTGAAATGGGAAGAAAACGGCGTCACGGTCAAAAATACCTATGATTTCCTGCCGTTGGACGGCGTCGTGATGCGCTGGTCCGTCCGCGTCGACGGCGCAGAGATCCGGCAGGGGGAAGCTTCGCTCGACGGGATCGGGGCGCGGGAACGCCGCTTCTTCGCGCTCCCGCTTGAATCGGACGGCCTTGCCGGGATCGTCACCGCGGACTGCGTGTTCTTCCGCGGCGGTGAAAAGATCGCGCATAAACAGAAGATCATCGCCGACGTTCCCGCGCCTGAGAGCGCGCCGGCGACATTCGGGCATACGGTTTCGGAAGACGGCGGGGCGGTCCGCATCGCGGGCGACGGCTTCGCGGTCGGGATCGAAAACGGCATTCTCTGCCGCATGGAGAAAAACGGCGAAACAATCCTGGACGCGCCGATGCGCCTGAACTGCATGCGCGCGCCGACCGACAACGACGGCGCGATCTTCTCTCCGAACCACGGCGAGGACTGGAAGGAAAGGCTGATCCCCTCGATGCGCTTCGGCTGTCACGACGTGAAGGTCTGCGACGCGCCGGACTGCGTCACGGTGACCGCGGTGGGAAAATTCCTGCCGTACAGCCATTTCTGGGGCTTCGACGCGACGCTCGTTTACTGCGTCCGCGCGGGCGGGGAGACGCAGGTTTCCGTCGATCTCAAGCCCTACGGCAAGGGACTGCCCGATCTTTTGCCCCGCGTCGGCGTCATGTTTGCGCTTTCCGCAGATTATGAACGCTGCCGCTGGCTGGGGCGCGGTCCCGGGGAGAATTATCCCGACTGCAAGGCGAACGCGCCGGTGGGCGTTTACGAGGCGAATGCGGAGGAGATGTATTTTGCCTACGACGTCCCGCAGGAGACCGGGAACCATGAGGACTGCCGCCGTGTGACGGTCTTCGGCGACCGGGGCGCGCTGACGGCAGAGGGGAAATTCTCGTTCTCGCTGCATGAATTCACCCTTGAGAACCTGACCGGGGCGCGTCACCGCGACGAGCTCGAAAAGAGCGACGCGAAATATCTGTATCTCGACCACCGCATGCGCGGGCTCGGTTCGCATTCCTGCGGACCGGAACCGGAGGCGCAGTACGAGCTGCCCATGGGCGCGTTCCGCTGGTCGTTCCGCCTGAAGGCGGAGTCGGACGCGTGAGCGCGGAAACGGGGGAGCGCGGCATAAAACTGAATACGATCGACGGCGGTCAGGCCTTCGATTTCGGAAGAACGGCGACTTCCTACGCCGCGTATCGGGATATCTATCCGCCCGAGCTGTACGACCGTCTGCGCGCGCTCGGCGTTGCCGCCGACGGCACTTCGTGGCTGGATCTCGGCACGGGTACCGGCGTTCTGCCGAAGAATCTGTATAATCCCGCTTCTCAGATCACCGGCGTTGACATCTCTGCGGAGCAGATCGCGTTCGCGAAACGGGAAGCTGCGGAAAACGGGATGAATATTTGTTATCTCGTCTCGCCCGCGGAGACGACCGGACTGCCGGACAGAGGCTTCGACACGATCACCGCCGCGCAGTGCTTCTGGTATTTCGACCGCGAAAAAATGTGCGGTGAGATCGGACGGATGCTCAGGCCCGGCGGGAAATTCATCAAAATTTTCATGAACTGGGAGCTTGACGATCTGATCGCGGCGCAGAGCGTCGCGCTGGTTGAAAAGTATAATCCCGCGTGGTCGGGCGGCAGATACGGCGAAGAAGATCTGTATGACGATCTGTTCCCCGGGCGGCGGACGGAGGTCTTTTTCTCCGATATCCCCTTTACGCGCGAGAGCTGGCACGGCAGAATGCGCGCCTGCCGCGGAACGCTCGCCTCGATGGACGGTGAAACGTTCCGGGCGTGGGAGCAGGCGCATCTGAAGTTTACGGAGCGCTGCCCGGAACGCTTTACGGTAAGGCATAAAGTTTATTGCTCATGGTTTGCGATCGCGGGATCGTGATCCGCTCGGCGGAGAAAAACGTCGGCGGCGTCCGACGGATTCCAAATAAAAAAACTCAGTTCATAAGGCCGCGTTTCGCCTTCTGAACTGAGTTTTTTTGTTCTGAATATGTATTTTCCGTAAATCAACAGCGAGAAGTCAAATAGTTTTTCAAAAGCCCCGCCCAGTCGGTCTGAATGACGTCGAAGCCCATATCCGCAAGCTTTCCCCAGCCTTTTTCCGGGCCGTACAGGATCGACGCGTCGTCGGTGAGTCCGCCGGAGATCACCGCATTGTGATCGTAGACCTCGGCGTTGACGAAAAGAATTTTGCCTTTTTCGTGCATTTTTTCGATGTATTCCGCCCCGCAGCATTCCTCGGCCGCCGTCTCGAACAGGACCTCGGCGCCGATACAGTTCACGCCGTCGGCGCAAAGCCGGTCCGTCACGTCGTCGCGGCCGCGCACGATGGGCATAAACATAAAATCGGCGGCGTATTTTCTGACCTGTTCCAGCTCCCTCGCGGAAACGCCGGTTTTTACGACGACCTGATCTTCAACGCTGCTTTCGCGGATCGCCCTGCTGATACCGGGCACGTCGGTCCAGAATTTGTCGACGTTGATATAGCATTTGCCGCGGAGAAAATCGAACGCTTCCTCAAGCGTATTTACGCCGAACTGCGTTTTGGTATCGTCCGGATTGTAAAAACGCAGCTTTTCGATCTTTTTTGACGGCAGCATGCGAAGAAAAGACCTGATCCTGAGATACGCTTTTTCCATGCCCGGATGAAATACGTAATACTTTCCGTCCGCGCTGATCGATACGTCGAGCTCGATCATATCCGCGCCCTGCGTCAGCGCCGCATTGAACGCAGCGAGCGTGTTGCACGGGATATTCCCCGACGCGGAGCCCCTGTGCGCGCAGACGAGCGGAACGGTTCTTGAATTTTCGAAAATTGTTTTATTGAGATCGATCATGGCTGTTTCTCCGTTCTTGATGATCCGAAATGAATGCTTTTTCGATCATACTATCATATCCGTAAAAAAACTGCAACCCTTATTCCGATCGGAATATTGACTTTTGTCCGCGCCGGGTGTATACTGATATATGACCGGCAATAAACATTTTATTTTTTTCGGAGGCGAT
>JAFRPB010000110.1 GCA_017429345.1 Clostridia bacterium | reverse complement strand
CGATGCAGCCTGCAAATACTTCGGAAAAATCAACATGTTTTTCGCATTTGCGAGACGTCAATAGCTTGTTTTTTTGTCTAATTTGCCGAGGCTTTTTGTCTCAATTCCGCTGAACCGGAGTTTGTCAACAGCCCCCGGTGGAGACCTCTCATCCGCAGGATGAGAAGCGCCGACCGAACCGGCAGGCGAGACCGCGGCTATGCCGCGCGGGGCAAAGTCGGGCACACTATCAGCGAAATACGCAACACGCAAAACGCAAAACATCCAAAGGAGTCACCGCCATGAAATACGTCATCGACAACGACCTGCACATCCATACATATTTGTCGAGCTGTTCGCGGCATCCGAAGCAGACGACGAAAAACATTCTGAAATACGCGAAGAAAAACGGGCTGAAAACGATCTGCGTCACCGACCATTACTGGGACGAGACGGTCCCCGGACCGTCGGACTGGTACGCTCCGCAGAATACGGCGCATATCCGCGAATCGCTTCCCCTGCCGCAGACGGAGGGCGTGCGTTTCTTATTCGGCTGCGAGACGGAGCTTCGGCGGGATCTGACCCTCGGCGTCTCCCGCGCGCGGTTCGACGAGTTCGATTTCGTCATCATCCCGACGACGCATCTGCATATGTCCGACTTCACGGTCACCGGCGAGGAGACCGCCGCCGAGCGCGCCGCGCTTTGGGTCGAACGGCTCGACGCGGTGCTCGCGATGGACTTGCCGTTTCACAAGATCGGCATCGCGCACCCCGTGTGTTCGCTGATCGCACGCCCGCGGGAGACGTATCTTGAGACGCTGCGCCTGCTGTCCGAAGGGGAGATGGTCCGCCTGTTCTCGAAGGCGGCTTCTCTCGGCGTCGGGATCGAGCTGAACGCCTCGGATTTCGCGTTCTCGGAGGAAGAGACCGAAACGGTGCTGCGTCCCCTGCGGATCGCGAAGGACTGCGGGTGCAGATTCTACTTCGGTTCCGACGCGCATACGCCGGAGGAACTGAAAAGCGCGCCGAGGGGCTTCGTTCGCGCCGTCGACCTGCTGGAACTGACCGAAGACGATAAATTCCTGCCCGAAACGGTCTGATCCGGGGCAGAAAGAGATATCCATATGGAAAAAATTATGAATTCGATCCGTGTCAGCGTGCCGAACTGGAAGTCGGACGCGTCGTTCGAAGCGCTGCTCGCGTTTTTGTCCGAGTACAGGGACTGCGTACAGCAGGTCGCTTATATCTCTTCGGATTTTCACCCGCCGCAGCCGCTGGGAAAAGCGCGGGAGAACGCGGCGGCTCTGCGGGAGCGCATCGTCCGGACGAAGGAAGCGGGCTTTTCCTGCGGGATCAATATGGTGTCCACGATCGGCCATCATCCCGAACGGCTCGACGAAGCGCTGAAAGGCGACTGGCGGCATATGACCGATATCGACGGCAACACTTGCGAAGGCTCCTTCTGCCCCGCGGATGAGCGTTATCTGCGGGAGTACGTCAAACCCCTTTACACGCTGTACAGCGAAGCAAAACCGGATTTTATCTGGGTGGACGACGACGTGCGTTACGGGCATCTCCCGATCGGCTTTGGCTGCTTCTGCGACGGGTGTCTCGCGCGATTCCATGCGCGCGCCGGGGAGCGTTTTACCCGCGAAACGCTCAAAGCGGCGCTGCTTCAGCCGGAAAACACCGATCTTCGCAAGCTGTGGCTGCGGGAACAGAGCGATAAGATCGCTCATCTTCTGCGTTTCATCGGCAGGACCGTCCGCGCCGTCAACGATTCTATTACGCTCGGCTTTATGACGGGCGAGCGGTATTTCGAGGGCTACGACTTCCGGCTCTGGGCGGACGCGCTCTCCGAAGACGGGCAATATAAGATCATGTGGCGGCCTGGCGGCGGCGCTTACGGCGACCGTCCCTTTGACGGACAGCTCGAAAAGGCGGTCCAGATCTCAAGACAGTGCGCGCGCCTGCCCGACTTTGTCACGCTCGTGCAGTCGGAGATCGAGAATTTCCCCTATCGCGTGCTGCAGAAAAGCCCGCGTTCGACCGCGCTTGAGGTGCTTCTGCATACCGCGGCGGGCTGCACCGGCGCAGCGCTGAACGTGCTGCCGAACGCCCCGCGCGGGGAATCCGTCGAGGTCATGCGGGGCCATTTCGACGCGCTGCGACGGGTCGTCCCTTTTGAAAAGCTGCTGTCCGATACGCTTGGGCGCGCGCCGACGGCGGGGATCTACGACGGCTGGCATATCGACGCGCAGGCGGCGCTCGACGAAGACTTCTTTACCGGCAGCGGCGCCGGATTCCCCGACGCGTGGGGCGAGCTGTCGTTCCTCGGTCTGCCATTATGCCACGATTTTGAAGCGGCGAGCTGTTATCTGCTGACGGGAAATTCTCCCCGCGCGTTCGGCGAGGAGGAACTGAAACATATGTTATCGACCGGCGTATATATGGACGCCGAGGCGCTCCGGACGCTGGACCGCATGGGGTACGGCGCGCTGACGGGTTTTCGCGTCGGCGAAGCGTTCGCGGACGACAGCGTCGAGGTCTACGTCGAGCACGCCCTGAATACCGGGTTTGTCGGGAAAACGCGCCTTTGTCCGCAGGTGTTCGTGCGCGGCGCGTCGGCGTCGCTGATCCCCGCCCCGGGCGCCGAAACGCTCTGTTATCTTGAGGATCACCGCGGAAACAGAAAAGCTGACTGCTCGACGGGCCTTTTCAGAAACGCCCTCGGCGGCGTCGTCTGCGTATCGTCGCACTACGCGCGCACCGGTTTTCTCGATTCGCTTAAATCCGCGCAGATGAAGCGCGTGTTCCGTATGCTCTCGGGCGGAAAACTCCCGTTTGCGGTCGAAAGCTGCGCGCGGCTGCGCGCCGTCGTTCGCCGCACCCCGCAGGGCGATGCGGTCGTGATCCTGAATCCGAATTTCGATCTGCTTGAAAACGTTGCCGTGCTGTTCCCCGGCGCGCCGGAGAGCGTTCGGATCACCCTTGAGGACGGGCAGAGTGAAACGCTCTGCGCCGCGGGCCGCGACGGGGATATGACGCGGTTTATCCTCCCCGCATTGCCGCCGTATACCCTTGCATTGCTTGAAACAGAACGAAATCCGGGAGACGCATAATATGAAAGAGCATTATTATTCGATCGGGCAGAGGACCGGCAGAGCGCCGGTCATCAAAAAGCTCGGCGCGCTGGGGCGCGGCATGGAGCAGACCCCGGTCGTGTGGAAAAACGAGCTGTATCTCGTCGAGAGCCGGGAGCCCGACGGGATCTGCCCGCGGCAGTATATCCGCGTCCGCAAAGAAAGCACGGGCGAGGTCTCGGCGCCGTTCGGCGGGGAATATTACTTTGCGTCCGCCTTCGCCGAGGGCGATACGCTGTACGTCTTCGCGACCTCGCGCTTTGACGACCGCCCGCTGACGATGTATCAGTCGGGGGATCCCGATGCGTGGCACGACCCGCGCGGCGGTCACCGGGTTCGCATGTTCCGCACGAAGGACCTGATCTCGTGGGAGGAAAAAGACGTTCTCGAAGTTCCCGCGCGGCGGCTCTGGAACACCTCCGTCTGCCGCGGCGCCGGGGAGTATATCATGGCGATCGAGGTCAGCGCTCTTCCCGGGCGGGAGGACCCCGCCGTCGGCGTGCCGTTCACCTGTTTCTTCGCCCGATCGAAGGACCTTCTGCACTGGGAGCTCCTGCCGGACGGGTGCGCCTATACGCCCGCGCGGTATAACGCCTGTCCCGCGCTGCGGTACGCCGAGGGGTATTATTACATGATCTGCCTCGAGGCTCTGCCGTGTCAGCGATACGCGCCGTATATCTACCGCACGAAGGATTTTGAGCTCTGGGAGGTCGGCTTCCATAACCCGATCATGATGTGGGGCGACGACGACCGCAAAATCAAGCCCGGCTGTTCGCTGTCCCCGGAAGACCGCGCGCTGCTCGAGACAGGTCTCAATATCAACTGCAGCGACCTCGATCTTTGCGAATACCGCGGCAAAACGCGCATTTATTACGCGAACGGCGACCAGATGACCTATTCGTTCCTCTGCGAGGCG
This sequence comes from Clostridia bacterium, assembly GCA_017429345.1. Taxonomy (GTDB): domain Bacteria; phylum Bacillota; class Clostridia; order Oscillospirales; family Acutalibacteraceae; genus RGIG2774. The sequence continues at coordinate 13,366 of JAFRPB010000110.1, read as the reverse complement.
GAATACGAAGGGACCCTGAACGAATTCCTCGCGGCTTTTTTCAGATAGAGAGGGAGAAAAATGAATACGACGGTTAAAATTGATTTTTCAAAGAAGCTCGGCACAATCCGCGCGATGCACGCGGTGGGGCAGCCGCCCTATCCGCATATGGACGGCGGCTATATGCACTATCTGACCGAGGCGCATATCCCCTTCGCGCGCCTGCACGACGTGGGCGGTCTCTTCGGCGGGAACATGTACGTGGATATCCCGAATATCTTCCGAGATTTTTCGGCGGACGAATACGACCCCGCGTCCTACGATTTCGGCTTTACGGATGAGCTTCTGAAGACGATGGACAAAAACGGCGTGAGACCGATCTACCGCCTCGGTGTGACGATCGAGAATTTCTTCGAGATCCGAGCGTACCGTATTTTCCCGCCGTCCGACTACGGAAAATGGGCGCGGATCTGCGAGCATATCATCCGCCATTACAACGAGGGCTGGGCGGACGGCTTTCAATTCGGCATCGAATATTGGGAAATCTGGAACGAGCCTGAGGACGGCCCCGGCAGCGGGATGTGGCGCGGCACGGACGTTGAATTCTTCGAGCTGTATGAGGTCGCCTCAAAGCATCTGAAAGCGTGTTTCGGCGACAAAATCAAGGTGGGCGGCTACGCCTCCTGCGGCCTTGACGGCGTATTTCAGGATCCCGCTGCTTACGGTCTTGACGGGATCGCCCCGCGCGGGGAGACCTACCGTTATTATTTCGTGCGGTACGCGGAAAAGTTCTTTGATTACATCCGCGAACACGGCTGCCCGCTGGACTTTTTCTCGTGGCACTGCTACATCAACGCGGACAGCGACAAGCAGCACTGTCATTCGATCCGCGACGTGACGCTGCTTTCTCGCGCAGTCGATTATCTTCTCAAAAAATACGGCTATGAGAACGCCGAACGGCAGCTCAACGAATGGAACAACGCCTGGGAGCTGCGCTTCCGCGGCACCGCTTACGCCTCTGCCAACGCCGCGGCGATGATGCTGGCGATGCAGAACACGAATACCGACATGCTCTGCTATTACGACGCGCGCATCGGCGAATCCTGCTTCGGCGGCATGTTCAACCCACTCAACTATACGCCGCTGCCGGTTTACTATGCGTTCAAAGCGTTCGGCGAACTGTACGCCCTCGGCACACAAGGTTTCTGCGAGAGCGACAACGACGACGTCTACGCCCTCGCGGCGGTCGGCGAGGACGGCGAACGCGCCCTGATGCTCGCGAATCTCGGCGAAGATACGGCGGTGACGCTCCCGGGCGGCACGTTCGGGACGCTGTATCTCGTGGATGAGGAACACGCGCTCACGCCCGCACCCGAACAGGCGTCGCCGGACGGGACGTTCCTTCTCAAAAAAAATCAGGTCGCGCTGATAAAATAAGCCGCAGGGAAAAACATTCTCTTGTATTAATCCCGCGAATATATTACAATAGCAGTAGAATATTAACGAAACGGAAGTGTATTATCCAATGAAAACGATCCAGATCGTCACGCCCGGAGAGGTGCGCGTCATCGAAACGGAAAAACCGGAGCCGCAGGAGGGCGAGGCGCTTCTGCGCGTGCTTTACGGCGGGATTTGCGGCGCGGACGTCGCGAGCTACACGGGCAATCAGCCCTTCACGACCTATCCGCGCATCCCGGGACACGAGTTCAGCGCCGAGATCGTCACGGTCCCCGAAAACGACCGGGGATTCAAGCCGGGCGACGCCGTGACCTGCAACCCGTATTTCAACTGCGGCAAGTGCTACGCCTGCCGCCGCGGGATCGTCAACGCCTGCCACGATAATCAGACCATGGGCGTGCAGCGCGACGGCGCGTTCCGCGAGTATATCACGATGCCCGTCGAACGCATTATTCCCGGCAGGGGACTGTCGGCGCAGGAGCTTGCGCTGATCGAGCCGTTTTCGATCAGCTGTCACGCGCTCTCCCGGGCGCGGGTGAAACCGGGCGACAATCTTCTCATCATGGGCGCGGGTCCGATCGGGCTTTTCGCGCTCATCAAGGCGAAGGCGATGGGCGCGCGCGTGCTGATCGCGGATCTTTTAGAGAGCCGCCTTGCGCTCGCCGCCGCGTACGGCGCGGACCGCGCGGTCAACGTAAAGAACGAAGACCTGCACGGCGCATGCGCCGATTTCACCGACGGCAACGGCTTCGACGAGTGCGTGGAAGCCTGCGGCGCGCCCGAGACGTTCCTCAATTGCATCGAAGAGGCGGCGCACGGCGCGGATATCGTGCTGATCGGCAACGGCAAGCGCGAGACGACCTTCGTGCATTCGATCCTGCTTAAAAAGGAGCTGAACGTCTTCGGCAGCCGCAACGCCTTTACCCGCGATTTCGAGGAGCTGATCGACCTCGTCGCCGCTGGGAAGGCGGACGTACTGAAGATGATCAGCGGCGTCTATCCGATCGACAACGCCGCCGAGGCGTTTGAGAAACTCGCGCATAACGACGGAACGCTTGCCAAAATACTGATTCAAATCGGAGAACGGCAGTCGTGAAATGGTTTTGCGTTTTGCGTGTTGCGTTTTGCGACCGTTACGGGAAGATCGTGAAGTCGTGATATATTCTTATCTTGTATCTCGCATCGCTTATCTCTTATCTCTGCGGCGAAGCAGCTTGTTTCCGCTCTCCGCGCTCACAACAATCCTTGCTTATCTCGATGCACGGCGTAAGGTTTGCTGTCGCAACACGCATTTGCCGCGCGGCCCGGTCGGGCACACTGACAGCGCAAAACACAAAACGCAACACGCAACACGCAAAACGCAAAACGCAACACACAAAGCAAACTCCTGAACAAGGTTGGTGTATCACAATGACCCTCATCGATTCCCACGTACATCTCTGGCTGAAACAGACAGGCTCCGTCGGCGGCAGGCCCGTGCGCTCGCTCACCGGCGGGCGCAGCGACTTCGGCGGCGAGATCCGGCAGATGACGCCGCCCTATATGGTCGACGGCGCGAATACCGCCGAAATGCTGATCTCGAATATGGACTACGCGGGCATATCCGCCGCGGTCGTCACGCAGGAGGTCATCGACGGCGATCAGAACGAATATCTCCGCGCGGTCAAAACAAAATATCCCGACCGGATCAAGATCTGCTCGTATTTCGACGACGATACGCCGCCCGAGACCGAGGGCTTCGACGGGATCAAGCTCTGTGCTTGCCGCATGAAATACGCGGATCTGACCAAATACGCCGCCGTGTTCGAGGCTGCGCAGAAACACGGGCTGTTCGTCGGGCTGGAGCTCGCGGACGGCGACGCGCAGACCGCCTCTGCGCGGGAGATGATCCGGCAGTTCCCCGACGTGCGGATCGCGATCGGGCATTTCGGCATGGTCACGCGCCCCGGCTGGCAGGAGCAGATCCGCCTCGCGCGGGAGAAAAACGTCGTGATCGAGAGCGGCGGCATCACCTGGCTGTTTCACAAAGAGTTTTACCCGTATCCTTCGGCTGTCCGCGCGATCCGCGAGGCGGCCCAGATCTGCGGCATGGAAAAGCTTCTGTGGGGCAGCGATTACCCGCGCACGATGAGCGAGATCACCTATAAAATGAGCTTCGATTTCGTGCTGAAATCGACGGAGCTGACCGAAAAAGAAAAGGCGGCGTTCCTTTCGGAAAACGCCGCGCGGTTCTTCGGCTTCGACAGACTGTATCAGTGCGAGCCGGTGAAGAATATGCTGGAGGACTGAGCTGTGGAGATCCTATATAAAGACACCCACGATTTCGATCAGAACGTCCTGCAGGACCTCTTTCTCTCCGTCGGCTGGTCGTCGGGGCATTTCCCCGAGAAGCTCGTTCGGGCGATGCACGGCTTCGAGACGGTATATACCGCGTGGGACGGCGAAAAGCTCGTCGGGCTCATCTCGGCCATGGAAGACGGCGTGATGACGGCGTATATCCATTATCTTCTCGTGCGGCCCGAATATCAGGGCGCGGGCGTCGGCAGAACGCTCGTCGAAAAGATGAAAGAGACCTACCGCGACTATCTGCGCATCGTCCTCGTCGCCTACGACGAGGAGCTCGGTTTTTATGAGAGCTGCGGTTTCAAAAAGGCAAAGGACGCGAGCCCGATGTTTATTACCGCGCTTTGGACTTGATAAACAGTTGAGAAACTGTTATAATGGAATCGTTAATCCATCATAAAGGAGGACGAATCATGAAAAAGTTTTTTTCTGTTTTGCTCGCGCTGATCCTCGTCTGCTGTTCGCTGCCGCTTGCCTCGGCGCAGGATGCGGGGGAGCTTGCATTCCGCGCGGACGGCACGTTCCGCATCCTGCAGCTCAGCGATACGCAGGACGATGCGTATCCCGCGTGGGATATGCTTGAGCTCGTGCGCCGGTCCATCGAATTTGCCGACCCGGATCTGATCGTCATTTCGGGCGACCTCGTCGAGGACAGCCGCGTGGGCGACGTCGGTATCGACAAACAGCCCGGGCGCGAGGGCGTGAACGTCGAGAATATCAAGGGCGAGCTGAACGCGGAAAAAACGCGCGCCAACGTCGAAACGGCGATCGACGCGATCTTCTCCGAGATCGAAAAATATGAGGTCCCCTATGTGATCGCGCTTGGCAACAACGACCGTAAGGTCGGGCTTGCGGGCGAAGACTGGCTTGAGATTTTTGCGAAGTATCCGCACTGTATCGCCTTTGACGAGAGCGAAGACGCGCAGGACGGCGTGGATTACCACGTCACGGTCAGGGGCGCGGACGGCGCGGACAAGCTCTGCGTCTGGCTGCTCGATACCTGCCGCGGCGGTATTTCCGATGAACAGGTGGATTGGTACCGCGCGGCGTCCGCGGCGCTCACCGCGTCGAACGGCGGCGTTCCCGTGCCGGCGCTCGCGTTCCAGCATATCCAGATCGCCGAGATCGGCAATCTCTTCGAGCCCTGCAAAATGACCGACGAGGGCGCGAAAAAGGCGAAGGACGGCTTCCTGCGGCTGAACAAGGAGATAGCGAACGGCTATAACATGTTCTCCTACGAGCCCGGCAGGTCGAGCTATGAGTTCGCGGCGTTCAAAGAGTGCGGCGACGTGATGGGCCTGTTCTTCGGGCATCAGCACGTCGAGGGCTTCTCCGGCGTGTGGGACGGGATCGAGCTTGGCTTCACCTACGGCTGCGAGATGGCGAAGACGGGGCCCTACGGCTTCCGTGTGTTCACCCTGCGGGAGGACGACGTGCGAAATTATGATAACGCGCTGTACCGCTACACCGGCTCGGTGAAGCTCGGCAATGTGCAGATCGAGCAGGAGAAATACGAGCCCTACGGCGAATACGAAGGCCTTGCGCTGTTTTTCCATAAGATCCTCAATTTCTTCAGCGCACTTGTCAGTGTGATCGTTTATGAATTTCAGTAAATGAAGCTTTGTCGGGCTGACGCCCTCCGCGGATATCGGGGATCGGGGATCGGATATCGTGCCGGAGCCGCAGCTCAAATCAAGAAATAAACTCTGCGAAGTCGGGGAAGAGCGGGAATCGTAAAATGTACAAGCACGATTCGCGAAATCCGATACCCGATATCCGAAACCCTGATTTGCCCCACCGCGGCAAATCAGGGTTTATTATATTGACATTTTGTCGAACCCGCAGTATAATATTCAACGCAGGGTTGGATTTCGGTCCGGTTTTTCGGATCTGATCCCGTGCAAAAAATATATTATTGTTGCAGATATGTTTCTTCCCCGTAAAACACCGACGGGCAAAAAGAAATCTCTGCGGCAAAGAAAAGGAGCAACGATTATGGATTCCGCTGTAAAACGCAACAGTATGCGCGCGATGATCGGCGCGTGCATCGCCCTGTTCGCGAACATGGGCGTCAATTCCACGTTTTCGATCTTTCTGCCGTCCTTTATGGAGGAGTGGGGCGCCGATAAAATGGCGAATATCGCGCTGTCAGCCACGTTAGGCTGCGTCGTTACCTTTATCTGCTCCACCTTCCTGTTCGGTCCGCTGCTGAAAAAACTGCAGCCCCGCGTGATCTTCGCGATCTGCGGCGCTCTGGCCGTGATCTACTGCGTGATCTGCAACCGCGCCAGCGCGGTCTGGATGATCGTTATGGCAGGCGTGTTCGGCGGTATCAACCTTGCGTTCGGCACGCACGCGATGGGCGTAGCAGCGATCACGCCGTATTTCGGCGCGTTCGGCGCGAAGGTCTCCATGAGGATCGCGGTCGTTCTGGCGTCCGCCTACGTCGGCGCGACGGTGTTCTCCTTCCTGCCCGGCATCCTGTTCAAGTTCATGGGCTGGAGAGAGATATATCTGGTCATCGGCGCGATCGTGCTTCTTTGCGATATCGCCGCGTTTCTCATTATCCCGAAGGTCTCCGTCGCAGGGGAAGGCGCAGGCGCTGCCGCGGGCGCGGCGCAGGCGGAAGAGGTGCCCGGTCTGACCCTTCGGCAGGCGGTCGCAACGCCTTCCTTCTGGCTCGTTTTTGTCGGCATCCTGTTTTTGTCGATCGCCTATCTCGGCATCAGCACCTATATGCCGTCCCTGCTGACGACGTACGGAATGGATGCGACCACCGCGGCGTCGATGCAGGGCATCATGCAGGGCGTCGGTATCCTGTTCGTATTCCTCGGCGGCACGATCACCCAGAAGCTGGGCGTCAAGGGCCTGATCCTGACTACCGGCGTTCCGATCGTGATCGGCGCGCTGATCTATGCGTATGTTTTCACGAATATGGCCGTTATCTGGCTGGCTGTGATCTGCTCCGTACTGTGCGTCGCCGGCACGATCTCGGCGAATATCGGCCCGGCCATCACCGCCCTGCTGTTCGGCACGAAGGACCTGAACGCCATCAACCCGATCTTCTCAGGCGGCGCATCCTGGGGCGGCGCGGCGCTTGCTACGCAGGTCATCGGCCGCGTAATCACTGCCGCGGGCTTTCCCAACGGTTATCTGGTCGCCGCCGTCATCTGCGTTGTCGGTATGATCAGTCTGTTCGGCGCGCTGGCGCTGAACCCGATGAAAAAGAAAAGCGGGGCATAAACCGTATACGTAACAGGATCTGATCGGCGGGACGTTCGTCCCGCCGATCAGATCCTGTTAGAGCGGCAAAATCATTTGTACTGTTTTTGTTAAGTCCGATCCGGGCAGAAAATACAAAATAATTGTACGATCATGTATTTTTTACTTGACATTCGGTTTGTTTCGTAATAGAATTACTTTTATAAAAGAATATCGGTAGAGGACGCGGTCGACAAGAGTAGACGCGCATAGCCCGGCAGGCTGTGACGCGCGGCGAAAGGGGAGACCGCCGAGGCGGGGGATCCGGCCGGGATCCGTTCGCCGGGGCCTTCGTCAACAGCGAAGGAACTGTCACATTTTGTGGAGAGCTATCTGATGTTACTCGTTCGGAGGACGTATCACGGCTGCTTTCCGCGGCCGTGTTTTTTTATCCGTTCGTATTTATCAAGAAAAGAAAGGATGTTTTTTCCATGAGAAATCCGAAGACCAAGCGCTTTCTGCTGGTGCTGGTAATGTGCGTCATTACCTTTATGCTGGGCAGTATTTCGGCGTTCATGACCGACAACGGCGCGGACGCGCCGGACGCCGCGGTCTCCGCGGACGCCGAAGAGGTCGTCGGCGACGATCCCGTCGCGGCGCCCGATCCCGCTGCGGCGCAGGAGCTTGAAGACGCCGAAAAGGTCGAAGACGGCGAGGCTGTTGACGGCGAGGCCGTGGAAACCATCGGCGCGCTTGAAGAAGATACGGTCCTGCTGGCTGCCGACGTCGAAGACGCGGAGGATGAGGTCATTGACGTGACCGACGGCGAAGGGGCGCTGGCGTATCTCGACGATTACGCGGGCAACCTTGAGAGCGATCCCGATTTTGAGACAAACGTCAAAACCGCGATCGACACCGTTCGTCAGGATGTGAAAGTCTACGCCACGTTCTGGTCGCTGCTTCCGGCGATCATCGCCATTGTGCTGGCGCTCATCACCAAAGAGGTTTATTCTTCTCTTGTGATCGGTATTATCGTCGGCGGCGCGCTGTATGCCGGCGGCAACTTCGAAACGACTGTGACGCATGTTATCAGCGACGGCTTTATCGCGAGCCTTTCGGATTCATGGAATATGGGCATCGTCGTTTTCCTTGTTCTGCTCGGCGCGCTGGTCGCCATGATGAACAAGGCGGGCGGTTCCGCCGCGTTCGGCCGCTGGGCGACCACACACATCAAATCCCGCGTCGGCGCGCAGCTCGCGACGATCGCCCTCGGCGTGCTGATCTTCATCGACGACTATTTCAACTGTCTGACCGTCGGCTCGGTCATGCGTCCGGTTACCGACGAGCATAAGATCTCCCGCGCGAAGCTCTCTTATCTGATCGACGCCACTGCGGCGCCCGTCTGCATCATCGCGCCGATCTCCTCCTGGGCGGCGGCGGTCTCCGGCTTTGCCAGAGGCGCGGGCGCGGACAGCGGCATGAGCCTGTTCCTGCAGGCGATCCCCTTTAATTTCTATGCGCTTCTGACCATTGTGATGATGCTCTTCCTTGCCTTCACCGGCTTTGATTACGGACCGATGAAGAAGCATGAGATCAACGCGAAGGAAAACGGCGACCTCTTCACGAGCGGCACAAAGCAGGCTGTGGAAGATATGAAGGTCAACGAAAAAGGCAAGGTCGTCGACCTGATCCTGCCCGTCGTGATCCTGATCATCTGCTGCGTCATCGGCATGATCTATTCCGGCGGTTTCTTCAGCGGGGCGAGCTTCATTGAGGCGTTCTCCGATTCCGACGCCTCCGTGGGTCTTGCCTACGGCGCGTTTATCGCGGTCATCCTTGCGGTGATCTACTTCCTGATCCGCCGCGTGATCTCCTTCAAGCAGATCATGGAAAGCATTCCCGAGGGCTTCAAGGCGATGGTTTCCGCGATCCTGATCCTTGCCTGCGCGTGGACGCTGAAAGCGATGACCGATTCCCTCGGCGCGAAGATCTTCATTTCGCAGCTCATCGAGGGCAGCGCCGGAAATCTTGAAAAATTCCTGCCTGCGATCATCTTCATGGTCGCCGTCGGTCTTTCCTTCGCAACGGGAACTTCATGGGGTACCTTCGGCATCCTGATCCCGATCGTTCTCAGCGTGTTTGCGCCGGGCAACCCGCTCATGATCGTTTCGATCTCCGCCTGCATGGCGGGCGCGGTCTGCGGCGACCACTGCTCGCCGATTTCCGATACCACGATCATGTCCTCGGCGGGCGCGCAGTGCGACCATGTCAACCACGTATCCACACAGCTGCCTTACGCGCTGACCGTGGCGGGCGTTTCATTCGTGACATATATCGTCGCGGGCCTGATCCCGAGCTGGTTCGTCGCTTTGCCCGTCGGCATCGTGCTGATGGTCGGCACGCTGTTCGTGATGAAACTCGCACTCGGCAAAAAGAAAGCGTGACCTTTCGGATCACGCGCCTCCTTTTTCCCCGTCGCGGCTCCGGCCGGGCGGGGTTTTTTTGTTTATTTATCCCGGGTTCGGGATCACTTATTCAATCCGGAATTCGGAAATACTTTTTTATCCGGAATTCGGAAAAAACGGTTGCAGAGCGTATAAATTCGTGGTAAAATATATATTTGTTGAATTCCCGTTTTTGAAGGTGAAAAACAGTGGATAGAAGAGAAGATTTGAGAAATATCGCCATTATCGCGCACGTCGACCACGGCAAGACCACGCTGGTGGACGAGCTTCTGAAGCAGAGCGGCATTTTCCGTGAGAACGAGCAGGTCGCCGAGCGCGTGATGGATTCCAACGACCTTGAGCGCGAGCGCGGTATTACGATTTTGTCGAAAAACACCTCCGTTCATTACAACGGCGTCAAGATCAACATCGTCGACACGCCCGGACATGCGGATTTCGGCGGCGAGGTCGAGCGCATCATGCAGATGGTGGACGGCGTGCTGCTTCTCGTGGACGCGTACGAGGGCTGTATGCCGCAGACGCGTTTTGTGCTGACGAAAGCGCTCGCGTCGAAGAAGAATGCGATCGTTGTTATCAATAAGATCGACCGCCCCGGCGCGCGGCCCGCGGAAGTCGTGGACGAGGTGATCGACCTGTTTATCGATCTCGGGGCGGACGAGGATCAGCTTGAATTCCCGGTGGTATACGCCTCCGCGCGCGACGGTTACGCGTCGCTTGATCCTGAGGCGAGAAGCGGCGATATGCGGCCGCTGTTTGAGTCGATCATTGAGAATATCGCGCCGCCCGCGGGCGAGATCGACGCGCCGATGCAGACGCTGTTCGCGAATCTCGATTACGACGATTATATCGGCAGGATCGGCGTCGGTCGCGTGGAGCGCGGCGTTCTGCATTCCGGCGATCAGGCTGCGCTCTGTCATACCGACGGAACGGTCAAAAACGTGAAGGTCTCGAAGCTGTACCAGTTTGAGGGGCTCAAGCGAAAAGAGGTCTCAGAGGCCAGAATGGGTGATCTGATCGCGGTTTCCGGCATTGACGAGCTGAACGTGGGCGAGACGATCTGCGCGATCGATCACGTTGAGCCGCTGCCGTTCGTGAAGATCGACGAGCCGACCATTTCGATGAATTTCCTTGTCAACGACAGCCCCTTTGCGGGGCGCGAGGGCAAGTTCGTCACCTCGCGCAACATCCGCGCGCGCCTGTTCAAAGAGGTCGAGACCAACGTCAGCATGCGCGTCGAGGAGACCGACAGCACCGATACCTTTAAGGTCTCCGGCAGGGGAGAGCTGCATCTTTCGATCCTGATCGAGACGATGCGCCGCGAAGGGTATGAGTTTCAGGTCTCGCGCCCGCAGGTCATCTATAAAAAGGACGCCGACGGCAAAGTTCTGGAGCCGATGGAGCTGCTGATCGTCGAGGTCCCGCAGGATTACGTCGGTCCCGTGATGGAGAAGATCGGTTCCCGCCGCGGCGAGCTGCAGAATATGGGCAACCGCGACGGCGGCGGCACGACGCATCTGGAATTCAAGATCCCCGCCCGCGGCCTGATCGGTTACCGCTCGGAGTTTCTGACCGATACCAACGGCTACGGCATTATGAATAACCTGTTCGACGGCTACGAGCCCTTCAAGGGCGAGATCGTCACGCGGGAGCGCGGCTCGATCGTCAGCTTCGAGCAGGGCGAAAGCACCGCCTACGGGCTGTTCAACGCCCAGGATCGCGGCAGGCTGTTTATCGGTCCCGGCGTTGCCGTTTACGAGGGCATGATCGTCGGCGAATGCTCGAAGAACGAGGACCTGACCTGCAATATCTGCAAGAAAAAGCAGATGACCAACACCCGCGCCGCCGGCAGCGACGAAGCGCTGCGCCTTGTGCCGCACTCGGTATTGAGCCTCGAGCAGAGCATGGAATTCCTGAAGGATGACGAGCTTCTTGAAGTCACGCCGCATTCGCTGCGCCTGCGCAAGGTGATTTTGTCGAGAGAGCAGAGAATGAAGCAGCAGTTTAAGAAGAAGTGAATCAGGCATTAGGCATTGGGCAATAGAGCTGTCAATTCTACGCTGTGCGCCTTGGTTGTTACCTACTGCCTATTGCCTGCTGCCTATTACCTTTCATTTCGATATATACCAAACCGCCCCCGCCGGGTAACCGGCGGGGGCGGTTTGGTACAGACAAAGCTTATTTCGCTTCTGCTTCGCCCTTCCCTTTGAGGATCAGGTTGGTGATGATGCCGAGGATCAGCGCGCATGCGATCGAAGTGATCGTGACCTTGCCGAAGGAGACCGCAAGGCCGCCGATGCCGGCGATCAGGATAACGGAGACGACGAACAGGTTTCTGTTCTGCTCGAGGTCGACCTTCTGGATCATCTTCAGACCGCTGACGGCGATGAAACCATAAAGCGCCATACAGACGCCGCCCATGACGCAGCTCGGAATCGAGTTGACGAACGCGACGAACGGGGTCAGGAAAGCGATAATGATCGCACCGATCGCCGCGGTGATGATTGTAGCAACGGAAGCGTTGCCGGTGATCGCGACGCAGGCGATGGACTCGCCGTATGTGGTGTTCGGGCAGCCGCCGAAGAATGCGCCCGCCATAGAGCCGACGCCGTCGCCCAGCAGGGTGTTGGCAAGGCCGGGATCTTCAAGCAGATCTTTTTCGATAATGGAAGAAATGTTCTTGTGGTCGGCAATGTGCTCGGCAAATACGACGAACGCGACGGGTACGTAAGCGGCAAGAATCGTACCGATGTAAGCGCCGCTGAGATCGCCGAAGCCCTTGACTGCGTTCAGGAACGTGAAATCGGGAACGGAGAAGAAGGTCTTGATTGTTACGCCGTCCGCCCAGAGCGCCTGAATGGAGGAGAAATCGATGACTTTGAGCGCGTCGATACCGGCTGCGTTGCCGATCGCGGTAAGGATCGCAGCGAAAACATAGCCTGCGCAGATACCGATGATAAACGGGATCAGCTTTGCGGTCTTTTTGCCGAACGTGGAGCAGAGCATTGTTACGCCGAGCGTGACGAGACCGCAGAGGATCGCGATTCTGGTATCGCCGCCCGCGTTCGCAGTCTGCAGATCGCCGACAGCGTTGCTTGCAAGCGAAAGACCGATGATCGCGACGGTGGGACCGATAACGACGGCGGGCATAAGCTTGTTGACCCATTTCACGCCCGCGGCTTTAACGACGATCGCAAGAACCACATATACAAGACCGGCAAATACCGCGCCGAGGATCAGGCCGATATAACCGGCAGCCATGGAGACCGCGCCCGCGAACGCCGCAGACATGGAACCCAGAAACGCGAAGGAAGAACCGAGGAACACGGGGCTTTTTCTTCTGGTGAAAAGAACATATACGAGCGTGCCGATACCTGCGCCGAACAGCGCGGCTGCGGGGCTCATCGTTTTCGTGAATTCCCAGGTGATCGTGCCGTCTTCAATGAAGCCCGCAACGTTTCCGTTGATGATCACGGGCACGACCAGCGTCGCCGCCATGATGGCAAGAAGCTGCTGGATCGCAAAAACGATCAGCTGCCCGAACTTGGGCTTGTCTTTGATGTCGTAAGTGAGTTTCATAAACATTTCCTCCCATTTAATTTATGTCCTGCGCGGCACGCCGCGCCGAAGCCCGGAAAACAACGGGAAAATATCGTCTGCCGTTAAAAAAGGGCAAAAAAAATTTGTCAGAAAATTAACTCTGCAAATTCTTTTCCGCCGCCTCCCGCCGTTATTAATTTGGAAAAAGCCGTAACGAACCGTTAAAACCTTTTTAACATAATAACACAGACAGTGTTGGATGTCAACAGAAAATCCCGATTCATTCCGAAAAAGGACGAATATCGTCAGAATGCGCAAAACCCTGCGCGTATGAACGCGGGGGAATGTGAAGAACGTGAACGGCGGTTGATCGGACTCCGGCT
>JAFRPB010000109.1 GCA_017429345.1 Clostridia bacterium | reverse complement strand
GAGATCCATTCCTTCTGTACGCTGAAATACAACACCTCGTTCAGGCAGTTCAAAAAGATCAATGTGAACGGAGCGGAAGAATCGCCGCTTTACACCTATCTCAAATCGCAGAAAAAAGGCGCGCTCGGCAGCAGGATCAAGTGGAATTTTACAAAGTTCCTCGTAGATCGGCAGGGGAACGTCGTCGCCCGCTTCGCCCCGACGGATAAGCCGGAGGATATTGACGCCCGGATCGCGCAGCTTCTTTGAGACAACGCGAAATCCCCCAAGAAATTCTTGCATTCGAAACAAAAGCATTTTATAATATCAGTCGGAGGTATCGCTATGGAAGTTATTGAATTGAAGGAATTAAATTTTGAAAACGAAGTGCTGAACTCTCCCGTTCCCGTTCTGGTCGACTTCTGGGCGAGCTGGTGCGGGCCGTGCAAAATGCTCTCGCCTGTTGTCGACGAGGTCGCGTCGGAGTCCGACGGTTCCTATAAAGTCGGCAAGGTAAACGTAGATGAAGAAGGGGAGCTTGCCATGCAGTTCGGTATCGCCTCGATCCCGACGCTCCTTGTGTTCAGCGGCGGAGAGCTTGTAAACAAATCGGTCGGTTTAATCACAAAGGATGAGATCCTGGATCTTCTGAAATAATACAGTAACCCGAACCGTCGGACGGGATCTGCGACCGGCGGTTTTTTCGGAGGAATAATCATGTATGACGTGATCATCATCGGTGCGGGAACCGCGGGGCTGACCGCGGCGATCTACACGCAGAGAGCGGGCAAAACGGCGCTTCTTCTTGAGGCGAAGGCTTACGGCGGGCAGATCGTCAATACGCCCGATATCGAAAATTACCCGGGGTATAAGCATATTTCCGGCTTCGAGTTCGCGACGAACCTTTATGAGCAGGCGAAGGAACTCGGCGCGGAGCTGAAATACGAGAGAGCGCTCTCGATCCGCGACGGCGGAAACGAAAGAAAGACCGTCGTGACGAACGCGGGCGAATATGAGTGCAAAGCTGTGATCCTTGCGACCGGCGCGAAAAACCGTCCGCTCGGGCTTGAGAACGAGCAGAAAATGGTCGGCTCGGGCGTTTCCTACTGCGCGACCTGCGACGGGATGTTTTTCCGCGGCAGGGAAGTCGCCGTCGTCGGCGGAGGAAATACCGCGATCGAGGACGCTTCCTTTCTCTCAAATTACTGCTCAAAGGTGTATCTGATCCATCGGCGCGACGCGTTCCGCGGCGACGCGAAAGGCGTGAAAGCGCTCAAAGAAAAAGACAATGTCGAATTCGTGCTGAATTCCGCCGTTACGAAACTGCTCGGAAAATTCAGACTCGAGGGGATCGAGGTCACAAACAAGCTTGACGGCAGTGTGAAGACGATCCCCGTTGCAGGTCTGTTCGTCGCTGTCGGTCAGCAGCCGGAAAACGAGAGCTTTTCCGACGTCGTATCGCTTGACGAAGGCGGATATATCGCAGCGGGGGAGGATTGCCGCACCGGAACGGAAGGTATTTTCACCGCAGGAGACTGCCGCACAAAAACCGTGCGCCAGCTTACGACAGCCGCCGCGGACGGAGCCGTCGCTGCCCTCGCAGCGTGTAAATCCTGATTTGCTGAGGTGTCGGGCACACCCGCCGGTAGCACGGCAGACCTCTGCCGTTTCGTGCGGCGGAGTGGGTATGCGCAGACTTGTCTGCGTATACCCCGGCGACGTACGACGCGATAAAAACTGACCTCATTCAACGAAAAATAACGTTGAATGCCGTCGGGACGGGACGCCATTTTATGCCGCCCGCCCACAACGACATTCAAAACGGCAGAGGTCTGCCGTGCTACCATGTAAGCCAAACACCGCGGGAAACATCCCGACAAATCAGAATTTGTATATATGAAAGGAGATAAACAAAATGCAACAAGTCTACGATTTTCTGAAAAAATGCGGCACCTATTACATCGCGACCTGCGACGGGGATCAGCCGCGTGTGCGTCCGTTCGGTACTGTCGATATCTTCGAGGGCAAGCTGTACTTCCAGACCGGTAAGGTCAAGGACGTAGCGAAGCAGCTTGAAAATAACCCGAAGATCGAGATCAGCGGCATGGCGGACGGTAAATGGATCCGTCTTTCCGCCGAGGCGGTCGCCGACGACAGATACGAGCCGAAGGCGCATATGCTCGACGCTTATCCCGAGCTCAAGGGAATGTACAGCGCGGACGACGGCAATACGATCGTCTATTATCTTAAAAACGCGAAGGCGGTTATCTGCTCGTTTACCGAAGCTCCGGAAATCATTTCATTCTGATCTGCCATGGAGAAGAATTACGATTCTCTGAAGCTTGAAAACCAGCTCTGTTTTCCGCTTTACGCTTGCGCTAAGGAAATTATCCGCAGATATAAGCCGCTTCTGGACGAACTTGATCTTACTTATACGCAGTATCTTGCCATGATGGTGCTGTGGGAAAAACGAAGCGTCAACGTCAAAGAGCTCGGAAGATGTCTTTACCTTGATTCCGGCACGCTGACGCCGCTTTTGAAAAAGCTTGAAACGAAAGGTTATATCTCGCGTTCAAGAAGTACGACAGATGAGCGGAACCTGATCGTCGAGATCACCGAAAAGGGAATGCTTCTGCGCGAGGAGGCGGTCTGTGTACCTGAAAAAATGAGCGCCTGCGTTGATCTGACCGATGAAGAGGCGGGGTTCCTTTATCGGATCCTGTACCGTTTACTTAAAAACGAAAAATCCGAAGACAGTTTTTAATAAAAATATACAAGGCGTGAAAGCGGAGACGGACTTCGTTTCACGCCCTGTTTTTTATTACGCGGCGTTTTTTGTCTGTTGTTGTGCGACGGTCAAGGCTGCGTTGTACATCGTTTTTGCGAAGATCGCGTAGCCTGTGGCGCTGTCGTCCAGCAGAACGTGCGTTACCGCGCCGATCAGCCGCCCGTTCTGAATGATCGGGCTGCCGCTCATGCCCTGCACGATCCCGCCGCTCGCGGCGAGCAGACGCGTGTCCGTAACGCGGACGACAAGATTCCGGTTATCCTCGCCGTTCAGAATTTTTTTAATGTCAACGGCGTAGAACTTCGGTCCTTCGTTGTCGATGCTTGCAACGATCTGCGCGGGACCCGTTTCGATCTCCGCGGGCTCAGCGAGCTCATACTCGCCGACGTCGGCCGGAGTGTCGCTCAGAAAGCCGTATACGCCCCTATCCGAATTCAGTCGGATATCTCCGATCAGATCGGCGCTGACGAAAGCGCCGGTCAGCTCGCCTGCTTTTCCGTTTCCGCCTTTTCGAATCCCCGTGATCGTAGCGCTGAATGCCTCGCCTTTGCTCAAAAGCACCGGCATTCCGGTATCGGCGTCGCTGACGCAGTGACCGAGGCCGGCAAATACGCCGCTTGACTGATCGTAAAACGTCATCGTACCGATCCCCGCCGCGCTGTCGCGAAGCCACAGACCGGCCTTATAGATCCCCGTGCTTTCTTCTTGCGCCGGCGTCAGCGTCAACAGAAGGGAGGTGTCCGCGCGCGTAACCGTGAACGTTACGGCGTTTCCGCCGCTCCCGCTGATAATCGAGCCGATTTCTTCCGCCCCGTCGGGCAATGCGCCGTTGACAGCGGTGATTACATCGCCTTTCATGAATCCCGCGTCGAGCGCGGGCCGCTTTTCTCCTTCGGCCGTTATAACCGAGTCGATATCGACCACGCAGATTCCCTGCATGGACATGCGAAGCGCAAATACGGAACCGCAGACAACGACTTTCGGCCGTTTTTCAACGGTAACGCTGACATTCTTCACGGGCAGAACACCGAGAAGACGCAGCTCGCACTCACATTTCTCCTCTGTCGAACCGACAGGTTGACTGTCGGCGGCGATTTTGAAGATGATTCCCGTGTCCGGAGACGAGCCTTCCAACGTCCGAAAACTGTCTGGCATCAGACAGCTGCCTGCGGCCACCGACGAGATCGCGAGAAGACAGAAGACGATGGCCGAAAAACAAATGATTTTAAAGATTTTTTTCATGTTTCACCTCCACGTTTTTAATATGCGGATTTTTCTGCGTAATATCAACGCCAAAAAATCACCGCCGCGGTTTTCCCTGCTGGAAAATAACGTTATATTCTTTCGGATATAAAAATGCACAAAATAAAAAACAAAAACGCACCCGTTTTACGGAAGCGTTTTCGTTTTTTATTATGAAATCTTATTTGTTGATACGCTGTCATCTAACGGCTAACAGCTAACGGCTAACGGCTAACAGCTAACAGCTAACAGCTAACGGCTAACAGCTGACAGCTGTCACCCGTTCACCGCCGCCTCGATCGCGTTGCCGAGCTCCACGCGTACCTTCGCGAACTGCGCGTCGGAGAGCGTGTAGTTCGTCAGATCCTTCGCGACCTTCGAGATCGTCTTGTTCATATAGTCGTCGCCGAGAAGCTGCTGCGCCATCGTCAGATATTCATAATCCTCGATGCCGTTGGCGACCGCCTCGAGACGCAGGCTCGATACGGGGCCGTTGACGCCGACGTGATAGCCGTCGTACATCAGCGAACCGTCGCCGAAGGTATCGACGCCCGTCCACGGGGTCGTCCAGGCGCTGGTCCACGGGTCGCCGCCCACGTCGGTCCAGTAGGTCGTGCTCCAATAAAGCAGACCTGTCACGTCATACTGCTTCTGCTGCCAGAACAGGATGCGGTGCTTGATGCCGTCCTGCTGGGTGAACAGGTTGCAGTAATCGGTCTTCGGGCCGGGACCGCAGCAGACGTACCACCAGATCTTGTCACCCTGCGCGGCGCGGTCGGCGATCGCGTCGCAGAAATCCTTATCGCTGAAACAGACGGTCTCCGGGCAGAGAATGTCGCTGTTGCCGCTCTGAACTTCAAGGTTGCGGATGATCTCACCGGTCTCGTCGTCCTTGAGCTCGATCCCGTAAAACGGCGTGACCATGTGGAAATCGTCGCCCCACACGCTGCGCAGCCGTGCGATAATGCTGTTGTAGGCGTTCACGTTTTCCGTGGAATGCGGTTCGTCGATCGGATAGAAATACGCCTTGGCGGCCCATTCGGGATTTGACTGCAGCTTGTCGCGGTAAGCCCGGATCGTATCGTCGCCCGCGTATGGGATGCAGAACGAGGTGCAGCGCGGATCGCTCATGTACACGTCCGCCTCGTCGGAGAGAATGTCGACGGGCAGGTTATATGCGGAGACGTGGTGCTCGAGCAGGAACTCGTAATACGTTTTGTAAAGCTCTTTCGCCGCGGCGGAACCGGAATCCACGTGGTGTGCTCTTGCGATATCGCCCCAGCCGAGCCCCATCGCCGTATCCATCGCGGGGTCGTCCGGCAGCTCGAAATCCCACACGTGCGCGGTGATCTCAAGCTCGAGCTTTTCGTACTCGTTCCCTCTGTCCTGGGTGCTATAGAGCGTGAACTTCGCGGTGTAATCGCCGGGAACGGTGTCCTTCGTCGTCTTCACGCCGATGAACATCGGATAGTTCTGCATCTCGACCATCGGTATCTCGTATTCGGCGCCGACCGCGATCGGGATCAGTGCGTCGGGGTAGGAGCCCATCACGGTCTCGCCTGTGGTTTTGATGAAGTATTCCTCGCAGAAGACCGTTTCGAGCGTATCGCCGTTCTCATTGGTGAATTCGCTCAGCGAAGCGACCGCCTGGGTCCTGTCCAGTCGCGCCTGAACGGCGAGCTGGCAGTATTCAGACTCGTTTTTCGCAACGTAAATGGTGTGTTCCGCGTTCTTTTCGAGCGCGCCGGTCTTCTGGATCTTCACCGTCGGCTCGTAGAACGAATAGGACGGGACTGAAAGAAGCTTCGGCGCGACGCCGCGCACGAGCATCTGCGTGACGGAAACCTGCGCTGTCATGCCGGAGGACAGGAAGATGATCAGCGCGGAGAAGACCGCGATGATGCGCTTGAAATAAGCGCCGATGGATGATAAGCCGAACATAGACAAGACTCCTTTGCTTTGGGTGTTGGGTGTTGGGTGCTGGGTGTTGGGTCCTGGGTGAGATCGAGAGCGGAGTTCGGAGAGCGGAGAGCGGAGATATGGCTGCGCCGCATAGAGAAGCAAACGGTGAATGGCGAACAGTGAAAAGCTTATCTCACATTTCACATTTCACTTTTCACATTTCACATCTCACATTTCACATCTCACATTTCACATCTCACATTTCACAACAAAACAGATCCATCCGTTCTGCTCGTACCGTTCCGTGATCGTGAAGCCGAGCGAGGTCAGCGCGTTGACGACGTCCTGCTCGCGTTTGTCGATGATGCCTGAGACGATATAGACCGTGTCGGGGCGCATAAACTTCTTTACACCGCCGGAAAGGGCGATGATCGCGTCGGCGACAATGTTCGCGGCGATCACATCGAACACGCCGCTGACCTTATCGGTCAGATTGCCGTGGATCAGGGTATATCTGTCTTCGCCGAAGCCGTTTCTCTCGATATTTTCCGCTGCTGTTTTGACCGCCAGCGGGTCGATATCCACGCCTGTGACATGCTTTGCGCCGAGCAGCAGCGAAGCGGCGGAGAGAATGCCGCTGCCGCAGCCCACGTCGAGCATCGTACAGCCGGGCGTAATGTATTTTTCGAGTACGGAAAGACAAAGCCGGGTCGTTTCATGTGTTCCCGAGCCGAACGCGACGCCGGGCTCGAGATCGAGCACGACCCGCCCTTCCGGATCGTCGATTTGCTCCCACACAGGGCGGATAAGCAGTTTTTCACCGACTTTGACGGGTTTGAAATACTGTTTCCAGTTATTTTCCCATTCTGCGCGGTCGCTGTCGGCTGTATCGATCTCAAACGGGATGTTTTCAGCGGTAAGCCTTTCCCGAAGAAAAGCGATCGCCTCGGCGGGGTTGTCCTCGGGGGAAATATAAATATGTATGATCGAGCGTGTGCGGTCTTTTTTCAGCAGTTCCTCGTCGATCAGGTCGATGTGTGCGATCTCTTCGGCGGCCTGCTCGAGATCCCGGTAGTCCTCGATGTAGATGCCGTAGGGTACGCACATATTCGCGATATCGCCGGTCATTTCGGTATACTCGGCGGGAACGAGAATTTTGATTTCTGTCCAGATCTCCATAACGGCCGCCTTACATTTTCTCGGGCGCGTCGATCTTCATCAGCCCGAGGATGTTTTTCATGATGTCGCGGACCGTCTTGCACAGGAACAGCCGCGCGTTTTTGACTTCACGCTCCGCCACGTCGCAGCGGCAGGCGTTGTAGAACTTATGGAACAGCGCCGCGAGCTCCAGCGCGTAGCGCGTGATCGCAGATGGATCGAGCGCGGCGGCGGCGGCGACGATCTGCTGCGGCAGCGCGCCGATATGGCGGATCAGCTCGCGCTCTTCGGACGCGGTGAGCGAGTCGAGGGAATCGTCGGGGATGCATTCGGCGCCGTCGGGGCAGAGCTTCGCGAGGATGCTGCAGATGCGCGCGTGGGCGTACTGGCAGTAATAGACCGGGTTCTGCGAGCTCTGCTCGACCGCGAGATCGAGATTGAAGTCGCAGTGGGTATTCGGCTCGCGCAGATTAAAGAAGAACCGCGCCGCGTCCGTCGGCACCTCGTCCAGCAGCGTCACCAGCGTGATCGCCTTGCCAGAGCGCTTCGAAGCCTTGATGACCTCGCCGTCCTTATTGATCAGTCGCACCATCTGCATCAGCACGACCTTGAGACGTTCGGGATCGATGCCGAGCGCCTGCAGCGCCGCCTTCATGCGCGGCACGTAGCCGTGGTGGTCCGCGCCGAGCACGTTGATCGCGGTGTCGAATTTGCGGATCACGAGCTTGTTGTAATGATAGGCGATATCCGGCACGATATAGGTCGGGATGCCGTTGGAGCGCACGAGAACGAAATCCTTGTCGCAGCCGAACTGCTCCGCTTTGAGCCAGAGCGCGCCGTCCTTCTCATAAGTGTATCCGTTGGCCTTGAGCCGCTCGATAATGTCCTTTACCGACCCGTCCGCGTGCAGGGTGCTCTCGCGGAACCAGGTATCGTATTTAATGCGGTAGGAGAGCAGATCGCGCTCGAGCCCTTCGATATTTTTCGGCAGGGCGAATTCGACCAGCGCCCGTCTGCGTTCTTCTTCGCTTCTGTTCAGATATGCGTCGCCGTGAATCGCCGCAAAGGCGTTCGCGTGTTCGATGATGTCTGCGCCGTGGTATGAGTCCTCGGGCATTTCGACCGAGGGATCGAAGATCTCGCGGTAGCGTATATCGAGCGACAGACCGAATTTTTCGATCTGGTTGCCCGCGTCGTTGACGTAGAATTCGCGCTCGGTGTAATAGCCCGCCCATGTAAGCGTTTCCGCGAGACAGTCGCCGATGGCGCCGCCGCGCGCGTTGCCCACATGCATCGGTCCGGTCGGGTTCGCCGATACGAATTCGACGAGTACGCGTTTTCCTTTGCCGTGGTCGCTTTTGCCGTAATCCGCGCCCTCCGCGGCGGCTTTTTTCAGAATATCGGTATAGTATTTGCTGCCGAGCGTGAAATTGATAAAGCCTGGCCCTGCGGTCTCGATCTTCTCAAAATATGTTCCGTCGAGCTGCGCGCTCTTCACGAGCGCGTCCGCGATCATCGCCGGGGCGCGCCGGAACGCGCGGGCGTTTACCATCGCAGCGTTCGTCGAAAAATCTCCGTGACTGCGGTCCGCGGGGATCTCTACGCGGAATTCCGCGGGTTCGCCCTCGGGCAGAAGCCCCGCGGCCTGCGCGTCGGCAAAGGCCTTGCCGATCAGCGCGGTGATCTGCTCCTGTGCGGAAAGAATGGGATCCTTCATTGTGTATTACCGTCCTTTGCTCCCCGGTTCGTTTTGCGGGGTTTGATAAAATACGTCATTTTTGACCGGTGGATCGGGTCTCCGTCGGCGAAAACCTCAAAATCAAGAAATACCCGCAGCCGATCGGGCAGATATTCCGTATTTGCCGCCGCTGTTTTGACGTGCAGCAGAAGCTCGCCGTAAGGCGTCGTATAAAAGCAGCGGTGACGGCCGCCCTCGGTGAAAATCATTTTCATGGAAAACGGTCCTTCCCGTTCCACGGTGATACAGCCCTCGCCGTCGTCGATAAGGGTGACGCTGCTGGTCATGTTTTTTACGTCCTCGCCGAGAATTTCCTTGTATCGCAGCCGAAAAGCCGCGCCGGCCGGCCGATCCAGATAACCCGTGGTGATCAGCTCGCCGGATGCGGATCTGCCGCCGAGAATCTCCTCGTTGATGATTTTGACGAGAACCTTTTCTCTCTCGTTTGTCTGCGTCATTTATTCCGATACCTCTCGATCGCAAGCTCCAGAAGGCGGTCGATCAGCTCGGGGTAGGGTATACCGGACGCCTCGAAAAGCTTGGGATACATACTGATGCTTGTGAAACCGGGGATCGTGTTGATC
This sequence comes from Clostridia bacterium, assembly GCA_017429345.1. Classification (GTDB taxonomy): domain Bacteria; phylum Bacillota; class Clostridia; order Oscillospirales; family Acutalibacteraceae; genus RGIG2774. The sequence continues at coordinate 16,135 of JAFRPB010000109.1, read as the reverse complement.
TCGTTGAAATAAATCTCGTTCTCAGCGGTGACAAAGAAGTCCACGCGGGAGAAGCCCGTCGCGTCCATCGCGCGGAACACGCGGATCGCCTCCGCGCGCACGCGCATCATCGTTTTCTCGTCGAGCCGCGCGGGGATATAGAGCTTGCTGTCGGAGACGTATTTCGCGTCGTAGTCGTAGAACTCCGCCGCCGGGGCGATCTCGCCCGCTACGGAAACGATCGGCTCGTCATTTCCGAGCACGGCGCACTCGATCTCCTTGCCGACGATCGTCTCTTCAAAAATGACCTTCGAATCGACCGCAAGCGCTTTTTCGACCGCCTGCGAGAGCTCGGCTCTGTCGTGAGCCTTGGTGATGCCGACCGAGGACCCCGCGTTCGCGGGCTTGACGAAAATGGGGTAGCCGAGCTTTCGTTCCGCGTCGTTGAGCACGGTCTCGGACGAGAGCACGTAGGCGTATCTGTCCGTGAACGTCCATTTCGCCTGCTTTACGCTGTGAAAATCTGCGATCAGGTTCGTGAATTGCTTATCCATTGTGACCGCGGAGGAAAGATGTCCGCAGCCGACATAAGGGATACCGGAAAGCTCGAACAGCCCCTGCACGGTGCCGTCTTCCCCGTTTTTTCCGTGCAGCACGGGGAAAATAACGTCGATATGCCGGTAAGTCAGACTTCCGTCTTCAAATAACGCGAGGCCCGCGCCCGCGTCAGGGGAAACGAACGCCTTTGCGCGTTTGCCGTTCAGCCAAGCGCCGCTTTCGATCTCATCTGCGGAACCGTCAAACAGGAACCATTCGCCTTCTTTTGTGATGCCGAGCGTGAGAACGTCATATTTATCGCGCGGGATATTGCGGATCACGCTTGCTGCGGAAACAAGTGAAACGTCGTGCTCGGTGGATTTGCCGCCGAAAATAATCAGAACGGTTTTTTTCATAAATCGACTCTCCAAAAATATGTGTTAAGATATTATAATCAACAAAATAATATTTTACCACATAATTCAGCGCATTTCAATTGCTTTCTTGCACTATTTATGATAAAATACAAAAAAGAAGGGAATGATTTTATGCTGAAAACCGAGCTTCTGGCTCCGGCCGGCGATCCGGAATGTATCGAAGCGGCTTTGCGCTTCGGCGCGGACGCCGTTTATCTCGGCGGTGAAATTCTGCAGCTCAGAGCGCAGAAGGCGGCGTTTGACCGTGCGGGGATCCGTCGCGCGTCTGAGACCGTGCACGCTGCGGGTAAAAAGCTTTATGTCACGGTCAATTGCTTTATGCGTACCGACGAGATACCGGCGCTCTCGGAATACGGCAGATTTTTACATGACGCGGGCGTTGACGCGGCGATCGTTTCGGATATCGGCGCTGTCGACGTGCTGAAAAAAAACGTGCCGGATCTTCCGATCCATATCAGTACGCAGGCGAATTGCCGTAACGCCGCAGCGGCGAACGTATACTATAATATGGGGGCAGAACGGGTGGTGCTCGCCCGTGAGATGTCGCTCGACGAGATCGCAGAGCTGCGCGCGGGGACGCCGAAGGCGCTCGAGCTTGAGTCGTTCGTGCACGGCGCGATGTGTATGGCTTACTCGGGCAGGTGTCTGATCAGTTCCTATATGAACGGCAGGAGCGGCAATCGGGGCGAATGCACGCAGCCCTGCCGCTGGAATTATTATCTTGTGGAACAAATACGACCGGGCGAATATTTTGAAGTCGAGGAAAACGGCGAGACCTCCGCGATCTTAAGCTCGCATGATCTGAACTGCATCGATTTTATCGACAGGATCGCGGACGCGGGCGTATCTTCGTTCAAGATCGAGGGCAGAATGAAAACGGCGTATTACGTCGCGACGGTCGTGAACGCCTACCGCCGCAGACTCGACGGCAGCACGGAACTTGACGCGCTGCAGAAAGAGCTCTCCTCGGTAAGTCACCGTCCGTTTTCTTCGGGTTTCTATTTCGGCGAAACAGTAAAAAACCATTTTAACGACGGCGCGTATCGCAGCGACTGTCTCTTTGCCGGCGTCGTCGTCGGCAAAACGGACGGCGGTGTCCTTGTGCAGCAGCGCAACCGCTTTCGCAGGGGAGACGAGCTTGAGGTTCTGTCGCCGGATTCCTTCGGCGCGTCGTTCCGTGTCGGCGAAATGTTCTCCCCCGAAGGGGAGCCGATCGAGGATGCGAAGCTTGTCGCCCAGATCGTTACTGTGAAAACGGATATGGCGCTTTCGGTCGGGGATTTTCTGCGGATCCGCGTGAAACAGGCGTGACGGTTTCGGTTTTCGACCTATATCTTCATCATTTTACACAATTATCATCTTTTTTTCTTGACAATTCCAATCGGATGTAGTTTAATATATTGTTGTCGGCTCCCCGAGAGGTTCGGAGCCGTTTACAAAGCTTTTTTCGTCGGGAGGAGTTTTTATGAAAACGATAGCAGTACTTACCAGCGGCGGAGACGCGCCCGGTATGAACGCCGCGGTCCGCGCGGTCGTTCGTTACGGCTGTGAAAGCAAGCTGCGCGTGCTCGGCATCCGCAGAGGCTACACGGGCTTGATCAACGGCGATATGTATGAGATGAACCTGCGTTCGGTCTCCGATATCATTCATCGCGGCGGCACGACGCTGTTTTCCGCACGCTGCCCTGAGTTTAAGACCGAAAAGGGTATGAACAAAGCCATAGAGGTCTGCAAATCCAACAAAATCGACGGTATCGTCGTGATCGGCGGCGACGGCTCGTTCCGCGGCGCGCGCGATCTTTCGCTTCGCGGGATTCCGTGCGTCGGCGTTCCCGGCACGATCGATAACGATATCGCCTGCTGCGATTATACGATCGGATATGATACGGCGCTCAATACGATCATGGATATGGTCGACCGTATCCGCGACACGACCGAGTCTCACGACCGCTGCTCGGTCGTAGAGGTCATGGGGCGTCATGCGGGTTATCTTGCGCTCAACGGCGGTATTGCCGCCGGCGCGACGTCGATTCTGATCCCGGAGCATAAGTTCGACGTCAAGGTCGACATTATTGACAGAATGGCGAGAACGCAGGAAACCGGCAAGAAGCATTTTATCATCATGGTCGCGGAAGGCTGTGTAGATATGCTGCGCGAGCAGGGGATCGACGGCACGATCGGCCTTGCGAAGTATATTCAGGATAAGACCGAGGTCGAGAGCCGCGCGACGATTCTCGGCCACGTGCAGCGCGGCGGTTCGCCCACGGCAAGAGACCGCATCCTTGCCAGCAAGATGGGCTACCGCGCCGTCGACCTGCTGAAAAAAGGCACCGGCAACCGCGTCGTAGCGATCCATAAAGATGAGATCGTCGATTACGATATCTATGAGGCGCTCAAAATGGAGAAGCACATTGATATGGATATCTACAAGATCGCCATGCATATTTCTATCTAACATATAAAACCTGCTTCGTTCGGCAGCCGGAATGACTGCCGTGCGAAGCTTTTTTGTTTTACAGAGAAAGGAAAATGATATGAATCTTCGGAATCTGATCGACAAAAGAAACGAATACGCTGATTACATTATTCGCGAGATCACCTATATCATCAAGAACTTCGGCAAAAGGGATCCCGGCGCGCAGGGCGAGACCGACGCGGCGAATTTTTTCTCGGATTATCTGAGGAATGAATGCGGCTGCGAAGAGGTGTTCACCGAGGAGTTCGAGATCCATCCCGGCTCTTTCTTCGGGTGGATCTATATCACCGTGACCTGCGCTTTTATCGCGATGATCACGTCCTTTTTCGCGCCTGCGATCGGCGCCGTGGCGGGCGTTATCGGTCTGCTCGTCGCGGTCATTCAGTTCGGGTTTTATACCAAGATCGTCGACTGGATGTTTAAAAAGAAGATCAGCCGCAACGTTACGGCGATCAAGCACTGCACGGGCGAGGTCAAACGTCGTATTTTCTTCAACGGCCATATGGACGCCTGCTGGGAGTGGCCGGTCAATTATCACTGCGACGGCGCGGTATGCGAGGCGCATATGGCGAGCTCGCTGCTGGGACTGGTGTTTTATACCGTGCTTTGTATTATCGCCGCTGCGAAGCATTTTGTGTTTGCCGAAGCGACCGCGCACGATCCTCTGAAAATATGCATCCTCTGCGGTCTGATCTTTATCCCGCTCTGGATCCTGATGTATTTTATGTGGAACGAGAGAAGAGTCGTCGACGGCGCGAACGATAACCTCACCGGCTGCTATATGGGCGTCGCGATCCTCAAGGCGATGCACGATGAGGGCATCAGCTTTGAGAATACCGAGGTCGGCGTGATCCTCAACGGCGCGGAGGAAGCGGGTATCCGAGGCTCCTACGCGTGGTGCAAGGCGCATAAGGGCGAATATGAAGACGTGCCGACGTTTATCTATTCCTACGACACGATCCACGATCCGAAATATCTGATGGCAAATTACCGCGACCTGAACGGCACCGTAAAATCGGATAAGGACGCCACGGATCTGTTCTATGAATCCGCACAGGAGATCGGCGTGCAGTGCGTCAAGGGCTGGGTGCCGCCGTTCGGCGGAGCGACCGACAATGCCGCATATAATAAGGCGGGCTTCCGCTCAGCCGGTATTACGGGCCTGAACCACAAACTCGAAAACTATTACCATACCCGCCGCGACACCTACGATAATCTGAACGCGAAGGGCATCGCGGACTGCTTCGCCGCAAGCGTGAAGGTGCTTGAAAACTTCGATAACGGAGCGAAACAGTAACAAACGGGGGGTACGAATGCCCCCCGTTTTTTCGGATATCGGGTATCGGATTTCGCGGATCGTGCTTGTAAATTGACAGTTCTTGCTCTTTCCCGATTCCGCCGAGTTTATTCTTTGATTTCAGCCGTAGTTCGGGCACGATATCCGAACCCCGATCCCCGATATCCGCAAACAAAAGCCCCAGACAAATCAGCATATAAAAATTCCGCCGCGCAGGTTTCCCTGCGCGGCGCTTCCTATTTTTAATTACATCCCGCAGCCGCAGCCGCAACCGCAGTTGTTATTGTTGTTATCGTTGCAGCCGCAGCCGCCGAAGCCGCCGAGAACGATAATGAGCACGATGATGATCAGAAGCTCATAACTGTTATTGAACATGGTGTTTCCCTCCTTTCTTTACACGGCATACTATGCCGTGAGGGGAGGGATTGTTCCTTCTTTCAGCCGCCGATATAAAGTATCGTCGCGGCAAGCATCAGCTGACCGACAAAATATGTGCCGATATTGAAAATTTTCAGCGGAAAATTTGTTTTCAGTTTCTTATTGAACATCAGAATGCCGAGGGAGCCGTCCGAGAGCACAAAGAGGATCGCGCCTGTTCCGAGCATTATCGCGCCCGGAGCGCAGGAAGGGAATACGACGGCTGAAAGTCGGAGCGCAGTGAAGCACATGAAGGTCAGGAATATCGCGTAAACATAAAGTCCGATCAGCGCAGGGTTCATCGGCGTTTTTGTCACGAAAACGATCACTGTGTATAGAATCAGCACGGCTGCGACGAATATCGCGGCGGAAACGGAAAACATTTTCGTTTGCGGTGAGAGAAGCTTCAGTTCCTTGCCGAACGCGATCAGATACATTACATGCGCCGAGAGAAACGCGAGCACGCCGATCACCTGACACGCCGCCTTTGCTTTTCCCTGAATGTGAAGAAACAGATCGCCGAACCACGCGCAGAGAAGTCCGAGCAGCATAAAGCGCGCATAAGGATTTGCGCCGGTTTTTTTTGCCGCCGTGACGCCGACGAGAAGAAACATCGAAGCGCAGATCATTTTAAGGATCAGAGAGCGGATGGACGGGTTCTTCTGCTCAACGAGAAAAAACGGCATGACAGCGAGGCAGATGACGGAAAATGCGATTATCAGGAAATAATACATATCGTTTCCTCCGAACTGTAAAATTTATTTTGCTTTTTTACGTTTCTTTGCGATAAAGACCTCAAGCGCGGTAAAGACGGCGACGGTCAGCACCGCGGTAATGATCCGCCCGGGCGTAAGTCGAAGATCCGCCTCGCCGTTCAAAAGCTGCTCGTGATTCGATTCGATATCGTTCACCGCGGTTCTCAGAGCGTAAAGAGCGTTTTCGCATTCGGCGCGTCCGGCGAAATCCTTCGCACAGAGACGCTGCGCTTCGTTCATTGCGTTTTTATAGGCGAATTTCATTTTTCTGTATGCGGGGGAGCGCAGATCTTCGAGCTGAAAGCCGCTTTCCGTCTGCGCGGTGTAATCGCGAAGCAGTTCCAGCGCTTCAAGACTTTCTGCCCGGTATTCCGCCATGACGCGGACGTCGTCGGTAATGAGCATATTATAACCGACGGAGATGAGGTTTTCCCAATAGTCGGGCGTATCGGCGCGCTTGCCGCTGAGAGCCTTGCGGGAGACGCGTACCGCCGCGCAGGAACAGCCTGCAAGGCGGTTTCCGACAGGCTTGCTCCAGACTACGCCGTAGGGGTTTGACGAGGCCAGCCAGACGCCGTTCTCAGCGCCGACGGCGTTGAGAATCGAGAATGCGGTGAAAATGACGTTCGTCTTTCTGTAAACAAGATACGAAACAGGTTTTTCAAGGGTATTTACCCATGATACGGCTTTTTTCGCGGAGGCGCGAAGCGTAAAATCGCAGGAATCCAGCGCGCCCGCGCTTTTGACCGCCTCATAAACCGCGTCCGCGATCGAGAAATCAAAGTCCAGCAGAAAACGGATCTTGCCGTTTGCCGCGGCGAGCGTTCCGGTAAGCGTCGGTACGCCGTCCTGCGTGAATGCGGCGGCGCCGCCGGAGCCTTTACGAACGAAAAGCTTTTGAATATCTTCGTTTTTCAGTGCGGAGATCGGCGTATTGTCCGCTCCGCAGATCCTCTCCAGATTGTCGTCCTCCGAAAGAATCAGCGCGCCGTCCGCGGTCATTTTTACCGGCAGTCGCACTTCGTCCGCGCCTTGTTCCGCGGCGAGAAGCACCGCCTCGGCGGAGTTTTCCGGATATTCCTCATGCGAGCCCATATCGGAAACGATCCGCAGCAAGCGCGTATCCTGTCGGATCTGCGCGGCGCGCGCCGACGGAACCGCAGGGAAAACCGCGCATACCGTCAGCAGGATCAAAATCAGATGAAAAGCAGTTTTTTTCATAGACGCCTCTTTATGTATTATAGTTGAAATCCGAATAAATATAGTGTTCTTCATAACTGCAGCTGCCGTTCAGAAGCTCCGCGGAGACGACGATCAGATTGACCTGCGCTTCGGCTTCGATCCTCGCGTACATATGGTTTTCCAGATGAAGCAGTTTTCCGTCTTTGCCGACGCGGAACATCAGATAACAGCCGGAATAGATACAGTCGAGCCGAAGCGAATCCCTGTCGACGGTCGGGATATAAGTCCCCGCTGCCTCGATGATCGACGCGCGGTTGAACGGGGACATGAGACTTCCCATCCCCAGACCGCCGGAAACGGGGTTGAGCTCCGGAGCGAAAAAGATGTAATACTCTGTATAGGTATCCGCCTTGACGATCCTTGCTTCCGTGATGAAATCCCGGTTATCCGTCAGGGAATATTCAATGCCGATACCGAAAAGAGGCAGCTTTTCCGCGGCGGCGACGCCGTCGCCTGCAGCGATTATCTCAGGCTCGGCCTGCGCTTCTGCGGCGGAATTGTGACGGATGAGACTCTTGGATACGATTGAAAGAATACTGTTTAAAATGCCTGTGGAATCCGCCGTATCGATATTTTTCAGATCCTGCCATTGCATAAGCGTGAACCCGGGGCTGCGGGACTTGAGCCCGTCAACCGCCTTTTTGTAGATCTTCAGCGCCCGCGAGGCTTTGATCTTTTTGCCGTTCGGCGCGATCTGTTCCGCAGGGACAGAAGACGGAATCTCATACCGCGCGGCGTTTTGGTCCGTCGGCGCGGATTCGGCAGCGACGGTCGGCACGTCGAGTTCAAGCGGCAGAAGATCCTGCTGCTTCTTTTCGCCGCAGGATGAGAGCGAAAAAAGTATTCCGGCGCTAAGCAGCGCGCAGAGAAAAGCGCGTTTTATTTTATTCATCTGTTATATTCCCGCTTTCTTCTTCATTTCCGGCGTCGGCCGGATTCTGTTTTTTTGAAAAAGCGAATTTCTTGACGAGATACACAACCACGCCGACGGGGATCATGCAGGTCGCGATCAGAATGATCTTATCCATGGGGATGAACTTGAATACGTCGTTGCCGATGATCGTGAAAAGAATCACGCGCCATGACACGCCGAGAAAAGAAAATAGAATATATTTAAAATAACCGCAGCCCGTGACGCCGTAAAGAAGACTCACAAGATCAATGGGAAACGCCGGGACCGCGCGGATGCCGAGGATCATCAGCGGTTTCGTGCCAAGATCCTTTTCGAGCAGCTTTCTGCCTTTCTCGGATTTTGAGAGGATCGTCGTCACGGTCTTTCTGCCGAGAATCTTGCCGAGAAAAAAGGTCAGCGACAATTCAAGAAAGATCCCCGCAAGATTCAGAACGACCGCCCAGACATGAGAAAAAATGCCGCCCACCGCCACGTAGATCAACGAGGCGGGCACCACGAATACAACGGATTTGAGCGCGTAGATGCCGAGCACCGCGACGCTTTTCTGCGCATCCGACCCGAGACGCTGCGTCAGAGAAGTTACGTCAAGCGTCGACAGACGGTCGTAATTCAGGACGGCGATCACGAAAATGATCATGGCGATCCCGCAGCGGATGAAAATTCCGGCGAGTTCGCGCTTTGAGAATTTATTCATGAGATCCCTCTGTTTTTTACACTGTAAAAGATTATAAATGAATTATCGTCATTTTGCAAGATATATATATAATAAAAATTAATTGATTTGCAATATTTAACTCTTGTATTATTGGTTTGAAGTGTGTTATACTGTCTGGTATGATATGATACTATATCTCGTATTATATCATTTTGCGGCGTTCCGAAGAACGCCGCCTGCGAAAAAGGAGAATTTCGGTCATGGATGAAAACATCGCGCGCGGGATCGTTTCGCGTCTGAAAGAAAACGGGCTTCGCGTCTGTTTTGCCGAATCCTGCACGGGCGGTCTGTGCAGCGCGGCGATCACCTCGATCGGCGGCTCGTCCGAAGTATTTGATTTCGGCGCGGTCACATATTCCAATGAAATGAAAGAGAAGCTGCTCGGCGTAGAGCATGATACGCTTGTCAGATACGGCGCGGTGAGCCGGCAGACGGCGGAACAGATGGCGAGGGGGATCGCCGCCTTTTCCGGCGCGCAGATCGGCGTCGGCGTTACCGGTATCGCCGGTCCCGGTTCCGACGGAACGGACAAGCCCGTAGGGCTGATCTATATCGGTATCCGGACTGCGGACGGATACGAGCGTGTCGTCGAGCTGCGCAACAGTTTTACCTGCGACGTCCGCGAGAGAAACCGCGCTTCGGCGGTTGACGCCGCATTTTCGCTGATCGGCGAATATCTGAACCATAGGGAGTCTGAAAAATGAAGAATAAAGAAAAAAAACGTGAGTCGGCGATAGCCGACGCCGAGGTCGTGATCGTCAAAAGGTCGGGCGCTGTTGTGTTGCCCGCAGACGAATCGAAAGAAGAAGAACGCCGCAGGAAGGCTGCTTTCTGGATCATTGTCAGCGTGACATTTGTGATCATCGCCGCTTTTGCAATATATTTGTTTTTCTTCCATGACGAAAACATACAGCCCGCTGTACCGACGAAAACCGTGCGCGTCGAGAATGTGAATATGTATGATCCCTCAACCGCTATGTCGTCCTTAAAGGCGAAAACCGCTTCGGTGGAATATCCGCAGGGGATCCAGGAAAAATTCAAGGCGATCTACGCGGCGGATCAGCACTTCGTCGGTTGGGTTTCCGTGCCGAATACCTCGATCGACGCCGCGGTTTATCAGACAGATAACAATAACGAATATCTGAAACACGATTTGTGGGGACGCTGGTCGCGGTACGGAACGGTTTTTCTTGACGCTTACTGCGGCGTAAAAGATCTGAGCCGCAATACCGTGATCTACGGTCATAATTTCGACGACGATCAGGATAAGGAATTCGACGACTATATTTTCGGCGATATACATAAATATCTTGATGTGGAATTCTATAAAAAGACGCCGGTGATCGAATTCGATACGCTGTACAGAGACTGCAAATGGAAGGTGATCGGCTGTTTCCTCTCGAACGGCAGCAAGGAAGGGGATAACGGTTACGTGTTCTATTACATTGCTTCGGATATGAATAATGATAATTTTATGTCGTTTATCAGCAATGTGAAGCAGCGAAGCTATATCAATACGACGGTTGACGTTCAGCCCGACGATAAGATCCTGACGCTGTCGACCTGCACGTATGAGTTCGATAAAAAAGGCGGTCTGCATGATTCGCGCTGTGTTCTGATCGCGCGGCTCGTCAGGGACGGAGAGAGCGAGAGCGTCGATGTAAGCGGCGCTTCACAGAATGATAACCCCAGACTTCCGCAGGTTTATTATAATGTATACGGCGGTTCGAATCCGTTCAGGGATGCGGAAAAATGGTACCCAGCCGAGTAACATGGGGCAGAAGAAAGCAAGGATGTGATTGAAATGAACGAGAATATAGACGGATACGGGCGAAGCGCGGATATGGACGGCGAGATTTCGGATATTCTCAGTGAGGTATCCGGTTATACCGGCAAGCATTCCGGGGACGATTCGATCTCAGAGCTGGCGCGCCGTTACGGCGTCAGCGTATCGTCGGCGCCTACCGACGGCGATTTTGAACCGAGATCTTCCGAGCCCGTCGTTTCTTATCGTTCGCAGGCGCGGAACGACGACCGCGTATCATACGGCCAGCGGGAAAAATATGACGACCACGGCGCAAGAATCGTTTTTGACGCCGGCGACACGCAGGAAGCGGCTGTGGGCGGCAGGATCGCCGCCGGCCGCGCGGCAAGCTCGCGTTCGGCGGATAACGCCGTACCGCTCTCCGTTGCGGAACGGCGCAGGATGATTCGCGAAAAAAGCGCGAATGTGCGCGTTCTTTATGATGAGGACACTGCGACGCACGCCTCGAAAGAAGCGCCTTTCGATCAGATCGGCGACAGACCGAAGCTGCCTCCGGTCAGCGACGGCAGAGAGCATCGGGAAAAAAGAGAAAGGCCCGAAAGGCCGGAACCGAAAAAGCCCGAATATAAAAACAAGAAAAAGAAAAAAAACAACAAGGTCCAAAAAAGTGTCTCGGGCGACGAGGAGCTTTCACGGACGAGGCGGATCTTCAAGACGTTTATTCCCTGGAACGGCGATTCAAGAGGCGAGTGCATCCGTAAGATCGTCATGGACGTCTCGTTTCTTGTGCTTTTGATCTGCGCGCTGTATTTCACAAATTACTTTATTGAGCTTTACGAAGCGATTGAGCTCAACAAGGGAACGTACGTCGATCCGCCCGCAGTCACGCAGACAGTGGATGAAAACGCCGAGGCGTGGGCGCAGATGCGGGCGAAATACCCCAACGTCGTGTTCCCCGAGGGTATGAATATCGATTACGCCGATCTTTACGGCCGCAATCAGGATACTGTTGGATATGTGAATATCGAAGGAACAGGCATCTGGGGAGCCGTCGTAAAGGGAGAGGACAATGAGTTCTATCTGAAACACAATTTCCAGAAGGTTCAGACCAAATACGGCCAGATCTATATGGATTACCGGAACAATACAAAGGAGCTGGACGATAATACGATCATCTACGGCCATCACATGAAGGACGGTCTGATGTTCGCGCAGCTTTCGGAATATTATGAGGATACGAAAGAGCATACCGCGCTTGAGTTCTACAAGCAGCATCCCGTGATCGAATACAGCACGCTGTTCGCGCATTATAAGTGGAAGATCTGCGCGGTGTTCGTGACGAACAATAAGCCGTCTGACGACAACGGATACATGTTCAATATCATCGTGCCGAATTTCCATACCAGAGAATCGCTGAGGACTTATATCGATGCGGTGAAGGAACGCTCGATCTATGACACCGGCGTCGACTGGAACGAAAACGACAAGTTTATTTCGCTGATTACCTGCGCTTACGATTTTAACGACGAACGCCTTGTCGTGATCGCGCGTATGGTGCGCGAGGGCGAGCCCGAAACGGTCGACGTTGAGAAGGTCACGGAGAATGAGAATCCGCGTTATCCCCAGAAATGGTATGACGTGAAGGGAAGAAAGAATCCGTATCGGGACGCGTTCCGTTGGGAACCGAACACGTAAGGAGTATTAAGTATGCGTATTCGTGTTTTTTACTGCGGTGAGCCGGAGAATGCGCCGAATATCGTCGAGCGCGCGAGCGTTGCGGCGGTATTTGCGGAGTTCTGCGAAAGCCGCTGCGTTGTCGAACCCTTTGACGGGATCGACGCTTTGATGCCTGTTTTGCTGCAATCTCTGAAAGATGAAGACGTCTCCGCGGTATATGCGGCCCCGGAACTTTATCTTGATTTGAAACAGACGGTTTATGAAACTCTGGAGCTGCGTACGAATTTGTCGGGAGATATCCTCGATCTTCTGCCGGAAACGCTCTGCGAAGAAGAGAAGCATCGTTATGCGTTGTTCGCCTCCGCTACGGTGATGTTCCCGTCGGAGGACGGCGTCAACACCGCATTCTGTACTGCGACGGGCAGCGGGAATTTCATGCTGATCCCCGTGACGAAGGAATGCGTCGCTGTTACCGAGAGCAGGATCGCAGACTGGTTCGCGCGCAAGACCGTTGTAGCGCCGTCGCCCGACGAGCCTCATGTCAAGCTGTGCCGCGACGCCGCCGGTGCGCTTTACGAGCGTCATCTGACGATGGGATGCGCCAATACTGCCGCAGTGGAATATCTGCGCAACCCCGTTCTTGCCTGCGGTGAGAAATATGCCGCCTGCTTTAAGTTTATCGATGTTAAATCGGAAGACCGGAGCCTGAGCCCGCGGGAGCTGACCGCGTTTCTTGCTTCGCGCGCCGCGTGGGAAGAAAATACTGCGTTTGGCTGCGCCATGTCAAGCGTCTATAAAATCGAAAAAGAAGGCCTCGTACAGTATCTTGTATATATTTCCGTCAGCGTAGACAACGAAGTTTCCCTCAGCCGCGTCGCATCGAGAGGCGAGGAGCTGTCCGTGTTCCTGAAACGCGCGGCGAAGGAGCTGTTTTCATTGATCGTCTGCGCCGTCACGGATCAGCCCGCCAAACCGGAAAATGTGGATTTTGACGTTTTCTGAGCAGCATTGATCGAAAATTCGTCGGGACGGAGCTTATGCGTATTTTAAATATTATGAAAAATAAAAAATACGTTCGCCCGATCGCGGCTGTTCTCGCGGTTTTGATCGTCTGCGCGGTCGTCGGGTTTTCCGCCGGCAAAACCGCGGGCACGAAAACCTCGGCGCAGATCGCCGCGCTGGCAGCGACACAGGTACTGACGACTTCGGTTCCTCTGAACGCGCCGATCAACGAGCCGGTTGAGTCAAAACCGACGCCGTCGATCGCGGACGCTGCCGGGATCGAGGCCGCGCCCGTGCCGGATAGCGGCGTTCCGTCGACGATGCAGGCGGAGGACGCGCCTGCGGTTCAGACCGGGTACGCGGTCAGTTTTCTGCCGATCAATGATATATACTATCCCGATCTGCCCGCATTTCCGCAGATGCCGTCTTTCTCCGTCGCGCCGGATACTTTTGTGTTCATCACCTACGGGCACGGGCACGGCGTCGGCATGAGCCAATACGGCGCTGTCGCGCTTGCGCGGCACGGCTATGATTTTCTGAGTATTCTCGCGCATTATTATCAGGGCGTCGGTTTTGTACGCGAGGTTGTGCCGTGCGAGGTGAGCACGCTGCATACCGGGCAGACCGCGAACACCTTTGAGCTGATGTGCCGCGTCGTGCAGAACGAGATCGCGGGTGTGACAAAGCCGGGCGACGGCGAAGCGCTCAAGGCGCAGGCGGTCGTCGCATATACACAGTTGAAATACTATAATTATAAGCTGCCGAACAAGTATACCATGTCTTATGTTTCGGATATGAGCAAGGTCTCTTCCGAGGTGATCGCGGCTGTATCAGAAGTCTACGGAACCTTTATGACATACGGCGGCAGCGTGATCGCTGCTCCGTTCGGCGCTTTTTCCGCCGGCGTGACCGCGTCGGGATATTCCGTATGGGGCGCGGACTACCCGTATCTTCGCCCGGTAACGAGCTATTACGACTGGGATGTGCGCTCCTATTCCGGTTACGCGGATCTGATCGACGTAAAATCCTTTACTTCCGAGCAGATAAGAAGGTATATCAAAAACTACGACAGCTCGATCCGGCTCGGCGAGGATCCCGCGATGTGGCTGCAGGTGCTGGCGCACGACAAAGCGCTCTCGCCCGAGATCGGCTATATCACCGCGATCCGTGTTGGAGACCGCGTGCTGACTGAGCGCGACCGCGTCGGGGAAGTATTCCGGATGTATATTATGGATCTTGCGATAAAATCGCAGTGCTTCTCACTGATCTATTTCGATAACAGTCTCGTGCCGCACGACTGCGGCGCGGTGATGGCATAATATTTTGAGGTGGTAAAAATGTCAATTCTTGTAACCGGCGGCACCGGCTATATCGGTTCTCATACCTGTGTGGAGCTTTTGAACGCGGGGTATGATATCGTTGTGGTCGATAACTTCTGCAACAGCTCGCCGATGGCGGCGGATCGGGTTCGGGAGATCACGGGTAAGGATTTCAAGGTGTATCGCTGCGATATCCGCGACCGCGATGGTCTTAAAAAGATTTTTGAAGAAGAAAAGATCGACGCGGCGATCCATTTCGCGGGTCTCAAGGCGGTCGGCGAATCCTGTCAGAAGCCGCTTGAGTATTATGAGAATAATATCTGGGGCACCGTAGCGCTGCTTGAGGTCATGCGCGACGCCGGTTGCAAGACGATCGTGTTCAGCTCGTCCGCGACGGTATACGGCTCCGAAAACAAGGTTCCGTTCAACGAGACCATGCCCGTCGGCACCGCCACGAATCCTTACGGCACGACAAAGATATATATTGAGAATATTCTTCAGGATCTTTATAAATCCGACAACGGGTGGAGTGTTTCGCTGTTGCGCTATTTCAACCCGATCGGCGCGCATCCCAGCGGCAGGATCGGCGAGAATCCCAACGGGATCCCGAATAACCTGATGCCGTATATCGCGCAGATCGCCGTCGGCAAGCGGGAAAAGCTCAGCATCTTCGGAGATGATTATCCCACGCCGGACGGCACGGGCGTTCGCGATTATATCCATGTGGTGGATCTCGCTCTCGGTCATATCAAAGCGCTTGACCGCGCGCTCGGCAAGACCGGCGTTGATATTTACAATCTCGGCACCGGCATCGGTTACAGCGTGCTGGATATCGTAAAAACATTCATTGAAGTCAACGGCGTCGATATTCCCTATGAGATCGGTCCGCGCCGCCCGGGCGATATCGCAGAGTGTTACGCAAACGCCGATAAAGCCGCGAAAGAGCTTGGCTGGAAGGCGGAACGCACGCTTGCCGATATGTGCCGCGATACGTGGAACTGGCAGAAAAACAACCCGAACGGATATGAAAACTGAATCATAAAAAATCCGGCATACCATTTTATTTTGCGGTATGCCGGATTTTTTATTTTTTATGCTACAGACCGAATGATCTTTACGCGAAAAGTTTCGTTTGGGTCCGGAACGGTAAGAGATCAGACGGACGCTTTGATCTTTTCGTCGGGAAGTGCTTCAAGCTTCGCGGATGCGCGCAGAATGAGCCGCGCGTCCTTTGAGTTGACCTTTCCGTCTTTATTTGCGTCCGCAAGCGTTGCGGTGAGCACGTCTGCGGATTCAAGCCTTGCTGAAATGTGCAGCGCGAGACGAGCGTCCTTTGAGTTGATCTTTCCGTCTTTATTTACGTCTCCGAGCGCGAACATTTCAGATTCGGCGGGTTCCGTCAGTTTGTCCTGCTCCGTAGTCTGCCCCGGCTCTGTCGTTTTTTCAGGTTCCGTCGGTTTCTCTGTTTCCGTCGGTTTCTCTGTTTCCGTCGGTGTCTCTGTTTCCGTCGGTTTCTCTGTTTCCGTCGGCTTCTCTGTTTCCGTCGGCTTCTCTGTTTCCGTCGGCTTCTCTGTTTCCGTCGGCTTTTCTGTTTCCGTCGGCTT
>JAFRPB010000108.1 GCA_017429345.1 Clostridia bacterium | reverse complement strand
GGGCTCTGACGCTGCATCATAAGGCAGGCATCGTCGCCGTCGTTCGCGAGATCGGTTATGTTTACCGACACAGAACGGGAGAGAATCCTTCTATCACACAGAGAATGTTCGAAGAAAAAAACATGACGGACAAGGAAGAAATCGCGCACCGGCTCTTATCGTATATCCGGGAGGAGATCCGCGGTCCCCGGCTGTGGCTCGAAGCCCAGAAATGTCATTGCGTTTTTCATTATACGGCACGCTTCGACGCCCTACGGACGTTTCCGCCGGACAGAGCGAAATCACTTTTCGACAGATTTGCCTCATTTATTGAGCGGCATTACGATCCGCGGGTCGAACCGATGCTTTCCGTTCTTGAAAAGCAGATAATGAAGGACGTGTTGAGCCGCGATTTTGAGCATCTGTCCCGCGTAATGAATTATAAAAATATCAATTATATGAACGCGCCAGTGATCGAAGAGAACGGAACCGCCTGTTTTCTTCTCCCGGACAGCATTTTCACGATACCGGACAGAAAAACGGATAATGAATTCGACGCGAAGCCCCCGAGATGCATGATCGACAAAGCTTCGATCCGGGATAACGCACTCATTCTCGACGGACACGTTTATCATCGCAGGATCAATATCCGTCCCGGAGATCAGACGGTCAATGTTTATCTTTTTAATGCATACACGGAAGAAAAATATGATCTGCATGCCGAACCGATCCTCTGCGAAGCGTTAACGAAAGCGCACGGAACAACGGTCAACGCCGACGATCACAGAACTTACCGATATAATTATGACGGCGCGGGGTTCCGCGTCCGCCTTGATCTTGCCGACCTTGCGAAAAAAGAAATCACGCCCGGCGTTTATATGCTCATGCTGCAGTATAAAAACAGGATATTTTCCGGCGCAAGATTGCTGCGCGGCGTATCCGCACCCGCGCGCCGCGCGGTAAAAGAATTCCTTTCTGAAATAAACGGTTTGCGGATCGAAGCCGATTTTGACGTATTGGATACGCTTCGGATCACGATCCGACGACCTCCCGGACAATGAGCTCGTCTCCGACAACGCCGAACCGCACGTCCCATTTGCCGTAACTCATTCCGTATACCCGATCCGGGTCCGACTGATACGCCGGGCGCGGATCGTTTTTTAACGCCTCGTCGAGCGCTGCGCGCTGTTCGGCGGTCATATCCGACGGCAGCGAAACGGCGTATCTGACGGCAAGCGTCTTTTTTTCCGTCGTATCGGTAAATCCCGCCGCCGCCTTGGGATAGCTGTCGGCGTAAGGCAGATACGGTTTGATATCGAGGATCGGCGTGCCGTTCTGAAGATCCGCGCCGGAGACGATCAGAACAGGGCCCTCTTTTTCGTCGATATAAAACTTTTCGAGCTTCACACAGGAAAGACCGATCGCATTCGGGCGATAGGGAGAGCGCGTCGCGAATACACCTACGCGCTCGTTTCCCCCGAGGCGCGGCGGACGCACCGTAGGCGACCACTCCCCTTCCTTTTTCGCCTCATGAAACTCCCAGACAAGCCAAAGACGCTCATAGCCCTCGATCCCGCGGAACGCCTCGGCGACGCGGTATGGCTTCTCCATAACGATTCTTGACAGAAGATGATCCGCCATCCCGCTCTGACGCGGAAGACCGAATTTGGTATTGAAATCGTTGTATAACCGTGCGATATACCTGACTTCCATAATAAAAATCCTCTATTTTACGGATAATAAGCGAAAATAAAACCATTGAACGAATATTCTCTCTCTCCCGACGCATACTGTCATTGAAGGAGATGATAGTATGGAAGCCATTACGACCGCCGAGCTCAAGGCGATTGAGGACCAGCTGAACTGCGAACAGCTGCTGATCAAAAAATACAAGGCCTACGCGAATTCCGCGCAGGATCCGCAGATCAAAACGATCTGCGAGCAGACCGCAGGCCAGCACAAAAATCACTATGATACGCTCCTGTCGCATCTGAGCGGGAGCTGCTGAAAGGAGAAAAAATGAACGCCGAGTTTTCAGACAAAGAAATCCTTGAGGATATGCTTTCCTCTCAAAAAGCGATCACGGGCGTATACAACTCGTTTACCAACGAATGCGCGCATCAGTGCGTGCGCACGGATCTGATGAGCATTCTGCAGGATGAGCACAATATTCAGGCGAATATTTTCACCGAGATGCAGAAACGCGGCTGGTATGCGGTAACAGGCGCCGATGCGCAGCAGATCTCGCAGGCGCGGGATAAGTTCCGTACCATGGCGGCAGCGTTGTGAGTTTTTGTGAGAAGTGAGAAGTGAAAAGTGAACAGTGAAAAGTGAACAGTGAAAAGTGAACAGTGAAAAGTGAAAAGTAAACGTGAAGTCGTGAAATCGTGAAGTCGTGAGGTCATGAGGTCATGAGGTCGTGAATACGAGAGTTAAGATGATCATATCTCCGCTCTCCGAACTCCGCTCTGAATCTCTCTCCAATCTGACATCCGCCGACTATCATGATTCAATCGCAAGAAAAAAGGCGCGGCGCGCCTTTTTTCGTTATACGCTTACTTTATCTTGACAGAAAGTCGAGCGTGACGCGGGCGGTCTGTTCCGCCATGTTTTCGATAAACATATGCCCGCCGCCCTCGATAATATAATCGACGCTGTTCTCCGGCAGCGCTTCGCGCAGGTTCACCCGCGCTCTGTCGGAGATCACCTTATCCTTATCTCCGTTCATGAACAGGATCGGCGAAAACGACGAAACAAACTCATAATCCGTGGGGGTCAGCATCGAGAAGTTATAGATCGCCCCCGCGCCGGTGCCCTTGATGCGGAACGGTTCGACGATCGCGTCTACATCGTAGTTATTGACGTATTCGTTATCCTGGATCGCAAGACGGAGAAGCAGCCGGACAAGCGGTTTGCATTTTCCCGCAAGCTCCATCATCGGCCCCATGGCCGAGGCGAAAACGTCATTGCCCATGATCCCCGTCGCGGCGTTGCCGTCGTTGCCGGATGTGCCGTAAAGCAAAAGATTCTTTACGCTTTCGGGATAGGTCTGCGCAACGGCGAGCGCGACGTAGCCGCCCATCGAATGGCCCGCGAGATACCACGGCTCGTCCGAAAGCTCGGCCATCAGCGCATGAATGATCTCCTCCCGCGGCAGCTTTGCCGTATCCTTCGTCTCGCGCGAAGAATAGCCGAAGTCCGGATTATCGACCAGCACGCAGGTATAGC
Organism: Clostridia bacterium; assembly: GCA_017429345.1. Taxonomy (GTDB): domain Bacteria; phylum Bacillota; class Clostridia; order Oscillospirales; family Acutalibacteraceae; genus RGIG2774. The sequence goes on along the minus strand of JAFRPB010000108.1, from coordinate 57,689 downwards.
CGTTCTCCGTAAGGATCGCGGCGAGGTTCGTCCAGCAGTACGTCGACTCGGCAAAGCCGTGCAGCATCATGATCTGCCCTTTTTCTTCCCCTTCTGCTGGAAGAACGCGGTAATGCAGCTCATACTCGCCGTAATCGAAGAATTCGCTGTCCTCATACGGCGTCTCATGCCGCACGCCCTCCGCGTTCGCCATGACGGCAAAGGGCAGAAGAAGAACGAAGCAGAGAAGCAGGGAAATGGTTTTTTTCAGTTTCATGGAAAATGTCCTCCCATTATATTTAATGAACTGTTTTGCGTTTTGCGTATTGCGTTTTGCGTGTTGAGACTGCGCGCCGAACACCGTTCGACTTGGGAAACAAGAATATCGTAAAGCCGTGAACCGGCAGCAGATAACAATTATCAACTATCAATTAATCAACTAACAGTCAGCAAATAACAACTATCAACTCATCTGATGCCGTATTTTTCGATCACGTAATCGAGATCTTTGTCTCCCCTGCCGGAGAGGTTGATCAGCACCGAGCCGTGATCCATCGTTTTCGCAAGCTTCATTCCGTAGGCAAGGGCGTGAGAACTCTCGATCGCCGGTATAATGCCTTCAAGGCGCGAAAGCTTATAAAACGCGTCTACGGATTCATCGTCGTCGATCACGTCGTATTTCACTCTGCCGAGATCCATCAGGAACGCGTGCTCCGGTCCGCTCGACGGATAGTCAAGTCCGCTCGCGATCGAATAGACCGGCGCGGGCTCGCCGTTTTCATCCTTGAGCATGATACTGTTGAAGCCGTGCATCACGCCCTCGGAGCCGAACGTCAGGCTCGCGGCGTGATCGCCGAGCTTCGCTCCCCTGCCCAGCGGCTCGACCCCGTAAATATCCACCGGGTCGTTCAGGAAGCCGGAGAAAAGACCTGCCGCGTTGCTGCCGCCGCCGACACAGGCGACGATCGCGTTCGGCAGATGCCCGGTCATATCAAGAAACTGCTCTCTCGCCTCGATGCCGACGACGCTCTGAAAATCTCTGACCATCATCGGAAACGGATGCGGCCCCAGGACGGAACCGATGCAGTAGATCGCGTTCTCATACTCTTTGCTGTAGGCTTCGAATGCGGCGTCGACCGCCTCCTTGAGCGTCTGCAGCCCGTGGGTGACCTCGACGACGTTCGCGCCGAGCACCTTCATGCGCGCGACGTTGGGCGCCTGCTTTTTGATATCCACCGCGCCCATATAAATATCGCACGCAAGACCGAAATAAGCGGCCGCCGTCGCCAGCGCGACGCCGTGCTGCCCCGCGCCCGTTTCGGCGATGACCTTTTTCTTTCCCATATACTTCGCCAGCAGCGCCTCGCCCATGCAGTGGTTGAGCTTATGCGCGCCGGAATGGTTCAGGTCCTCACGCTTCGCGTAGAGCTGCACCTTGCCGCCGAGCGAATCGGAAAGACGTTCAAGATGGGAAATAGGCGTCGGTCTGCCCTGAAATTCTGCGCGGATTCGCCGAAGCTCGGCAATGAATTTTCTTGACTGACAGATGGAATAATAAGCGTCGGTGATCTCCGCCATCGCCTTCTTCAGATTTTCATCGACAAAAACGCCGCCGTATGGTCCGAAATATCCGTCTTTATCGGGATAATCGTTAAAATATGTATCGAAATCCACGCCGTTGAAAATCATTCCCGTCCCTCCGGATTCACAGTTCTGAAGCAACACCGCACAAATACAAACGCGCGTCTTGCTTTAAATAAAATATAGCACAATACGAAAATAAATGCAATGGGTTTGTAAAATCCGATTTACCCGACGCCGTTTACCTCGATCGCGTCAAGCACGTCCTGGCCCTTCGCCGTCAGAGCTGCGCTGCCGAGGCGGGCGTAATCCCCAAACGGAGCGTAATCAAAGCCCGAGAGGGGTTGTTCGTAATCGACGTCGACAAGTCCCTTGAGCTTGAGAAGAAGCAAAGCGTTATCCTCATCCGTACGCTCCGTCAACAGAGTCGGGAACGTCTCTTCCGTTTTCTGTCCCACGGGCAGAAACGAATACGCCGCGAAAAGCGAAAGCAGAGCGCATTCCTGTTCCGTCAGATATACCGTGTTTAAGCATCCGCCGCAGTCATTCATACGATCGCATCCTTTCCCACTCAGTATACCCGTCAAACGGTCGCAAGTCAACAATCCGGATTGACAAAAATATTTTTTTTATTATATTATTGATGTTGTTTTCTATACTATTATTATCCTCATAGCAGACCGAAACGATTCCGGGGAGGGAAAACCGATGGATCAATATCAGGTTACGGGCATGAGCTGCGCCGCATGCAGCGCGCGCGTCGAGAAAGCGGTCTCGGCCGTTCCCGGCGTAAAAAGCTGCAGCGTCAATCTGCTGACGAACTCCATGGGCGTCGAAGGTACGGCGGGCGAAAAAGAGATCGTCGCCGCCGTCGAAAAGGCGGGCTACGGCGCGTCGAAAAAAGGAACGTCTCCCTCTTCCGCTCCCGCCGAGGATGCTTTCGCGGACAAAGAGTCGCCGAAACTGATCAAACGCCTGATCGCTTCGGCGTTGTTCCTTCTGATCCTCATGTATTTTTCCATGGGCGTCCCGATGCTCGGTCTCCCCGCGCCTTCCGCGCTTGCAAACAATGCGGCGGCGTACGGGCTTCTTGAGCTTCTGCTGACGGCCGTCGTTATGGTCATCAATCAGAAATTCTTTATCAGCGGCTTCAAAGCGCTTGCACACCGCGCGCCGAATATGGATACGCTTGTCGCGCTCGGCGCTTCGGCTTCCTTTTTGTTCAGCGTATGGATGCTCTTTGATATCGTTTCCGATCCTTTTATTACCGTTTCTTCTTTCGAGATGCCGAAGGACGCAGGGGATTACCTGTATTTTGAATCCGCCGCGATGATCCTGACGCTGATCACCGTCGGCAAGACGCTCGAGGCGAGATCCAAAGGCAAAACGACAAGCGCGCTGAAAGGTCTTATGGATCTTGCGCCGAAGACCGCAACTCTCGAGAGGGACGGCAGAGAGATCACGATTCCCGCGTCGGAGCTCGCCGTCGGCGATATCTTTATTGTGAAGCCCGGCGAAAGCGTGCCGACCGACGGCATTGTTATTGAAGGCGCGAGCGCGGTCGACGAATCCGCGCTGACCGGCGAGAGCATTCCCGCCGATAAGCTCGAAGGCGACAAAGTGTTCGCCGCGACGATCAATAAATCCGGCTATATGAAATGCCGCGCGACGCGCGTCGGCGCGGATACGACTCTTGCGCAGATCATCAAAACCGTCGGCGACGCTTCGGCGACGAAAGCCCCGATCGCAAAGATCGCGGATCGGGTCGCGGGTGTATTCGTACCCTTCGTGATCGGTATCGCCGCCGTAACGACCGTGATCTGGCTGCTCGCGGGCAGGGACTTCGGCTTTGCGCTCGAACGGGGCGTCTGCGTGCTCGTGATCAGCTGTCCCTGCGCGCTCGGACTCGCAACGCCCGTCGCGGTCATGGTCGGCAGCGGCGTCGGCGCAAAGAACGGCATTTTATTCAAAACCGCGGAAGCGCTCGAGAACGCGGGCAAGACAGATGTGATCGCGCTTGATAAAACCGGCACGGTGACAAAGGGAGAACCGACGGTCACGGAAATCGTTCCCGCCCCGGGGATCAGCGAAAATATGCTGCTGCAGGCGGCGTATTCGATTGAAAAAATGAGCGAACACCCCTTGAGCCGCGCAGTCGTCGCCGAAGCGGAGACAAAACACACGCAGGCGCTTGCCGTCGAACAATTTAAAGCCGTACCGGGCAAGGGACTTTCCGGGATCTGCGGCAAAATGAATCTGCGCGGCGGGAACGAAAGTTATATTTCGGAAGCCGTCGGCACATTCGATCAAAGCATAGCCGATTCCGCCGCGGCGTTTTCCGCGCAGGGCAAAACGCCGCTGTTTTTCTCCGCGGACAGCCGTCTGCTCGGTCTGATCGCCGTCGCGGATATCATGAAAGAGGACAGCCCGCAGGCGATCGCAGAGCTGAAAAATATGGGCATCTCGGTCGTGATGCTCACGGGAGACAACGAAAAGACCGCGAACGCGATCGGCGCCGCGGCGGGCGTCTCTCGCGTGATCGCCGGGGTGCTTCCCGACGGAAAAGAGCGGGTGATCCGCGCGCTCTCCGCCGAAGGACGTACCGCCATGGTCGGCGACGGCGTAAACGATGCGCCCGCGCTGACGAGCGCGGATACCGGCATCGCGATCGGCGCGGGAACGGATATCGCGATCGACGCCGCGGACGTGGTGCTGATGAACAGCCGCCTGACCGACGTTTCCGCCGCGGTGCGATTGAGCCGCGCAGTGATCCGCAATATCAAGCAGAACCTGTTCTGGGCGTTCTTTTACAATATCATCTGCATCCCCGTCGCGGCGGGCGCGCTGATCCCTCTGTTCAACATACGGATGAACCCGATGTTCGGCGCCGCCGCGATGAGCCTGTCGAGCTTCTTCGTCGTGACGAACGCGCTGCGGCTCAATTTTGTCAAGGTTCACGACGCAAAACACGACAAAAAGAAGAAATCCGCGTCTGTCTCGCCCGCCGGCCCGACAAATGACGAAACGTCAGACGCACCGGTCGAAGAATCGCCGGCCGCCGCGATGCCGGAAGGCATTCCGGTCACGCTTCGCGTATCGGGAATGATGTGCGAGCACTGCGAGGCGCGCGTGAACAAGGCTCTGCTCGCGGTTGACGGCGTAACGGCTGCAAAGGCGGATCATGAGCGCGGCGTCGTCGATATAACGCTCTCGCACGCCGTTTCGGACCGGGCGCTGTCTCAGGCCGTGGAGGACGCGGGGTACTCCGTGTCGGAATTGTGACAGCAATTTGATAAAGATGAGAATTTTTACAATTTGTGTTGCAATTTAAAAAACGATACTGTATAATACAAGATGTAGGTAACTGCAATTCTTCGGAAAGGAGGACATTTGAATTATGGAAACTGTTGTAAAAGTATTTCTTAAGATTGCTAAGATCGTTCTGAAGCTTGCGAAAGTTCTCTGGAAGCTCGGTCTTCTTAATGAAGAAACCATCTCCATGGCCGGCAGCTATCTCGGCGGGCTGAATCTCGGCGACATCGATCTGGGCAGCATTGCCGACGGCCTTAACTGATCTCGGAGTCTGAATCCGATACATTGTTGCAACAAAAAAAGCCGGTTCTTACGAGCCGGCGTTTTTTCATATTCACTTTTATTTATATTTTTCAGAAAGCTCGGGCAAAAAGTCTTTTCTGTAATTCTTTTTGTCATAGATCGAGCAGAGCTCCGCGAGGCCGTCGTCCGGAATCCGGTTGACGATCGGCAAGTGTGAGCCGATCAGATAAGTCGTCGCGGTTTTTTCCACCGTTTCAATCAGCCCGAACGCCTCGTCCATATTTCTGCCGACCGCGTAGATCCCGTGGATCGCCCATACGACGATACGAAATTCCTTCAGCTTTTCCGCAGTCGCCGCGCCGATCTCGGGCGTGCCGCAGGGCATCCACGGCAGAACGCCGACGCCGTCGGGAAAATCGACGATGCATTCGGTATTGAGCGACCAGAGCGTGCGCGTGAATTTCGCCTCGTCCAGCTCATGGCTGTAAGTCATCGCCATGGTATAATTCGGGTGACAGTGCATCACGATTTTGTTCTCTGGATCGACGGAAAGTCTCGCCCGATGCGAAAGAATATGCGCCGAGAACTCCGAGGTCGGTCTGCCGCCGTCTTTGAAGCCCCACAACACGTCCGCCGAAGCGCCGTCCGCACCCACGCGGATAATGCCGAGATTTGCCGCGGGATCCTTGATCACGTTGCGGAAATACTTCCCCGCGCCGGTAACGAGGAAAATTTTTCCTTCAACGCCGCGCGCGTCGAAGCCCGTGGGGATCGTGCGCAGCGCGTTGTCAAGGTCGAGATATTCCTTTGCCTCGTCCTCGCCGATCAGATAGCTGATATTTCCGCCGTTGCGCTCCGCCCAGCCGAGACGGTAGATATTCTGCGTAGCCTCAACAAAATCCTGCAGAAAAGGAGCGTCCGTTACTTTTTTCATTTTCAACCCTGCTTTCTTATTCTGATAATATGCCGCGCGGGCTCCGACCGGGATCGGAACCCGCTTTTTGTTTTATCTCTTCAGAAGAACGTCTTTTTCATACGCGCGGATCTCTTCGAAATAATCGTCGCCGAGACCTTCGCGGGCAAGATATTCGTTCCATACGTCGCCGAACGGCGCAGTCTTCATGCGCTCGCAGAGCGTCATCAGCTCGCTGAACTCGGCGTTATCCTGCAATGCCTTCATCTTATCATCCGGCTGAAGCAGGGCGAAAAGAAGCGCCTTGCGAACATTGCGGACGCCCGTCACCCATGCGCAGATGCGGTTGATCGAAGCGTCGAAATAGTCGGTCGAGATAAAGGTGCGCTCAAGCGCGCCGTTGCGGACGATTTCTTTCGCGATCTCGCGCGTCTCGTCGTCAAAGAGCACCACATGGTCGGAATCCCAGCGCATCGGGCGCGTGATATGAAGACCGATCTTTTCGTGATAGCACAGAAGCGAAGATATCTTATCCGAAACCATCTCCGTCGGGTGATAATGGCCGTTATCCATCAGCGGCGTGATCCCGCGGGACGCGGCGTAACCGAGCGTAAATTCCGATGAGCCGACGGTATAGGCCTCAAGCCCGATGCCGAAAACCTTCGATTCGAGGGTGATATAAACCTTTTCTTTATCGTAAGGCGTTTTCAGGATCTCGTCAAGCGAGGCGGCAAAACGCATCCGCGGCCCGAGACGGTCTGCGGGGATATCCTTATACCCGTCCGGGATCCAGATATTCATCACGCAGGGCTTGCCCGTCGCCTCGGCGAAATAATTCGAGATCTCGATGCACCGTTTGCAGTGCTCGATCCAGAACGCGCGCGTCGCGGGATCGGGAGACGAAAGGGTAAGATTATCCTTTACCATCGGGTGCGAAAACAGCGTGGGATTGAAATCAAGCCCCCAGCCGCGCTCATTCGCGAAATCGACCCATTTTTTGAAATGCTTCGGCCCGATCTTGTCTCTGTCGGCAAACTCGCCGTCTTCAAAGATCGCGTAGCACGCGTGAAGATTGAGTTTTTTCGCGCCGGGGATCATCGAGAACGCCTTGTCGATATCCGCCATCAGCTGCTCGGGGGTCGTCGCCTTGCCCGGATAATTGCCGGTGGTCTGAATGCCGCCGGACAGCGATTCCCTGCTGTCAAAACCGACGACGTCGTCGCCCTGCCAGCAGTGGATCGAGATCGGCACGCTGCCGACGGTTTCGATCGCTTTCTGCGCGTCAACGCCGAGAGAGGCGTATATTTTTTTTGCTTCGTCAAATCTTGACATTGTTATTTTCCTTTCTTTCTTTCCGGATCAGTCGATCTCTTCCGTTTCCATACCGAGAAGCTTGTAGCCGGCTGCGTCGATCGCCATGCCGAGCTCCAGCTCGCTGATCGGCTCGGCGGCAATGATCTCTGTCGTATCCGTCGTATGCGACGACGTAACGCTCTCCACGTCGAAACGGCCGCGGATCTCGTCGTTCACATGCTTTTCGCAATGGGAACACATCATGCCGTCGACGTTCAGCGTCATTTTGTACATATCGGATCTTCCTTTCTTTTCGGCTTATTCGCCGTCGGGATGATTCTCTTTCACAAAGTCGTTGATGATCTTCATGACGTCGTCCGCGTCAAGGCCGTGCACCATGCAGGCTTCCTCAAGCGATTCCCCGATCGAGGACGGGCAGCCGACGCAGTGCATGCCGCACTGCATCAGAACCAGCGCGATCTCCGGATCGAATTCAAGCATCTCGCCCATGGTCGTTTCTTTTGTAAACTGCATTTTTTCTTCCTCCGAAATTAATAAATGATTACAAATTATATAATAAATAAATTTAAGCAAATGTCAAGACGGAATCGGTCATTCCGGAGAGTCGAAGTTTGCTGCAATCATACCGCAACCGCAGAAAAGCCGTCTGCGCATGTTGTTTGCAGCTTTATTCCGTGTTTTTCAACGGAAAAACGCTCACGCTACCGGAAGCTCGTTTTTGCGCCAACGGAATAGAATAATATACAACACCGTAACAGCGCACCCGAGCAGCAGAATCAGATAAACGGGAAGAGCGAACCTGTACTCGTTATATGCCGGACGGTAGTCATAAATTGATTCTGCTATCATTTCGCTCGCGATTTTGCGCGCCGTCATGAAGACGCAGGGGCCCGCGGTTGCCGTAATATTCAGAAGAATGCCGATCCAGCAGGTAAAGCGCTTTTTAATCGCCCATAAAAGAATCAGCTCCGCCAGAGTCAAAACGCCGAGGAACACGGGGGAATAACGCTCCTGTGTGACGATCGAATCTGCTTGCCCCATTTCACCGGAAAACGCGTTGAACGCCGCATGATGCGTAACCGTAACGCATTCGGTAAATGAGAGAAGCGCGGCGGCAACCAGCAAAACCGTGATAATAAAAGCGACAACACCTGTTTTTTTCATAAGCAAACGTTCCTTTTTATTGGAAGGTGAGATGAGAGAATGCTATATGCTCAAGATATTCAGATCCGCGAAACACTTTAACCATGCTGCGGCGATCGTTCGATGCCCCTCTTTTGTGGGATGTGAACCGTCGAGCGTTTCATAGCGGATATTCAACGCGCTCAGGTCCGCCAGAAACACTCTTTTTTTCGTTACCGCCCTGCGTATGGCGTTATTATAATCCTCAAAATCGACCCCGGCGAATTTTTCAGGGAAACTCCAGCTCTCATCATACTTCATTTTCGTGCGCATAAGCGTTCCGCAGATAATCACGGCGGCGGGATACTGTTCTTTTAACCGATCCAACATCAATTCATAGGATTCTTCAAAACAGATCCCGCTTTTATCGGAGAATGATCCGAATCTGCCGTTGCTGATTTTTACCCCGTTCCCGAAATCATTAAATCCTATGTATACCAGAATATAATCCGGACTGTACTCATTTGTTCTCAGGCCGGATATCCTTTCGGGGCAGGATGCCGCCGGGAATCCCGGTCCCGATACCCTGCTGCCCGAATACGAGTTATTGACGCACAGAAAAGCATGCATCTGCTGATTCACCATCGCCCACCATGTATCATAGACGTCTTTCAGCTCGTTGCGCATCTGCATCTGTTGATTATAATAAACGGCGTATCCCACCGGGTTAAAGCCCTCAAATGTGCTGAGGGAATCGCCGAGGATTGAAACCAAAATCATGATGTTCTTTTCTCCTTCTTCTGACGCTCGTCCGATCAGCTCCGCCCGCCGCGAGCGAGTTTCACAACGGTTTCAATATGATTCGTATGCGGGAACATATCGACCGGCTGTATTCTTTTTACGCTGTAACCGTTTTTTGTAAGATAAGCAAGATCTCTTGCCTGCGTTTCGGGATTGCATGAGATATAGACGACGCGCTCCGGCGCAAGTCTGCAGAGCGACTGCAAAAATTCACGGCTGCAGCCGGCGCGGGGCGGATCGGTAAACACAACGTCAATTTTCTCTTTTTCCTCCGCGACAGAGCGCATGAACTCCCCCGCGTCGGCGTTGACAAAGCGGACGTTTTTCGCCCCGTTGAGCTTTCTGTTCTCAATTGCGTCCCGTACCGCGTCGGCGTTGATCTCCGCGCCGATGACCTCGCAGCCGGTCCTCGCTGCGATCAGACCGATCGTGCCGACGCCGCAGTAAGCGTCGAGCACACGGTCTGTCTTTTTCAGCTGCGCGAAACCGACAGCTGCGCCGTAAAGCTTTTCCGTCTGCGCATGATTGATCTGGTAAAAAGATGCGGCGGAAATGCGGAACCGGCAGCCGCACAGCTCATCCTCAATATGCCCACTGCCGTATAATACGATCTGACGCTCGCCGAGCACCATGCTCGTATCGGATCGGTTCACGCTCTGCACAACGGTCGTGATCTGCGGATGCGCCTCAAGAAGCGCTTTGATAAAATCATTCTTTCGAGGAAAGACCGGCGTTCCGGTGACGAGCGCGACGAGAAACTGACCCGATACAACGCCGTTTCTGATAAGAACATGACGCAAAAAGCCCGTATGTGCGTCCTCGTCGTATGCCTCATACCCGAAGGATTGCGCGAGATTGCGGATCGTGACAATAATCTCATCCGACTCAGGATTTTCAAGATAGCAGCTGTCCGCCGCGACGATCCTGTGCGTTCCGCTCTGATAGATCCCGGAGATCAGCTTGCCGCGCGCCGTTTTGCCGAACGCGGCCTGTGCCTTATTCCGATAATGAAAAGGCTCCTCCATGCCGAGAATCTCACTCACCCGACCAAATCTGCCAAGCAGGCGGATCGTTTTCGCCATTTTAAAATGAAGCTGTGCGGGATAGCTCAGATTCTGCAGCTGACAGGCGCCGCACTTGTTTTGTTTTTCACAGAAAATGTTTTGATTATTCATAATTATTCAATATCATACATATTTTGCATATTTATATAATCTCACCCAAAAAGAATAATAGACGCAAGGCCGAATTATGTCGTTTGTTTTAATAAATGATGGAATAATCGTTAAATATAAAACAATTGTATTGTAATATTTAATAATAACGATATAATAAAACATGTTTTTATGTATATTTATTCAAAAATCGTTTCGGAGGATTGACAATTATGGAAAGAAAACGCGCCGAATATAAAAGCTCAATCGCATCGAAAAATCAACTGAAGCATGCATTTGCAGAGCTGCTTTACCAAAACCCGATCAATAAAGTGACTGTTACCGCCGTCATAGCGAAAGCAGGCGTCAGCCGCAGCACTTTTTATGCGCACTATAACGATATTGACGATTTGCTGTCGGCAATCATCCGGGAAGAATCGGCCAGGATCATCGAAATCACCGAAAGCACGGGGATCGGCAACATATATCTCGATCCCAAGCCCGTATTGACCGCGATCGCCGATCATCTTTCCGCCGACGCCGATTATTACAAAAAGCTGTATCTTTCGGATAAGTCCGGAGAATTCATTACTTCAATGAAAAAAGCAATGACCGAAAAGCTGCTTTCAGAGGAAACGACGGCAAACCTCAAAAGCAATAACATCAACGAGCTCAAGGTCTACTGCGCGTTTTACGTATCTGCGTTTCTGTCTGTTATCGTGGACCGGTTCATCGGAGAAATCGATCTGCCCCGGCAGGATATGATCGAGATCGTCTCATCGATTCTCGAACGCTCTTTTGCGCCGACAGAGAAATAAAAAAGCGAAATATAAAGAAGCGGACGGTATGCCGTTCCGCTTTTTTATTTTGCGCCGACGGACTTCAGAAAATCAAGCGTCGCATACCCGCGCTCGGTTTGCGAGAGCACAAAGCGCTCCGCCGCTTTGCCGAGTTCCCGAACGACTTCACGAGGCTGTGAAAGGGAAAACGCCTCCGAAAGCGTTCCCGTAAGCAGATTTGACATCGCGTCGTACGCGCTGCGGGAAAGACGCGCGCCCTTCATGGAGCCGCCGCATTTTGGGCAAAAGAATACGCCTGCGGAACAGTCGAGAAACATTTCTTCTTTTCCGACGTCGCCGCAGATGCTGCAGCCGGACAGATCCGGCATATATCCCGCCCACGCGCAGAGCCGCAATTCAACAACCGCTTTCAATACGGCGGGGTCTTTTTTTTCGGAAGAAAGAAAATACAAAGCGTTCAAAAGCAGTCGAAGCGGTTCGCCGTCGCTGTCGCCGGGGGGAACGAGCTCCTCGGCAAGCTGGGCGAAATACTGCGCGAGAGCGAGCCTGTAAAGATCCTTATTCAGATCGTAAAAGACCTCTTTCACCGCCGCTTCGGTAATGTTCATCGCGTCGCTTCTGCCCTGCGAAAACGAGAAATCGGCAAAGCAAAAGCTCTGCGTTCCGCTGTTCAGCTTGCTTTTCGGCCGGCGCGCTCCTTTGGCGAACGCGCTCAATACGCCGCGATCGCGCGTCAGAACGGAAACGATTCTGTCGCTCTCGCCTGTATGCCTGATTTTGAGCACCAGCCCGTCGGTGCTGAAAGAAACGCCCGCCATACCGATCAGTCCAAACCGAAATTATGGATCAGTCCCTCGCGGTTGCGCCAGTCTTCTTTGACCTTGACCCAGCACTTGAGGTTGACCTGAATTTCAAAGAAACGTTCGAGATCCTTTCGAGCGGCGGTCGAAATCGCTTTGAGCATCGCGCCGCCTTTGCCGATAATAATTCCCTTGTGGCTCTCTTTTTCGCAATATATTACGGCGTCGATATCGAGAATATCCGCGTCGTCCCGTTCAGAAAAACGCTCGATCGCGACGGCGACGCCGTGCGGCACCTCTTTATCGAGCCGCAGCAGCATTTTTTCGCGGATCAGCTCTGCGGCGATCACACGCTCGGGCTGATCTGTCAGCGTATCGTCGGGGAAAAAATGCATCGACGGAGCGCTGAGTTTTTTCAGCTCGTCGAGCAGCTCGTCGATCCCTTCGTTTTTCAGCGCAGATACCGGCACGACCGCCTCAAAATCGCATTCCTTCGTGAGCTTCAGGATCAGAAGCGCGATCTCCGCCTTGTCTTTGACCGCGTCCGTCTTATTCACCGCGAGAACGACCGGCGCTTTTGCGGCTTTCAGTCTGCGCAGAAGCTCGAGCTCCGCCGCTCGCAGCTCTTTTTCGGGCTCGACGACAAAAAGACAAACATCCACGCCGCTGACGCTCTCGTCAACGGTGTGGACCATAATCTCGCCGAGTTTGTTTTTCGGTTTGTGAAATCCCGGCGTATCAGTAAAAATAAGCTGTACATTGTCCGGCGTCGTCAGAACGCCGGTGATGCCCGTGCGCGTCGTCTGCGGTTTCGGTGAAACGATCGCGATCTTTTCACCGAGCAGACGATTCAGGATCGATGATTTCCCGACGTTCGGGCAACCGACAATGGCGATAAAAGCGACTCTTGACTCATCCATACCCATACTCCGCCGTTCAGTCTACGGGATAATAGCTGCCGTTGCGCGGCAGACCGAGACGGGTGAGGACCGCTTCTTCCTTCTCACGCATTCTAAGACGCTGCAGACCGCCGTCTTCGTGATCGTAGCCAAGCAGGTGCAGCATGGAATGCGCCGTTAAATATGCGACCTCGCGCTGAAGTGAATGGCCGTATTCCTCCGCCTGCGCGACGGCGTGCTCCATCGAAATCACGATATCGCCGAGAAGAAAAGCGCCGGTATCCTGATTCACGTCATAAACGCCGTTTTCACCGAGCGGGAAAGAGAGAACGTCCGTCGAGCTGTCGATATTTCTGAACTGCCGGTTCAGCTCACGGATCTTTTCATCATCGGTAAACGTTACGCTGATCTCCGCAGAGCCATCAAAATCCTCGAGAACAAGCGTCGCGTGGCAGGTTTTGCGCACAAGCAGACGGATCCCCGCGGGGATCTTCACTTTTTTCTGATCGTTGGTGATGATAACCTTGACCTTCTCCGTCATCGTTCTTATCCTCCTTAAGACTTTCTCTTTTCCGCCGCTTTTTCATAAGCTTTGATAATATCCTGAACGAGCCTGTGCCTTACCACGTCCTTTTCGTTGAACAGCACAGTCTCGATATCATCCACGTTTTTCAGTATCCGAAGCACGTCCACAAGCCCGGAACGCTTGCCGTCGGGAAGATCGATCTGCGTAATATCGCCCGTAACGACAATCTTGGAATTGAACCCGAGCCGCGTCAGAAACATTTTCATCTGCTCCGGCGTGGTATTCTGCGCTTCATCGAGAATGATAAAGCTGTCGTCGAGGGTTCTGCCGCGCATATAAGCAAGCGGCGCGACCTCGATATTTCCCCTCTCCTGATAGCGTGTGTAATTCTCCGCGCCGAGCATATCGAACAGAGCGTCGTAAAGCGGTCTCAGGTACGGATCGACCTTGCTCTGCAGATCCCCGGGCAAAAAACCGAGCTTCTCCCCCGCCTCAACGGCAGGCCGCGTCAAAATGATCCGGTTGACCTCCTTGGCGCGGAACGCGTTCACCGCCATGGCGACCGCGAGGTAGGTTTTGCCGGTGCCCGCGGGTCCGACGCCGAAGACGATGGTGTTTTTTCGGATCGCCTCGATATATTTTTTCTGGCCGAGCGTTTTCGGCTTCACCGGTTTGCCCTTGGACGTAATACAGATACAGTCGGACGACATGGAGGCGAGCTTATCCTCGCTGCCGTCGGCAACCAAAGACATTACGTATCGAACATTTTGTTCGCTTAACGCCTCACCTTTGTTTATGAGCGTCAACAGGCCGTTCACAGCGCGTGCAGCACCGTCGACCGATTCCTCCGAGCCGGAAATTTTGAGCTCTGCGCCGCGGTTGACGATATCGACGCCGTACTGCTGCTCGATCAGTTTGATATTTTCGTCAAAACTGCCGAACAGACTCACCGCCTGTTCCATCCGATCGAACGAGATTGAGCGTTCCGCCATGATTTCACCTCCGTAGCCATTAAATATCCTTTTCGGTAATACTATATTACCACCTTTTTTTATTTTTTACAACCCCTAAACTGAAATATTTTGTTTAATCTCCATATATTTTTACAGGTCGATTTATGAAAAAAACATAAAATTATTCTTTATCCGATAAGTTCACCTCCTGTTCCCGGGCGATATTCTCCCGAAGATGCAAAATAATTCGCACTTCACACTCCTGCGTCTGATAATCCGCGCCGATCAACTCCGCGTCGGACAGGGCGGCGCAGTATCCGTCATACGCTTCCATCATGGAAAGCAGTCTTTCTTCGTTGGGCGTCAGCGTCTCCGCCCGCACCGCATCGAATGCGGACTCCGTAACAAAACCGATCGGGAGCATATACTCCTCTCCGCTCAGATCCCTCTCCCCGAGCGTCGTCTTTTCTCTGCCGGAGACATGAAACGGCGGTACGCGCGCCCCGAACAGATATAACGAACTCAGCCGCGTAAAACGCGACAGGCGACAGTATTTCTCCGGCGAGGCGGAAGCGCGGATGTATTCCGTCGTAAACGCCGCGCACGTTCCGGCCGCGTGGGTTGAATACATGGTTCCGTTTCTTGTTTCATAATAACCGGAGATCAGAAGTTGCCCTTTCGTTACCGTATCAAGATTCCGGACAAGAACCTTGCCCCGATAAGCGTCGATCATATCGATCTGACCGTCTTTTGCCGCGACGATATCGTACACGCCGGATTCATCGAAGACGTCTGCTCCCTCTTTAACCTCCCGCAGCTGAATTTCCGCGCGTGCGCCGCGGACGTTTACCGCGCACCAGTTGATCTGCGGAAAACGGCCGACCAGCGCCCTGCGTATGGCGGACGGATCTACGCTCCGCCTCGGCGCTCCGCGGTACAGACCTTCTTCCGCTGCGGCGGTGAGCACCTGCGCTTTGTTCAGCGTTTCACACCCGATGACGTTCACCTGCCAGACCGCGGAGAAAACATACAGATTAAAAATAACGCCCAGCGCGAAGCCCAACAGAATGCCGGCGCGCATCCTGTTTTGTCTGAGCAAAAACGGGAGTCCGCTTTTTTCCGCCGCGTGAAGAGAAACGCCGGATTTTTCGGCAGCTTTCCGAAGTCGGCGATAGCTGCGTCTGCCGGTCGTAGCGATCATCCCGTCCGGCAGGCGCTTTACATCCCAGAGCGGAATTTTCATCGACCAGCACAGATTGATAAAACGGTCCGTAAATCCGTGTTTCGCCTCAAAACGCACAGCCCCGAAAACAAGCCTTAACATACAGACAAACATTTCTCTCTCCCCCTCTTCACGAATCAAAAGAGAGCGAGTCAAATCTGCCCGTGATCACCGTCTGCGCCGGGCCGAGCGAAACAATTTCGATCGACTCGCCGTAAAGGCGCATCAGCATTCCCCCGACGACCACGCCGATATGATCTTCTTCAAATTCACAGATCCCCGCGCTGCCGTTGATCACGGCGGAAACATTCCCGTTCAGCTCGATCTGCGGGTAAGAGCACAGCGCTTCCCGCACGATTCCGAGCCCCGTTTCTTTTCCGGCGTTTTCGCCGTGCCTGCCGGTATTCAGTTTCATACGATCACCCGAAAATATATATGAAACGACCGGCATATATTATTCACTGGGAGTTGATTCGCATGAAAACCGCGCGAAAAAAAACAGTCGTTGCTTTAACAGTCTTGTCGGCGATCCTGCTGATTTTCTTTTCCGCACCCGCGGCGGAAGGCGTTCGCAGCTCGCTTCTGCTCTGCACGGATACGTTGATTCCGTCGCTTTTTCCCTTTATGATCGCTTCGTCGTATCTCTCCGGCTTACTGAATACGGACGAAAAGGGCGGAGTTTTATCGAAAACCGCACGGCGGCTATTCGGGCTTTCCGAAGGAGCGAGAGGATTGCTTTTTTGCGCCTTATTCGGCGGATATCCCGTCGGAGCAAGACTGGCCGCGCAGCGCGCGGGGTCGGGGCGGCTTTCGGGAACGGACCGGAAAGTGCTGAGCCGGCTCGCCTTTTTCCCCGCGCCTTCCTTTACGGTCGCTGCGGTCGGACAAAAGATGTTTTCTTCCGCGCGGACAGGTTTTATGATCTGCGGATGTGTTCTGTTTGCCGGAATCGTCTGCGGCGCCGCGTTTTCTTTTCCGCGAGACAAAAGCGAACCGCACATTACGCCCGCCTCACTGGAACAAAAGAAAGATCTTCCCGGCGCGGTGAACGACGCCGCCGCGGGAATACTCGGCGTCTGTCTGTGGACGGTGTTTTTCGGAGCGGTGAGAGGCGTTCTGACCGCTCTGATGCATACGGAGAATGCCTTGCTGACCTGTGTATCGGAAGTCTCCGCCGGCTGTCTTATATGCGCGGGAAAGAACGATCCTGCGCTTGCAGCGGCGGTGTGCGCGTTCGGCGGCTTCTGCGTTCACCTTCAGATTTACACTTATCTCAAAAGACTCGGCTGCCGATACCGTGATTTTCTGCTTTTCCGCGTCTTTCATTCAGCTCTTTCATATCTTGCGGCGCGCGCCGCCACAGCTGTTCTCCCCGCGGCGATTCTGACGTCTTCGACGCTTCGGAACGAAATAAAACCCGCCCTGACTTCCGGAGTCGGGGCGGTAATGCTGTTCTTCTTATGCTGTTTACTTGTTCTTGACACCGCGGGAAGCACGACGTTTCTCTCCGGATCCCGCTTCGGCGTCGCCCCGGAATAAGCCGGCTTCATTTCAGCTTCCAGTCCGGAACGGCTTTCGCTTCGTTATACATCGTCACATAACTCTCGTGCCGCGTGGGTTGAATTTTGCCTTCGGCAAGCGCTTCGAGCACCGCGCAGCCTTTTTCCGCCGTATGCGAACAGCCGGTAAACCTGCATCGGTCGCGGTACTCCGCAAAATCGGGGAAGCACAGCGCGAGATCGTATTTGCTGATAAATCCGCCTTCTTCCATATCGAGAGAGGAAAATCCCGGCGTATCGGCAATATAGCCTCCGCCGACATGAAACAGCTCGACCGCACGCGTGGTATGCCTGCCCCGGCCCAGCTTTTTGCTCACATCCCCCGTCTCCAGAGCAAGGGATGGCTCAAGCACATTCAGAAGCGTGGATTTTCCCGCGCCGGAATTACCCGTCAGCACACAGACGCCGCCGTCGAAAACCGATTTGAATTCCCCGATCCCCTCGCCGGTCACGGAAGAAAACGCAAACGAACGGAACCCTGCCGCACGGTAAATATCGACAAATCGCGAGACGTCCGCGACGTCGCACTTCGAGAAAGCGATAATCGGTTCGATCCCGTATTTTTCGCTCGAAGCCGTTAATCTGTCGATGATCAGCGTGCTCGGCGCGGGCGAGACTGCGCCGGAAACAATCACGAGCTTGTCAATATTCGCTACAGGGGGCCGGTTCAGATAATTTCTGCGCTCAAAGATCTCCGAAACCGTAGAGGAAAGCTCTTCCACCGTGACAGCGACGCGGTCTCCGACGATCGGTCTGATCCCGTCCTTGCGAAATACGCCCCGCGCCTTGCAGACGAACGTTCCCTCCGCGGTTTCAACCGTATACAGACCGCCGACGCCTTTGACGATCAATCCCTCCAAGGTTCTCATCCGCGGATATCTCCGTCGACGATCTCACCGAGCGGGTCTTCTTCCGTCGTGTGCACGGCGGTCGACTCCGGCGCAGTCGTAACGATCAGCTGTTTGGATTTCGCGACGACGAGCGTTATTTCGGTGTCCAGCGTAACGACTTCGGAGGAATGCTCCGGCGTTTGGGAAATGATCGAACCGGGCGTATAAAGATCCGTCTCCTGTTCCAGAACGGAGATATTTTTGAAGCCTTCTTTTTCCAGAATCTTCCTTGCGTTGGAAAGGCTGACGCCTTTGAGATCCGGAACCGGCTTTTTCACAATATAGCCATCGGAATTATCCTTCACAATTGTAAAAGCGGGCGGATCGGCCCGGAAATTCACCGTGCCGGTGTAAAGCACGTAATCGCCGAGATAGACGACAAAGGCGTTGTCGTCGCCCTTGCCGGTTAGACTGACCTCACAGGTTTCACCGTTCAGGGATACAGACGCTTCATAAACGGCGACGTCGTTCATCGTCATCTTGACTTTATCCGTCGAGCCGACGTTCGGCAGCGCAAAAGACGCTTCGAAGGTAGTTTCATGCTCCTCGCCTTTTGAGATTACGATGCTGACGGTGGCGCCGTACTTGATCTCATCCCCACTCCCGGGGTTCTGGGAAATGACCTTGCCCTTATCCTCTTCGGTGCCGTAATCCTCGGTCACCTCGCCGAGGACCAGTCCGACCTCTTCAAGGGCTGTTTTCGCTTCCTCCTGCGTTTTGCCGGAAAGATCCGGAACCGCGATCGGCACGGATTCATCGATCGTCGCGACATACAGCGTTACCGTTGACCCGTACTGGGCGAGCTGATCTGCGGCGGGATCGGTGCGCAGCACGGTCCCCTCTTTGACCGTAGCGGATTTTTCCGCCTCGATACGGATAGAGAACCCGTACGATTTCAGGATCTCCTGCGCCTCGGTATACTGATAGCCGACGACGTTCACCACGGCGGTGCCTTTATTGGACGCGACCGACAAAGTGACTTCCGTCGTACTTTTGATCTTCAGCCCCGCTTTTACGGACTGATCGGCGATGTACCCGTCCGCATACTGCTCGCTGTAAACATAAATCGGATCCGTAAAGCTGATATAATCATACTGCGCGATCACATCTTCATATTTCTTGCCGATCAGCTCGGGCATCGCGAATTCCTTGGCTTTGTTGTTTTTTAATACGATAATGCCGAGAATGACCATGCCGACGATCAACGCGGAAAACACGCCGATCAGTATCGGCAGAATCGCGCTTCGCGCCGCGGGCTCATCATCGTCTTCATCATTACGCACGGGAGCGGCGGAATTCTGGACCGGACGATACTGCTGCCCGGCGTTCTCGCCGGGAACGCGTCTGGAGGGATCGGACAAACGCACGTCGCGTCCGCTTCCTGCGGCGGTCTCGCTGCGGGGAACCGTGGTCAGCGGATAATCGAACCGGATCGAAGGCGTCCGTTTAAACTCGTCAAGATCGATTAGGACCTCCGATGCGGTATGGTAACGGACGGCTTTATCCTTCTGCATCGCCTTCAGCGTAATCTGTTCGAGTCCGAGCGGGATCATGGGGTTGATATCCCGGGGCCTTACCGGTTCCGCGCGAACCTGCATGAGCGCAACGGAGACCGCGGATGCGGAGTCAAACGGCAGTCTGCCGGTGATCATTTCATAAAGCACAACGCCGACGGAATAGATATCCGCCTGCGCGTCCGTAGACTCGCCGCTCGCCTGCTCGGGGCTGATATAGTGAACGGAACCGATCGCGCCGTTTTCCGTGATCGTGCGCGTCTCCGATCTGGCGAAACGCGCGATGCCGAAATCGGCGACCTTGATATTGCCGTTTTTGAGCACCATGATATTCTGCGGCTTGATATCGCGGTGGACGATGCCCTTATCATGGGCGTGCTGCAGCGCGCGAAGAATCTGCGTCGTAAAATGCACCGCTTCCTTCCAGTCGACGATCTTCTGTTGCTTGATGTAATCCTTCAGCGTAATACCGTCGATGTATTCCATGACGATGTACATCAGCTTTTCGCTGAAATACACGTCGTAAACCTTCACGATATTCGGGTGCGAGAGCATCGCGATCGCTCTCGACTCGTTTTTAAACCGACGGGAGAATTCCTCGTTTTCAAGAAACTCCTCTTTCAGCAGTTTGATCGCGACGATGCGGTTTTCCATCGGATCAAACGCCTTATAGACGATTGCCATGCCGCCTTCGCCGAGTTTTTCCAACACGTCGTATCTGTTTCCCAGTGTCTTCCCGATATAGCTGTCCATCTTCTCGCCCCCCTTACTGTTTTCCGAATACGACTGCGGTGATATTGTCTCCCCCGCCGTTGTCGTTCGCGGCCTGCACAAGGGCTTCCGCAGTACCCTTAACTCCGTTGTTGCGGATGATATTCGCGATCTCCTCGGTTTTCAGGTAGTTCGTCAGCCCGTCCGTGCAAAGCAGAACATACGCGTCGTCACCGATCGAGTAAATATTGAAATCCGCCGGGACCTCCGGCTCCGTACCGAGCGCACGCGTAATCAGGTTTTTATATACATGATGCTCCGCCTGTTCCGGCGTTATGTACCCGCTGTCAAGCAGCGATTGAACGACGGAATGATCCTTTGTCAGCAATTTCATATCTTCCGGTGTGCAGAGATACGCCCGGCTGTCGCCCGCGTGCGCGGTATACAGCTTATCGCCGACGATCATCGCTGCGACGATCGTCGTCCCCATGCCGCTGAGCGCGGGGTCTTCCTGCGATTTTGCATAAACAACGTCGTTCGCTTTTGCGGCGGCGGAGATCATGACGTCTCCGGCCTCGCCGTCCGGCAGGCCCTTTTCGCAGTAACTCTCTACTTCTTCGGCGAATACCGCAGCCGCGACGGAGCTCGCGACGCTGCCTCCGGCCGCGCCGCCCATACCGTCGCACACAACGGCGAATACGCCGCCGGGAAATTCGCCCGTGCGGAAGGAATCCTGGTTTTCAAGACGAACCTTGCCAACGTCTGTTTTTGCGGAAGCTATCATAAGCCATACCCTCTTTCATCGATTTTCAACGGATCGTTTTTGCCGTCGCAAACCGAGCGCAATGAATTACGAATCGTTTTCTTTTTTATTTTTTCGCAGCTGGCCGCAGGATGCGTTGATATCCGCACCGAGCGTCCGCCGCACGGTTACATTGATATGCGCGCGCGTCAGAACGTCCGCGAACCGACGCACATTCTGCGTTTCCGTCGCGGAAAGCCCTGTTTCGCCGACCTTATTTACCGGGATCAGATTGACGTGACACAGCATTCCGCACAGTCTCGCCGCAAGCTCCCCCGCGTTTTCTTCGCTGTCGTTCATGCCGCGGATCAGCGTATACTCAAAGCTGACGCGCCTGCCGGTTTTTTCGGTATGATCCTTCACCGCGCGCAGCAGCTCGTCGATATTCCACCGTTTGTTCACGGGCATCAGCTTCGATCGGATCGCGTCGTTCGGCGCGTGCAGAGAGATCGAAAGCGTGACGGGAAGCCCCGTTTCGGTCAGCTCGTAGATTTTGGGAACGATTCCGCAGGTGGAAAGTGAAATATTGCGCACGCCGATATTCTGCCCGTTCGGATCGCTGACCTGACGAATAAATCTAAGCGCGTTTTCATAGTTGACCAGCGGTTCGCCCATACCCATCATCACGACATGGGAGATCCGCTCGCCGAGATCGAGACCTGCGGCATAGACCTGCCAGAGAATTTCGGAAGCGGTCAGATCGCGAACGCATCCGCCGATCGCGGAAGCGCAGAACGCGCACCCCATATTGCAGCCGACCTGAGAAGAAACGCAGACCGAAAGACCATATTTATACCGCATCACGACCGTTTCGACGTATTCCCCGTCGTGCAGGCGAAACAGGTACTTGACCGTTCCATCATAACAGGAAACATGTTTTTTTTCAATAGCGCAGGAAAATATAACAAAACTGTTATCGAGCTTTTCCCGCAGCACCTTTGAAATATTCGACATCGCTGAAAATTCCGACACGCGCTGCACATGAAGCCAGCGATAAACC
Source organism: Clostridia bacterium (assembly GCA_017429345.1). Lineage (GTDB taxonomy): Bacteria > Bacillota > Clostridia > Oscillospirales > Acutalibacteraceae > RGIG2774. The sequence continues at coordinate 35,594 of JAFRPB010000108.1, read as the reverse complement.
TGATCGGCGCGGTATCTCGGCTCGCCGATCTGCGCGAACCGCTCCCGCAGCTCATCGGACCGCAAAGAAACAATATCGATTTTTTGATTTTTCTGTTCCATTATGCTTTTTCCATCGCGCAGGCATAAAAGCCGTCGCAGTTGTCGGAATGCGGCGCAAACCGAACGCCGAGGTCCCCGTAAGCGCCGCACGGAAGAGCGGGCCGCACTTCGGAAAACCGCGGATGCTCCGCAAGGAACCGCCGAACGATCTCTTCATTCTCGGCAGCCGTGACGGTGCAGGTTGAATACACGATCCTGCCGCCGGGCTTCAGTGCCTGTGCGGCGGCGCAGAGAATACGGTACTGCAGTTCGCTCAGCTCCGGGATATCCGATATGTCGCGGTAACGCAGCTCCGGTTTTTTTCGGATCACGCCGAGCCCCGAGCAGGGAACGTCGCAGATCACACGGTCAAACGTCTCTTTTTCGGGCGTTTTCACAGCGTCGCCGAGCTGAACCGAGATATTATCAAGTCCGAGACGAAGCGCGCCCTCCCGGATCAGCGCCGTTTTATGATCAAAAATATCGCGGCTGACGACCTCGCCGGTTCCGTTCATCGACACTGCGGCGAAGAAGCTCTTTCCGCCGGGAGACGCGCACACGTCGAGCACGCGCATATTCTCTTTCGCGTCAAGCAGTCTGCCTGCGCAGGCGCTCGAGAGATCCTGAATATAGAACAAACCGTCGCGGAACGCTTCTGTTCCGGCAAAGGCGGCGGAATCCGAAAAATAAAACATCTCGGGAAAGTCCGGAACGGCGGCGATCGAGACGCCTTCCGCGCCGAGCCTTTCACGCAGGGCGGAGAATTCCGTTTTCAGCGTATTGATTCTTCCGTAAAACCGCGTTTCCCGGAAGAGACTTTCAAGGAACGACGGCAGAGCGTCGCCGAACGCATTCTCGAATACGTTCAGAATCGCGGACGGAACGGAATATTTTACGACAGGATATTCCGGCGAATCGACCGCAGGAAGAATAAGACCCCGCTCCGCCGTTCTGCGCAGCACCGCGTTGATCATCCCGGACGCGTATCCCGCGCCGACCCTTTTTGACAGCGAGACATATTCGTTCACCGCGGCGCGCGCAGGCACGCCGTCGAGAAACAAAATCTCATACACGCCCATACGAAGAAGCGTTCGCACATTCGGCTTCAGCCCCGAATTTTTTTGAAGATACAGGCGGTATTCGTAATCCAGCGTCAGCCTGCGTTCCGTTACGCCGTAGACAAGACGCGTCACGAGAGCGCGGTCCCGTCCGTCGGCAGCGGCGGCGTTCAGCGCCTTATTCAGACCGATATTGGAATAGGTTTTCTCCCGCTCCACATCCAGCAGAACGGAAAACGCGAGTTCCCGCGCGCCGACCTGACGCATAACGTTCCTCCGATCGGATTATCTTCTTCTTCTGCCGGTAAACAGCAAAAGCAAACGCAGCAGGCTCGCAAGGCTTGTTGCAAGCGCAGCAACGTAAGTCATGGCGGCGGCGGTGAGCATACTCTTCGCGTCTTTATACTCTTCCCCTTCGCCGACGAGCCCCTCTTCCTGAATCACCGTGAGCGCGCGTCTGCTGGCGTTCAACTCCGTCGGAAGCGTGACAAGATGGAAAATCATAATCAGAGAATAAAGAGCAAGACCGACGTAAATCAACGGCTCAACCGACAGATAATAACCCGCGATCGCAAGCGGAATACCGACCCACGAAGCGATATTGCACACCGGGACAAGACTGTTCCTGATCCGGATCGGCGCGTAACCTTCCGCATGCTGCGCGGCGTGCCCCGCCTCATGGGCGGCAATGCCGACGGCAGCGACGGAACAGGAATCAAATACGCCTTCGGAAAGGCGGATCACACCGCTTTTCGGATCGAAATGATCGGTCAGTTTTCCGCCGACACGCTCCACGCGCACGTCCGCAATGCCGTAATGCCGCAAAACAACGGTCGCGGCCTGCGCGCCGGTGATTCTGCGGGAGCTCATTCTGCCGGACATTTTTTTATATACCGATTTCACGCGGATCTGCGCTATAATCGACAAAATCACCGCAGGCAGGACCAGCAGCAGGTAATAAATATCAATGCCGTAATAACCGTACCTCATGAAAACGCCTCATTTCATCATATTTTATAACCCGGTTATATTTTATGCCCCCGAAGATACGCTTCGCCGGTCATGCATTTGCCGCCTTCCGCCTGGATCTGTTCAAGACGCAGAAGCCGGTCGGCGCAGGCGTAATAAAGCTTTCCGTCCAACGCGAGCAAACCGCGCCGGCCGTTTGAAGGCAGATTCGTTTTTTCACATGAGCGGATCTTGAATTTTTTCCCGTCAAGATACGTATAAGCGACAGGCCAGGGATTCATGCCCCGGATCAGATTAAATACCGTCTCGCAGTCCGCATCCGCGCAGATGCACGCCTCCTCCTGCGAGAGCATGGCGGCGTAATCCGCCTCGTCGTCATTCTGCCTGACAGGAGTGATCGTCCCGTTCATAAGCCCGTCCAGCGTTTCCAGCAGGAGCGCGGGACTCATTGCCGCAAGGCGGTCGAACAGCTCTCCCGCGGTTTCGTTTTCGCGATCGGCGTTTCCCTCTGAAGAAGGATATCGCCCGTATCAAGCCCTTCGCCCATGAGCATCGTAGTTATGCCGCTGACCTTGTCGCCGCCGATCACAGCGCGTTGGATCGGCGCGGCTCCGCGAAGATGCGGCAAAAGCGAGCCGTGCACATTAACCGGCGCGATCCTCGGAATTTCGAGCACACGCTTCGGCAGAATCTTGCCGTAAGCCGCCACGACGATGAAATCAGGCGAAAATGACCTTAGATAGTCATAAGCCTCGTCGCTTTTCAGCGTATTCGGCTGATAGACCTCAAGACCGAGCTCCGTCGCCGTTATTTTGACGTCCGACGGAGTGAGGATCTGTTTTCTGCCCACAGGTTTATCCGGCTGCGTCACAACAAGGCGGATATCTGCTCCCGCCTCGCTCAGCGCCTTCAGACAAGGCACTGCGAAATCGGGCGTGCCCATATAGATCACGGAATACATCGTTATCTCCTCCGCATCTCAAACGTCATTTTTTGCGTTTTTCCTTCTTCTCGGGTCGGAACAGCTTTTCTCCCGGGGCGAGACGGTCCGTAAACAGGATACCGTCCAGATGGTCGATCTCATGACAGAAGCACTGCGCCTTAAGCCCCGTGCCTTCATAAAGACACCAATTGCCGTCACGATTCTGCGCGCGCACGCGCACGCGCATCGGACGCTCGGTGATCCCGGCGCGATCCGGTACGGAAAGGCACCCCTCCGTTTCCCTCTGGCAGCCCTCGGAAAAGACGACCTCGGGATTGACCAGCTCCAGCAGCCCGTCGCCCACGTCCACGATCACGGCGCGGCGCAGAACGCCGACCTGCGGCGCGGCAAGGCCTACGCCCTCGGCTTTCGAAAGCGTATCCTTCAAATCGTCAAGCAGCTGCCACAGCTTCTCATCAAAGCTTTCAACGGGGCGGCTCTTTTTTCTCAGAATCGGGTCCGTATCAAGACGGATATTCCGCATTGCCATTCGTTTCTTCCTTTCTTCATTAAAGAACGACCGTCAGAAAATATCCGCCGGATCGATATCCGCAAAAATGCTGACGTCTTTGTTGTCTTTATCCTTCATCGCCTCGATCAGCAGCTCGCGGAGCATCGCGCGCAGCCGGAGGCCGTTTTTGCATTTGATGATAACTCTGAAACGGAATTTGTCGCCGAGCTTTCGTATGTAGAAAGCGGCGGGGCCGATCGCGATCAGCTTTACGTCGGCATAATCGTTCTCGACGCTTTCCTGAACGCGTCGGATAAACCGATACGCCGCGGATTTCGCCGCCGCTTCGCGTTCTGAAACAAATCCGACGACGCAGAGGTCGCAGAACGGCGGATAGATCATCAGCCGACGGTTTTCGATCTCGGAAGCGTAAAAGGCCTCAAAATCCTGAACCGCGGACAGATTCACGATCTCGTTATCGGGCGAGACGGTCTGAATGATCGCAACGCCCTGCTCCCCACGTCTGCCCGCTCTGCCGATCACCTGCGTCAGCAGATAGAACGCGCGTTCTCCGCTGCGGTAATCGTCACGGCAGATTCCCAGATCCGCGCTCACGACGCCGGTCAGCGTTACATTCGGAAAATCAAGTCCCTTTGCGACCATCTGCGTGCCGACCATGATATCGAATTCCCCTTCACCGAAAGCGCGAAGCAGCTCTTCATGAGAATTTTTCGCCATGGTCGTATCCGCGTCCATGCGCAGAATACGCGCTTTCGGGAACAGCTCCTTCAGCTCCGCTTCCACCCGCTGCGTTCCGAAACCGGAATAGCGGATCGCCTCGCCGCCGCAGGACGGACATTTTGAGGTAAACGGCGTCGAATAGCCGCAGTAATGGCACATCAGCCGCCGGTTCGCGGCATGATAGGTCATGGAGATGCTGCAGGACGGGCAGGAAACCACGCTGCGGCACTCCGTACAGACGGCGAAGGTGTTGAAACCGCGCCGGTTCATCAGAAGGATCGATTGTTTTTTGTTTTCAAGATTTTTTTGCAGCGCTTCGCGCAGCTCGTGGCTGAGCGCCGTATCATGCGGCATCGCGGAGGTATCGACGATCTCGACGCGCGGCAGAACCGCGCTGCCGTAACGTTTTGTCAGCTTCAACAGCCTATAGCGCCCCGCAAGGGCATATGAGTAGCTTGTCATGGACGGCGTCGCCGAAGCGAGCACAAGCAGAGAGCGATCCCTCGTACAGATATATTTTGCGGTATCGATCGCGTTATACCGGGGCGAACGGGAAGATTTATAGGTGTGCTCCTGCTCCTCGTCAATGATAATCAGGCCGACGTCCTCAAACGGGGCGAAAACCGCGCTTCGCGTTCCGACGGCGATCCGCGCATCCCCCGACCGCACGCGCCGCCATTCGTCTGCGCGCTCCGTTGCGGAAAGCCCGCTGTGAAATACGGCGATATATTTACCGTATCTCGAATAAAACAGCGAAAGCGTCTGTGGCGTCAGGGAGATTTCCGGCACCATGACGATAATTCCCCGACCGTCGGAGAGCGCTTCGTCAATCAGACGCATATAAACGCTCGTTTTTCCGCTGCCGGTCACACCGAACAGAAGAGAGCAGGAAGCCTGCCCGGAGAAAAGGTCTTCCCGCAGACTTTCAAACGCCGTTTGCTGCTCGTCTGTCAGCTCGATCGGCGTACGGACGCCTTCTGTCGCGTAATATGCAGACGGTTCGGAATAGTAATGCACGTCGCGGAGCTCTATCAGCCCTTTTCGCTCGAGCGCAAGAACGACCGACGCCGTCACGCCTGTAAAATAACACAGCTCGGAGACCGCCGCGCTCCCGGCGTCCCGCAGAACGTCAAGCACCGAACGCTGCTTCGCCGTGAGCTTTTCCCGTGCGATTTCAGACTCCGCATCTTCCCGCAGGACCGCCGTGCGGCGCGTTTTTCCCTCGAAAAATGAGGCGGAGGCGACGTTGACGTAAATCAGCTTTTTTTTCAGCAGCGCGGGCAGGATCGGGTTATCCCGCCGGAGCCCGAGCTTTTTCAGAAGATTTTCCTCGCTTACAAACCGGTCGGCGGTCGGAATCGCTTCGTATACCGCGCGCTCATCCGGCGATAACCCGGCAACGATTTTTTCGTCGGGATACGCCTCGCGGCAGTAGCTCGGCTTTGCCGACAGACATAGTCCGGCAGGCAGCATCGCCTTTGCCGCCTCAAACATCGTGCAGAAGGTGCGCTCGGCGATCCAGCGGGCAAGCGCCGTCGATTTCTCACTTAAAAGCGGCTCGCTGTCGCATATTTCGCGGATCTCCTTATAACGCTTGTCCTGAAGCGACGCGGGACGAACCAGCTCAAAAACGAAACCCTGACATCCTTTTTTTCCGTTTCCAAAAGGAACAATAACCCTATACCCGACGCGTATCTTCTCTTTCAGATCGTCAGGTATAAGGTAATCATAGAGGGCGTCGAAGTCATAATTCGTTTTTTCAACCGCAACGCGGGCGACCAAACAATCACTCAATGGGGAAAGCACCCCGCATTCAGTCCTCGTCGTATTTCTCGACGATACGGTACTTTTTTTCAAGCAGCTCGTCTACGGCCGTGCTGATGGGTTTTTCTTCAATGATCTCATTTTCGGCGTTTGCCGCGTCAACGATCTCGCGGGCTCTCTTCGATACCGCCGCTACCAGCGAATATCTGCTGATACCGCCCTCAAGAAGACGGTCAAGATCGGGACTCATCATGTTTCATCAAACCTTTCTTTTATGCTCTCATTGTTCCGACGTGTAAAGCGTCAGTATATCGTGAACGGTCTGCACCGTTTTTTCCAGTTCGTCGTTTACCACGACATGTTTATACAGCCGACTTTTTTCCATTTCTTCCTTCGCGATCTCAAGCCGGCGGCGGATGGTTTCTTCACTCTCCGTTCCGCGATTGCGAAGACGCTCTTCGAGAACGCTCATCGAGGGCGGCATCAGAAATACCGACTCGGCGTCCGGGAATTGGGCTATGATATTCGCTGCGCCCTGCACCTCGATGACCAGCACGATGATCCGGCCGGCGTTCACGGCGTTTTCGATCTCGCTTCTCAGAGTGCCGTAATAATTCCGGTTATACTCAACATATTCGACGAATTCGCCGTTTTCGATCCTGCGCTCGAATTCATCCTTTGAAATGAAATAGTAGTGAACGCCGTCCGTTTCCCCGTCCCGCGGGGCGCGCGTGGTCGCCGAAACCGACGGGCAGAATCTCTCGTCCATCTCGCACAGGCAGTTCAATACGGTGTCTTTCCCGCAGCCGGAAGGACCGGAAAGAACCACGAGCTTGCCTTTTTTATTTTCATTACTCAATGCCGTCCGCCTCCGTAAGAGCTTGTTCGCCGCCGGGAATGCGCTGCGCGAGACGTTCCGCGCTCAGATACGACAGGATCACGTGGTCGCTGTCGGTGATCATAACGCTGCCGGTCTTTCTGCCGTAAGTCGCGTCAATCAGCGTCCCCTTTTCGCGACTTTCCTGAATGATTCGCTTGATCGGCGCGGAATCTGGACTGACGACGGCGATCAGCCGGTCTGCATTGACGAGATTACCGCTTCCGATATTGATGATCCTCATGGACTTCACCCGATTATTCGATATTCTGAACCTGCTCGCGGATCTTCTCGACCTCCGCCTTCAATTCGATCACCGTGCGCGCAATGTCGATATCCTGCGCCTTGGAACCGATGGTATTTGACTCGCGGTTGATCTCCTGCACGATAAAATCCAGCTTTCTGCCGACCGGCTCGTTGCTCTCGGTCAAAAGCCTGCGCACCTGAGAGACATGACTGCGAAGACGCACCGTTTCCTCATCGACGGCGATCTTATCCGCATAGACGGCGGCTTCGGTCAAAAGTCTCTGCTCGTCGACCTGTGCGCTGTCGAGGATCTCCCGGATACGGGCGGCAAGCTTCTCATGATATTCCTTCACCGTTTCGGGAGAGCGGCTCTCGACCTTTTCCACAAGCTCCGTAATACGGTCGCAGCGGCCGAGAATATCATCCGCGAGCTTTGCGCCCTCGGTCTCGCGCATCGCGACAAACGAAGCGCACGCGTCTTTCAGCACCGTCAGAACGGCGCGTGTGATCAGCTCCTCATCCTCCGCCTCTTTGCGCACGGTCAGCACATCCGGAAACGCGGCGAGCCGGGTAACGGAAATCTCCTCCGCAAGGCCGTAATCCTTCTGCATCTGCGTCAGGATATGATAGTATCCGTCGGCGAGTGTTTTATTTACGGAGACGGTCACGGGCGTTTCATTGCCGTTATCGATCTGAACAAAGCAGTCGACCTTCCCGCGGGAGATCGCGCTCTGAACATAGGAGCGAAGCTTGTCCTCAACAAAAACGTAATTCTTGTAAACACGCGGATTGAACTCAAGATAACGTGAGTTCACGCTCTTGAGTTCTACGGTCACGGTTACGCCGTCAACGGTCTGCTGACTTCTGCCGTACCCCGTCATACTGCGGATCATAAGGGATTCCCCCTGAAAATAAAATTATACATTTTAATATATTATCATATATTATTAAAAAAGTCAAATCCCGATTGTTATTTTCCCGCGTCGCGCTTCAGCTGCGCAATTTCCCATTCGCTCAGAGGTCGCCATTCGCCGGGTTTGAGCATCCCCACGCGCACCGGACCGACGCTGATGCGTTTCAGCCGGACCGTTTCGACGCCGACAGACTCAAGCATACGGCGGATCTGCCGGTTCCTGCCCTCGGTCAGCGTAAACTCAAGCACCGTGCGGTTTTCCTCCCGCAGAAGCACGCGGATCGCGGCGGGCTTCGTTTGAAAGCCGTCAAGCTCGATCCCCGCGGAAAGCCGATCGATCTGATCGTCTGAAATATCCGGACGCACCGTAACCCGATAGACCTTTTCCACATGTCCCGACGGATGCGTCAGCCGGTTGGTCAGCGCGCCGTCGTCCGTCAGGAGAAGCAGCCCCTCGGAATCCTTATCGAGCCGCCCTACGGGGAAGACGCGGGTATTGACGCCGTCGAGCAGCTGCGCGACGTTCTTTCTGCCGAACTCATCGCTCATGGTCGTGACAAAACCGCGCGGTTTGTAAAGAGCGATATACGTGTGCTCTTTTTTTTCGCTCAGCTTTCTGCCCTTGACGACGATCTGATCCAGCGCGGGATCCACTTTATCGCCCACGGAAGCGACCGAACCGTTGACCCTGACAAGTCCCGCGGCAATCAGCTCCTCGCATTTTCTGCGGGACGCGACGCCGCAGTCGGCAAGATATTTCTGAAGTCTTATTTTTTCTTCCAAGATCCGATCCCTTCCATAATACGCTCAAAGATATTTTTTTTATCAGAACGCGCTTCATTTTTTACCGCTCCGCGCGCGGGAACGTCCTGCGCCGCAACCAACGGCAGCTTTGTTATCATCCTGTCGCCGCAGTATACCGCGGCTTCACCGACTACGTCGCCCTTTTGCACGGGAGCGTAAACAAACGGAGGCAAAAGAATCTGCGAAGTAATCTCGCCGCCGCCTGCGACATGCGCGCTCTGCGGGCATGTCACACGCAGATAACCGGCGTCGGCGCCGGTGACGGGCAGCAGAACACTTTGCGTATCGGGCGCAAACACGGTCGTGCCGACGATCCCGAAGCCGTAATCGAGAAGCGATTTATGATCCGCCCAGTCGTCGGGGTCGTTCAGCGTCACGCAGATCAGCGTCACGCCGTTTCGCTCCGCGGCGGATACGAGACATCTTCCCGCGGCTTTTGTGAAGCCCGTTTTTACGCCGATACAGCCCTCATACTCATCGAGCAGCCGGTTATGGTTTGAAAGCGACCTGCGATACGGCGGATCGCCGTAATAAACGGCCGCTTCGCTCTTCGCGCAGACGTCGGCGAACGCCTCATTTTTCAGCGCTTCCGCCGTCAGAACGGCAAGATCCCGCGCGGAGGAATAGTGGTTTTCATCCGGAAGCCCCGAGGGATTCGCGAAATGCGTATTCCCCATGCCGAGCAGGCGCGCCCTTTCGTTCATTCTCTCGACGAATTTCCCGCAGGAGCCGTCAAGCGCTTCCGCGACGGCGGTCGCCGCGTCGTTGCCCGAGGTCAGAAGCATCCCGTATAATAAGCCGCGGAAGGAAACGCGGTCGCCCGCCCGAAGCTCCATCGACGAGCCCTCGACTGCCGCAGCCTGAGAGGTTACGGTGACGGATTCGGCAAGTCTGCCGCTTTCACACGTCAGCAGCGCCGTCATGATCTTTGTCGTGCTGGCGGGAGGCATACGCCGGTCCGCGTCCTTTTCAAACAGATACTCATCGGTCTGCGGGCAGTAAAGCGCCGCGCTTTTCGCCGAAACCCCGGGCCGCGGAATTGCATAAACCGGCGTGGCGAAGCTCAAACAGAGCGTCACCGCGCCGACGATAAACAGATTCAGTTTTCGCAGCATAACAGACCACCCGCACTCATTATATGCGGACGGGCAATCCGATTATGCAGGAACAACAGTTCGTTCAGCCGAACGTCAATTATTCCGCGGGCTGTTTTTTCAGCTTTTCGACCGCGCCGGTGATCTTGTCGATCATATCGGGCATCATGCTGACCGCGCGCTCCGCAGCGTTGTCGTTCGAAAGGATATGCTTGATCGTAACGTCGCCCTTATTGACCACAAGGAAGGCGATCGGCGTGATCGTGACGCCTGCGCCGCCGCCGCCGCCGAACAGCTCCGCATTGGACTTTGAGGGAAAATCGGAACCGCCGGAGGCAAAGCCGTAGGTGACGCGCGAGATCGGGATGATCGTGATCTCGGTATCGATCTTCAGCGGTTCGCCGACAATGGTATTGACGTCGACAAGCTCGCGGACTTTTTCGATCGTTGCGGAAAGGATCCCGCTTGCGGACTGCTCTTTCATAAAAACACCTCGAAAATATATTGATTGAATTTTACACAGAATGAATAATCAAAGCTTTACGCTGTCTGTTCCGCCGGGGTTTCGGCGGGTTCCGAAGGAGTTTCTTCGGTCTTGCCGGAGGATTTTTTCACCTGCGCGCCCTTCGGCGTTCTGATCCCCTTGATGAACTTGATCAGCACCTTGAAGATCAGCTGAAACACGAGCGGCACCGCCGCGTTTGTCAGCACGATCGGGCGGAACGAGATCACGGAATGAAGCTCGCCGTCTGTCTTTTCGGAAAGAAAATCGGGTTTGATATCCACGTCGTATTTTCCCACGGGCATGTGCGTGCAGATATAGCCGACGCAGGGATAAAGCGCGCCGGAGATTTTGCCGTAATCAAGCGCCGTTTTCGCCGCGTCCGGACTGCCGACGGTGATGCTGACGAAGAACTCGTCGAGACGGATCTTTCGCACGATTTTACCCGCGAACCCCGTCAGCGCGCTGAAGAGCTCGTAAATGAGCTCGTAAATTCCCTCGACGCCTTTGTTTTTATAGAAGGTCACGAAGGGGTTTGACCCTTTTTTCTTCGGCGGCTCTTCTTCTTTTTTTTCTTCCTCTGCCGGCGGCTCCTCTTCTTTTTTCTCTTCTTTGGGCTTTTTCTCTTTTTTCTTAAGCCCCCAGGGAACCAGATCGAGCTTGATGAAAGCCCACTGCACCGCGAGGGTGAAATTCCGGTTTTCATAATTGACCCGGATGATCGCCTTGATGCTCAGCACCGCACAGATCAGCGCGACGATACCGAATATCACGGCCAATATGATCAGAAATACCGTCAAGCTCTCACCTCCGCTCTCTTTCGCTCGGGAATATACAGATTAATTCTACAACATTGATTGCTGTCCGTCAAGTACCGACGGGTCTTTATTTGTATTTTTCAGCGCGTCGGTCTCTTCGTTTTTCGGAATTTCCGGCAATTCGCTGAGATCCGCGAGGCTGAAGCAGCGCAGGAAATTATCCGTCGTGCCGTAGACAAGCGGTCTTCCGGGAAGGTCAAGTCTTCCCTTCTCCTCAAGCAGGCCGCGCTGACAAAGCGTCGCGATCACGCCGGAGCAATCCACGCCGCGCACCTGCTCGACGAACGCCTTCGTCACCGGCTGGTTATACGCGACGACGGCCAGAACCTCGAACGCCGCGCCGGAAAGCGGCGCGTTTCTTTTTTTATCAAGCAGCGTACGGATCTCGACGGCGTAACGCTCGGGCGATACAAGCTGATACTTATCGTCAAGGCGAACCACGTCGATCCCGGACCCGCTTTCACGCAGGAATTCGCGCAGTTGATACGCCGCTTCGTCGATCTCGGTCTCGCTCAGGCCCGCCGCAAGCGCAAGACGGGATTTTTCCGCCGGTTCGCCCGAGGCGAACAGAAGCGCCTCAAGCAACGACGCGTTTTCACTCAGAGACAATATCCGTTCCCTCCTCTTCAAATCCCGCGTCGTCCGCGGGATCGTCCTCAGCCGTGCGGCGGACGATATCAAAATCTTCCCCGTCGCCCTCGATCATAACGTCTCTCGTCTTGCACAGCTCCAGCACCGCAAGAAAACGGGCGACGAGATCGGAGCGGCTTTTCGCGGCGAGAATATATGTGCGGAATTTCAGTCTGCCCTTTTTCTCGATCCGCGTCATGATGTCGTCGATCTTCTCGCCCACCGCGATGATCTTTGAGGCGACAATGCGGCGGAAGGATTCGATCGGCGGCGGCAGACGGCGGAAATTGCGTCCAGCGGCACTGATATAAGCGGTCAGGATCTCCCCCGGCTCGTGCAGTCTCGTATAGGTCATATCGCGCTCAAACGGCGACTGATCGCGCGTGAACATATCGAATCCCCCGGTATTCTCCCCCAGCTTCTTTGCAGCGATTTTCATATCGCGGTATTCGATCAGCTCGCCCGAGAGCTCGCGTTTGAGCTCTTCCGCCTCGGTCTGCACGGGCAGGAGCGATACGGTCTTGATATAAACAAGCCGCGCCGCCATTTCAAGAAACTCGCTCGCGATATCAAGATTTTCCTCCTGCATGCGGCGCACATAGGCGGTATACTGCTCGACGATCTCGAAAATGGGGATGTCGTTGATATTCAGTTTATGCTTTGTAATCAGGAACAGAAGCAGATCGAGCGGTCCCTCGAAGACTTCCGTTTTATATTGCGGTCTTTCCACTTTCAGTCAGTTTCTCCGTACAGCAGTTTCATACTCAACCGATCAGCCGGAACGGCAGACCGGCAAGAAATTCGATCCCGGCAGAGACCCAGCCGTATACGGCGGACAGAACGCCGGAAGCCACGCGGCTCATCATAAGAATAAACAGACCGATCATGATATATCTTTCATAACGCATGATCGAATAATAATATTTATCCGGCAGAATCGCCGTCGCGATACGCGATCCGTCCAGCGGCGGCACGGGGATCAGATTGAATACCGCAAGACAGACGTTGATATAGCCAACATAATAGAAGAAATAGCCGAGGATATAGCAAATATCGGAGTTGAACAGCTTGAAAATATTGCTGACAATATAAAACAGAAACGCCATGATGATATTGGACACCGGACCAGCAAGGCTCGTCAGCGCGAAATCGCGTTTTCTGTTTTTGAAATTGCGGATATTGACGGGCACGGGCTTCGCGAAACCGACGCCGAGGAACAGGATCATCAGCGTTCCGATCAGATCGAGATGCGCCATGGGCGAAAGCGTAAGCCTTCCCTTTAATCTCGCGGTATCGTCGCCGAGCTTATAGGCCGCCCACGCGTGCGCGCACTCATGCACCGGAAACGACGTAAACAGAATGAACACCTCGGCGAAAATGATGCACAGCGCGCTTATGAATTCCCCCGAGCGAAATAGTCCGATAATCGTCCAAATCATAAAATAACCTCATTCTTAAAGAATAACGGGATCTGCGTCTTATTTTCGCAGCGTAACGAATCGCTCTGTTCCGAAAACGTCGGCGACGATCTCTGCGTCTGCGCAGGGCGAAAAGAGGGAAGCGATTGTTTCCGCCTGTCCCTCGCCGCACTCCACGGCGGCGAAACCGCCGTCCGAAAGCCACGGAAGCCATTTTTCAGCGATCACGGGATACAGATCCAGTCCGCTTTCACCGCCGTCGAGCGCGAGCAAAGGCTCCCTGCGCACCTCCCGCTGAAGCCCGGGGAGTTCCCCCGAAGGCACATACGGCGGATTGCTCAATATCACGTCCGGTCTGTCGTCCGTATCCAGCCCCTCGAATCCGAGGCGGATATCATATTCGGCGATCCGGACATTTTCAGCTGCGCACGCCGCACGGTTTTTTTCCGCATAGGACAGCGCTTCCGGCGATATATCCAACAGCGTAAAATCGCAGTCCGGGCATTTTTTCGCCAGCGTCAGCCCGATACAGCCGGATCCGGTACAAAGGTCGAATACGCGAAGTCCTTTTCGCTCGCCGATGTGCGCAAGCGCGAGCTCGACAAGCGTTTCCGTCTCCGGCCGCGGGATCAGTACGCCCTCACCGACAAAAAAGGTCATATCGTAAAAATCCCATTTGCCGAGGATGTACTGCAGGGGTCTTCCGTGCACGCGCATATTGATCTTCGATACGAATTCGTCTATTTTATCCTGCCGGGCTTCGCCGTCGCGCAGAAACAGCTCCGCGCGCTTCACGCCGAAAACGTCGTAAAACAGACACGAGCAGTCAAAGGACGCGTCTTCAACCCCGCCGACCTTCAGCGCTTTCAGCCCGGCGTCGCAAACGTCACTGAGCTTCATCTTCCGCGGCTTCTTCCGCTTCGGCGGTTTCCGCCGCCGATTCTTCGGCTTTTTTCGGCTCGCCGGGAAGCTCGCCCTCTGCGTATTCGGGATGCGACGCGCGGAAGAGCTCGTCCAGCTCTTTCTGCGTCTGCCCGGCGCCGTTCAGCGCGCCTTTCAGCGACGCGATGCCGACCTCGATGATATCGTCGTCGGGCTCCTTTGTGGTAATGCGCTGCATCCAAAGCCCCGGCGCGGAAAAGATCTTCACGAAGATATTCTCGTGTCTGCCCGCATAGCGCAGGAACTCATAGCTCACGCCGGTGACGACCGGCAGGATCACGAACAGCTTGATCAGGAACCAGATATAGGTCGGCGCGTTGTTGATATCGGGAACCGCGAGCACCAGAATCGATGAGATCAGGATATTGATGATCAGAATAATAAAGATAAAGCTTGTGCCGCAGCGCGGATGGAACCGCGAGCATTCCCGCACATTTTCAACGGTAAGCTCTTTGCCCGCCTCATAACAGGCGATGGACTTATGCTCCGCGCCGTGATACTTGAAAGTGCGTCTGATATCCTTCTGCATGGAAACGATCGCCATATATGCGACGAGAATGATAATGCGCAGGATACCCTCCAGCAGCGGGTGAAGATGATGGCTGTTCAGCACGAACTGCTCCATCAGTTCTTTTTCATAATTCCAATGGAAACCGAAACCGGAGATCAGCCACCCGTCAAGAATATCCACGACCTTGATCGGCAGGTAGACGAACAGCAGCATACTGACGGCAAGACCGAGCACCATGGAGACAAACGAGAGCGCCGCCATGAATTTCGGCCCCATATGGTCGGTGATCCACTTATCGAGCTTGCTCATCTCTTCTTCGGGCGTATCGGTCTCCATGCCGCCGGAGAGCTCCGCCGATTCCATCAGGCAGTTATACCCGAAGGTCATGGATTCTATATAACTGACCACGCCGCGGATCATCGGCCAGCCGAGAGGCTTGATCTTATCCTTGATATGCTTGAATTCCTTCTGTTTGACGATGATCCTGCCGCTGACGTGTCTGACCGCCATCGCGGAAGACTTCGGGCTGTTCATCATTACGCCCTCAAGCAGCGCCTGACCGCCGACCTGTCCTTTCGCGGGACAGGAGACCGCGTTTTTATTTTTCTCAGCCATTATATTCTCTCCTTTTGTAAATCGCCTGCTCAGTCGGACGCTTCTTCACCTGTGATCACGGCGTTCAGCTCATAGCTGCCGTAGCACCAGCAGTCGGTCAGCGATTTCACGATAAACCGGGCGGGTACCGTTGCGCTGCCAGCAGTCACTTCACGGCTGCTGTAATCGACCTCTGCGTATATTCCCGTATCGCTGAGCTCCGCCAGAGAAGCCTCGGGACCGATCACCGTCACACTGATGGGCGTTTTCTGATCGTATTTCACGGAAAATCCCTCGGGCAGGTTCATTGTCGTAACCGTATCGTCGGTGATTTTGACCTCAAACTTCTTTTTTTCCATCATTGACGCGTCGACGGTCACGAGAATACGGTCAAGATCATCGTCAAGAAAACGTACGTTATCGATATCGGCCGTATTCACGGCAAAGGTGTTGACCTTATTGTTGATATCGGAAAAACTGATCAGACCGATATCGATCGTTTTCATGGAATCGACCGATCCCACGGGGATCGCGACATCCACATTCAGCGGCGTAATATCCATTTTGAGCGGACTGTTCAGGTAAGCGATCGGCTGATTGATGAACGATACGCCGATCGGCAGTTTTGTGATCTTCAGCACCGGGAGCGTGACGTTCACATTCTGAATATCGCAGACGCAATACTGCGGCTCGCTGTTGTCGGAGGTGACCATCAGAACATCCGCCTGCGTTGTGGTATTCGCGGTCAGCGACTTCTGCAGAGGGACGTTCGCGACGATCCGCTCGATCGCGGAGATCTCGGTCGCCGGACCCGTAACGATCGCTGTGCTCACCGAAAGGATCGGCGTATCGAGAACATATCCGTCCGGCACGGAGGAAACGCCCTCGGGAAGATCAAGCTGCGGCTCAATTGTATATTCGATCTCTTTTTCCATATCGAAATACACACTGATCGAGTCGCGTGAAATAGAAACAAGACTGATGTCGTTTGAGGCGTCCACGATCTCACCGTCAACCGCGAGCGTTTTGAGACCGGGCGAATCAACGCGGGCAAGCGAGGCTGTCAAACGAATGTTTCTTGTGCCGAAAATACTGTCCGAAAGCTGATATTTCGGGCCCTTCACGACAACATCGGCATAATACTCCGTCGAGCCGAAGGTCTGATAACCGAGCTGCTCCGCAGCGGATCCGGCAAGATTGACCGAAATCGGCACATTTACAACGGTGCGTTCGACCTCGGGGCTCGCGTAAGCAGAAACAAGACACCATGCAAAAAAAGCGAGAAGCAGAGAGATAAAAAACAGGAATCTGTTGTCGCCGATGACCTCGCGGAAAAACGCGCCGTGATCTTTACTTTTCGTCGTTTTTTTCCTGAATGGAGTCCCATTTTTCGTTGTTTTCTTTTCGGGAGTTGTTTGATTTTCCGCCATTTTTCTTTCCCCCAATTTTGAAAAGCTTTTTTATTCTTGAAGAGAATCCGTCGCCTTCGGCAGAATCATTCAAAAGATAACCGCTGAGCAGCTCGCGCAGCTCCGCCGCCGTGATACCGCGGCGAAGAACGCCGTCCACCGCGATGGAGATGATGCCCGTTTCTTCGCTCGTGACCACGACGACCGCGTCGGTGCTCTGACTCAGGGCGATCGCAGCGCGGTGGCGCGTGCCGACCTTTTCGGTCACGACAATATCGTTTTTCATCGAGACGATACAGCGCGCGGCGGTGATGCGGTCGCCGTCGATCACGATCGCGCCGTCGTGCAGCGCGGCTTTCGGGAAGAAGATGCTGCAGAGCATTTCCGTCGTGACCTTCGCGTCGATATAAACGCCGGAGCGCTCAAGCTCGCCGAGATTCGACATGCGGCGGAATACGATCAGCGAACCGATCTTATCCTCACTCATGGAAGCGCAGGCGCGAACCGTCGCGTTTACGGTATCCGCGACTTCGGTATCGTTGCCGCCGGGGAAAAATATTCTTTTAAAACGACTGTGCCCCATGTGTTCCAGCGCATGCCTGATCTCATTGCTGAATATAATCACAATGAGCAAAAACAGATCGCGGATCAGATAGTTGAACAGAAATTTACTCGTCTGCATCCGAAGCATGACCACAACGACATACAAAACGCCCATCAGCATTATACCGCGGATCATATGCACCGACTGTGTCTTTCGAAGCTGAACGATCAATGCGTAAATAATGACCGCGACAAGAAGAACGTCAAGAAGATCCGTGATCGAGTCAAAGCCGGAGAGCACGCCGGTAAGATTCTGAAAGAATGAGGATACGGCGTTCTGAAAGTTTTCCATAACATCACCGATAATGAATTGATAGATTGCGGAACACATGCGGTGTTCAGTGCATAAAGCAGTCCGCCCCGATTTATTTTACGATCAGCGCCACGGCGTGGGCGGCGATGCCGAGCCCTTCGCCGGTAAAGCCGAGCTTTTCCTCGGTCGTCGCCTTGACGCTGACGCGCGACGGGTCGATCTCCAGCGCGCGGGCGATGTTCCCGCGCATTTCTTCGATATACGGCGCGAGTTTTGGACGCTGGGCGATCACCGTCGCGTCGACGTTGCCGACCGACCAGCCCTCGCGCCCGATCAGCTCCCGGACTCTGCCGAGCAGCATAAGGCTGTCCGCGCCTTCGTACTCGGCGGCGGTATCGGGAAAATGCTTTCCGATATCGCCGAGCGCCGCGGCGCCCAAAAGAGCGTCGGATATCGCGTGAAGAAGAACGTCCGCGTCGGAGTGACCGAGAAGCCCTTTTTCATACGGGATATCTGCGCCGCCGAGGATCAGCTTTCTCTCCGGCACAAGTTTATGCACGTCGTAACCGTGCCCGATCCGCATATCGTTCATGATACGTCTGCCTCACAGACAGCGACCTTGACCGCCGCGCAGAACAGCCGCGCGCAGGTCTTGATTTCCTCGAGCGAGGGATAAGACGGCGCGATGCGGATATTGCTGTCCGCCGGGTCGACGCCGTATGGATAAGTCGCGCCGGCCTGCGTGATCGACATCCCCGCCTCGGAGCAGAGCTGATAAACGCGTTTTGCCGAGCCCTTGTCAAAATAGAAGCTGATGAAATACCCGCCGCGCGGCTTTGTCCAGTGCGCGACGTCGAGATCGCCGAGCTCCTCGTCGAGGATCGAGAGCACAGCCTCGAATTTCGGCCGCAGGATCGCCGCGTGCTTCTTCATGCGCTCGCGAACGTCGTCAACGGATTTCATGACGTTCGTATGACGCAGCATATTGAGCTTATCGTAGCTGATCACCTGCACCTTCAGGCGCATACGGATCAGGTCAAGATTATGGTCGGAAGCGACGATACAGGAAATGCCCGCGCCGGAGAACGTGATCTTCGAGGTCGAGGCGAACTCGACAAAATGATCCTCATGGCCGTATTTCTTCGCCGTGGAGAAGATCTCCTTGAGGTGATCCCCCTCCTCATACAGATCGTGAACGATGTACGCGTTATCCCAGATCACGCGGAAGTCATCCGCCGCGGGTTCCATGGCGGCAAGACGCTCGACCGTCTCGTCGGAATAAGTATAGCCGTCGGGATTGGAATATTTCGGCACGCAGAACATACCCTTGACCGAGGGATCCTTGATCAGCTCCTCGACCTTATCCATATCGGGACCGGTCGGCGTCATCGGCACGTTGACGAGCTTGAGTCCGAAATAGTTCGCAATGGCGAAATGCCTGTCGTAGCCGGGAACGACGGCGATGAACTTCGCGTCCTCCTGCCGGCTCCACGCGATATGGTCGCCGTAATCGAACATACACTGCGCGAGATAGTCGAACATCAGCGTCAGGCTCGCGTTGCCGCAGACGATCACGTTTTTCGGGTCGACGTCGAGAATATCGGCGAAAAGCGCCTTAGCCTCAGAGATACCGGTCATTTCGCCGTAATTGCGGCAGTCGGTGCCCGCCGCGCTCCTGCAGTTCGTCTCATCAAGAGAATGGAAAAGGTCGGAAGAAATATCAAGCTGCGAGCACGAGGGCTTGCCGCGCGACATATTGATATTCAGCCCTCTGGCCTTGAACGCGTTATACTCCACAAGCGCGTTCCGACGGAACGACGATTTTTCTTCCGGAGTCATCTCATAATACTTTTTCATTATTCTCTCCTCGTTCAATATGAAATTATACTATTTGAATATAATATATTAATTTATGTTAACATATTTTTTTTTCAATTGCAAGGTTTGAATCAATATTATTGCGGAATTAACGGTAAATTAACAAATAAAGCCCGGAAAACGGCAAAAAACAAGTTGCAAAACAGCCGCAGCACATGTATAATTAGACTGTAATAATACATCTGAGGTGACCGGTATGGATATGACGGAAAAAAAAATCAGCGAAAAACTGATTTACGACGGCAGGATCATTCATCTGTATGTCGATGAAATCGAGCTTCCGAACGGCAAGCCGGCGATGCGCGAATATATCCGCCATCAGGGCGCGGTCTGCGTTGTGCCCGTTACGGAAGACGGAAAGGTCATTGTCGTCGACCAGTTCCGTTATCCGTTCGGCCGCGTGACCACCGAGATCCCCGCGGGCAAGATCGACCCGGGCGAGGATCCCGAAACCGCCGCCCGCCGCGAACTCTCGGAGGAGACCGGAATTGAAGACGGCGAGCTGACCTTCATCGGCGAGTTTTATTCAAGTCCCGCGATCCTGACCGAGATCATCTATATGTACACCGTAAAGAATTTCACCCGCGGCGAGCTGCACACCGACCCCGACGAGTTTGTGGAGGTCCGCGAGATCCCGCTTGACGAGCTTGTGGAGGATATACTGGCCGGCAGGATCAAAGACTCGAAGACACAGGCCGCGGTACTGAAGACCGCGATGCTGCGTTCATCTGAAGCCTGAATGTTTTGCGTTTTGCGTGTTGCGACTTCATATCCGGCATCGTGCGCCGTGGAAAAACGGCGTTGTCGTGAGAGCGTGAGATCGGCTTCCGGCAACGAGCACCCGGCACCCAGCACCCGGCACCCGGCACCCAACACCCGGCACCCGGCAACCAGTACCCGGCAACCAGTACCCGGCAACCTTCAACCAAAAACTTCTCACATAGGAGGTCATAATATGAGCAGAATCATCGTCGCGGGCGGCGGGCACGGCGGAATCGCAGCCGCGTCTCTTCTGGCAAAAAAAGGATTTGACGTTACGGTTTATGAAAAAAAGCCCGAGGAAGATCTCGGCTATGACTGGACGGATATTTTCGATCCGAAAGCGCTCGGCGAAGCCGATCTGCCCATGCTGCCCGTCACACAGTTCGAGTATAAAGAACACATGACCTTCTATTCGCCGAACGGCAGGACGGGACTTCGGCAGCAGATACCGCCGGAAAAGCTTGAGATCAAGGTCGAGCGCCGTGATCTTTATCGCCATATCATCAAAACCGCGCGGGAAAACGGGGCAAAATTTGAGTTTGAGTGCGAAGCGCTCTCTCCCCAGATCGCGGGGAACCGCGTGATCGGCATCAAAACGGCGAAGGGCGACGTATACGGCGATCTTGTGATCGACGCCTGCGGTCTTGATTCCCCGATCAAAAAGAATCTTCCCGCCTCCTGCGGGATCAACCCGGAGACGGGAAAGAACAATCAGTTCTATGTTTACAGAGCGTTTTTCAACCGCGAGGGCGACGAAGAGGTCAAGGACAAATACAAGGTCTGCCTGTTCGGCGAGGGGATCCTCGGTATCTCTTGGATCGCGACGGAAGAAGAATATACCGACCTGCTTATCGGCAGGTTCGAGCCGTTTTCCATCGAAGAAGCGCAGCGCGCGGCGGAGTATTACAGAAAAGACAACCCGTCGCTCGGCAGAGTGCTGATGCGCGGAGGACAGTTCGTGAAGATCCCCGTCCGGCAGCCGCTCTCAAAGCTCGTCTGCGACGGCTACGCCGCGATCGGCGACTGCGCCTATATGACCGTGCCGATCATCGGCTCCGGCATCGCAAACAGCTTCCGCGCGGCGAAAATGCTCGCCGACACGGTATACGACGACGCGGACGGCGCGTTCACCGCCGCGACGCTGTGGAAATATCAGGTAAAGTATTACTCCAAACTCGGCGCGGGCTTTGCAGTGCTCGCCTGCGTCAAGGAAGCGCTGACTGTGATGACGCCCGCGGAGCTCGACTATCTGTTCGACAACGGCGTGATCACGGCGAAGGATATGTCCATCGACGCGGATACGAAGACCATTCTCGATGTTTTCAGCGGCAATACGCCGGGATCAGTAAAAACGAAGGTCGTGAGCGTCGTCAGGGATCCCGTTCTGCTCAAAAAGATCATGCGCGTCGGCGCCAAGATCGCCGCCGTCTCCTCCGTTACCGCCTCGATGCCTCATGTCTACTCGAAGAAGACCGTTGATCTCTGGGTGAAGGCGTATGAGAGGACGATAGGTAAATCCTGATTTGTCGAGGCGATGATTTGTAGGGGCGGGCATGACCGCCCGATCGACTTCTGCCTAACGGCAGAGATTGCCACCGGCAATCCGCACCCCTTGCGGTGGGGGTAGCGAGGCGGAGAAATTGTATATTTCACAACGGATCTAACCGTATTGCATTTTTCGCCCGTCTATAAAGGACGGGCGAAAAACGCAAGCGGGCGGTCATGCCCGCCCCTACATTTGTGAGCCCGACGCCGTGGGAAACTCCTCGACAAATCAGTATTTCACAAATTCTCACAAATCCATTTATTCTCAGCGTAATAATTGTAGCTCTCCGACAAACTGTCGTCCAGAAACACCTTTATCATCTCGTCGAAGCTTTCGGCGAGGTGATATTTTTTTAATTCGTCAAGGCGGATCCATCTCATAACGCCCTCGTCGGAGGATTTGAGCGTACCCGAGAACTTGTCTGTTTTATAAAACAGGACGATATAGCGGTAATTCTCTTTGTTGTCGACCCACTGCTTGATCCCGCAGAGCTTCGGTTCGCGGATATCGAGCCCCGTTTCCTCCTTCATTTCGCGGATCACAGAGCGCACGAAGGACTCTCCCGGCTCTACGTGCCCGCCGGGAAAGGTCACGCCGGGCCAATCGGGGTCGACGCGGTCCTGCACGAGGATCTTATCCCCGTCGTAAATCATGCACATATTGGTGAATACCGCGGGTTCGGTCACTGTCATTCTTCTTCCTCCTTCCCGGGTTCCGGTTCGAATATGCCGCTTTGTTCGGCGTAACATTCAAGCGTATTCGCGCAGGACGTCAACACCGAAAGACGTACCGCGGTTTTATCCGTTTTCGCGGTAAATTTGCAAGTATAAGGCGGGATTACGATCGTTTGATTCACGGCGTCCGCGACGACCGAGCGCACGGTCATTATGTCACGCGCAGCCGGGACCGTCAGACGATACCGCCTTCCGGGAACCGTTTCAACCGTAAATTCATAGAGTATTTCCCCACTGTAAAACGGCTGTCCCTGTTTTGCCGCCGACAATCCCGTTTTCAGCTTCGTCCTGCGCGGCGAAAGCGTGATTTCGGCGTTCTCCGGGATATACAGACGCAGGTTATACTGCGATCGGACAAGCGCGAATTTCGTCCCGTCGGTTTTTATCCGCACGTCGAAATCGCCGCGCAGAAGCACCTGCGCGTCCTGCCCGAACGCCCCGTCCTTTTCAATCGAAAGGCAATGCGCGCCGACCGTCAGATTCCCAGTGCGGTAAACGGCGCAGAGGTCTGCGGTAAACGGCGCGAACGCTTTTTCTGTTTTCTTGAGCATTTCCCCGTCAAGTGCGACCGCGCGCACGTTCACTCCGTCGCAGACCGGGACGAAAACGCTGCATTCGGCAACCGGTCCGCTGCAGAAAAACGGAAAATCAATGCGCTTTGCGGGATCGGTTTTCGTCACCGTTCGCCCCCCGACAAGAAACCGTTCCATGGGAATCACGTTCGGTCGGTCAAAACCGCAATCCGCTTCTTTCGGGATTCTGAGAAGCGTCGCTCCCCCGCAGCAAAGCCGTCCGAACCGCGTTTCCTCGGGAACGGCATAGACGATTTCTCCGGGAAAGAGCTGAATATTCTCCTCCCTGCCAAACACGTTCAGCACGCCGCGGATCGGCAATTCGCTTTCGATATTCGCAATAAAACAGATCTCTGACCCGTCGTCGAAACGGCGGCGCATGAAATGAGGCGTACCCTCGCCCGAATAGGAGACGGGACATTCATCCAGGATCGCCGGAAGCCGGTCGAGTTCCGCGCCTGAAATCACGGCGTATCCGCGTTCCTCCAACGCTTTTCTGCGCCTTGCGGGCAGGTCGATCCCCGCCGCGACGACGGCTTTTATGCCGAGTGATTTTTCCAGTAGGTTCTTTTCGTCGCACACCGCAAAGCCGTAAGGAAGGCGGTTAAGCGCAGAAAAAGCCGCAAAATACGCGGTGGAATCGAACGTGTTCCTCCACACAAAATCCGTCGGATCAAGCAGGGCGATATCGCATACAAGCCGGCTGCGGGAAGACAGCTCGCAAAGCTCGGTCAGTCTTTCGTTGATCTGCGGCATCGCGCGGTACAGCGTTCCCGCCGGGGAGAAGTCGGGCGGCGCGAAATACTTCAGTTCCCCGTGAAACAGATAATGCCACGCGTGCGGGACGATAAAATTCACACCCTGCATGATCTGATACGCAGCGATCCGCAGAAGCTCGGTCGGCGATACGCCGAAATTTGTCGCGGCAAACATCTCGCACATCACGCGTTTTTTGTCATATAAGAACGCCGTCGACGCCGCCTGTTTCGCCCGCAGATCACGCGACAGATCGGTAAAACACGGCATTTTCTCCGGCAGCGCCTCTCCCCAGACGGCTTCGGGCACATACCACCAGCCGGTATTGAGCGTGGGACGTGCGGAATCGAGAGAGAGAAGTTCGTGATCCGTGCCGGGATAATCAAACTGCCGCCCGATCTCCGAAAATCGTCCTTCGGTTAAACAGGAGCTGCGCGCGGATTCGGCGTAAAGATACGGAGAAGAATCGGAGGTATGCCCGGTATACAAAAGCCCGTTATCGTGCAGCCAGGCCGCGTTCGTGCCGAACCACGCGGCGTATAGCCTGCCGGCATGTTCCCAGTAATCCGCCGCCTGCGGGATATCCTTTCTTTTGAAAATATCGGGCATATACGGCTCGATGTGGTAGCCGTACGCGTCAAAAAACGTCTTCTCGAAATCGGAGGACCACGGAAAATAATCCCGCATCGGCGAATTTTCGTCAAACAGAACCGTATAATCGACGCGTCTGTTATCCGCGTCCGAGAAAAAACCGGCGATCGGATCGCCGAAAAATTCGCCGACATGCGCTTTGTACGCCTCATAAACGATCTCGCGGAACTGCGCGGCGCTCTCCTTTTCTTCAAATCCGGGAAATCCCCAATTTGCCTGAAGGACGCGGTACCCGTTTTCCCGGTCCGGAACGACATGCCTTGCGTTCAGATGCGGCGCGCGCTTTCTTATTTTGCCGCCCGCGTTTCCGACCGGGCAGTCGTAATCGTCGTTGATCCACATTTCAAGCCCAAGCAAACGGCTTTGTTCGGCAAACCGACGGACAACAGCGAACCATCTTTCGCTTAAAAAATCATCCTCCGAGAAACCGCCCGGCGGTTTATTAAATAAAACAAACCCTCCAAAGCCCGCGTCCCGCAGGGAACGCAGACCGGAGGATATTTTATCGACTGTAAGATCTTCTTCGCGATCCGTCGTAAGGAACAGAAACGGCTTCGGTCGGTACGCTGCCGCACGGGACAGGACGAGATTCGGGTTCATGTTATACGGAAAGAAGTCCCGCGTCCAGCACGAGCTGCGAGCCGGTCACGTAGCGCGCCTTGTCGCTCGCTACCCATAAAACGAGATTTGCCACGTCCTCGGGCTCGACCCACGGCACGGGCAGGAGATTCCCTGCCGAGCGCTCGGCGATCTCCTGCGGGGTCATGCCCTCCATCGCCGCAAGTCCGTCGTTCATCGGGGTGTTGACGCCCGTGGGATGGATGCTGACGACGCGGATGTTATACGGCGCGAGCTCGATCGCCCACGCTTTTGTAAGGCCCGTAAGCCCCCATTTCGACGCGGTGTAATGCGACAGGCGATTGCCGCCGCGCAGACCCATGACGGACGAATTATTGATGATCACGCCCGATTTTGCCTTCATCATATACGGCGCGACGCGGCGCGTAACGTTCATCGGGCCTTTGAGGTTGATGTCGATCATCGCGTTCCACTCGTCGTCGGTCATGCCGTCGACCGTGGCGTAGGCGCAGATGCCCGCGTTGTTGAACAGAATGTCGATCTTACCCAGCTCGGCGATCGTCTTCTCCACCGCGGCGGTCACGGCTTTATCATCGCGCACGTCCCCAACGCAGGCGACGCAGCGTCTGCCCATCGCTTCAATCTCTTTTTTCAGGCTCTCCAGCTCGTCGCTCGTGCCGAATTCATACGCCGGGTATTCGATCTTCTTCGCAACGTCGAAGGCGGCGATATCCGCGCCCTCCTTCGCGAGCGCGAGCGCGCAGGCTCTGCCCTGACCGTGCGCCGCGCCGGTGATAAACGCGACCTTATTCTCAAAATCAGCCATATTTTATTCCTCTTCTTTCTTTTTTCTGTAATCGTAGAGAATGGTATCCAGCGGAACCTTCGCCACGGTATTGAACAGGTTCGTCGCGTACATGATGCCCGCGAAGGAAATCAGCAGAACGATCTGCTCATCGTTGAATTTTTCCTTGAGCTTATCATATATTTCCGGGGAAATACTGTGCGGATTCCTGCAGATTTGCCGGCCGAAATCAAACAGCAGCCTCTCGGTATCGCTGAGCACGGGATGATCCGGGTCGTCGCCCGCGTCGATCAGGATCTTGCGGAAAAAAGTCGAGCAGATCAGGCAGTCGTTGCCCTCGGATATGGCATAGGAAAACAGCTGCAGCGCCCTGTCGCCGGTAAACGGAACAATCAGGTCGTAGAGCGTGTACCACTCCATATACGCCTTGAACGCGGGCACGTTGTGCAGGAGCGTCCGCTTCATGTTGGTGATTCTGCCGTGCTTCGCGATCTGGTCGTCATACTCGGCGCGGACCGCTTCGGACGCCGTCTCGTACTCGGTCATGGGTAAATAACTCATAAATCAATCTCCTTTACAGCGAGCGCAGAAGCCGCTCGTAAAATTCTATGCCTTTGAGATAGGAATCGACGGAAAGATGCTCGTCGACCCCGTGCATGCCGTGCCGTTCCTCCGACGTAAAATGAAAGCCGCAGAAACGGAACACGTTGTCGCAGATCGCCGTAAAATGCTTGGAATCCGTGCCGCCGTTCATGATATAGGGCGCGTCGTCCGCACCGGGATAAACCTTACGCGCGGTATCGGCGATCAGGCGGTAGGCTTCGCTTCTGAAATCGGAACAGGGCGAGGGCTCCTGCCGGTACGGGATCCCGAGCGTCACATGCTCCCCGCAGAGCTCGCGGAGTCTTTTCTCGACCTCTTCGGTCGTGTTCCACGCCGCGACGCGCACGCTGAAGCCCGCGCCCGCCTCGGTCGGGATCGTATTGATCGTGTCGCTGCCGGAAAGCTGCGTGAGTGAAGTCGTGGTGCGGATCATTGCGTTCGTCTCGCCGCCCTTCGCCATGATCTTTTTAATGATCGGGGCAAAGACGGGGATATTCGCGAACACGATCCGGAAGCCGAACGGCGCGTGGGCGCCGAGCTTGCGCAGCATCTCGGCAGTCACGGGAGACAGACAAGCCTTAAACGGATGCGAGCGGATCGCGTTCAGCGCATCGAGCAAACGGAACGTCGAATCCTTATCGCAGGGCGTTGACGAATGCCCCGCCTCGCCGCGCGCAGTCAGCTTCACGTCGACCACGCCTTTTTCGGAGACCCCGATCATCGCGAACTCGTGACGGATGCCGAGCGGCAGTTCGTCGATCATCGCGCCGCCCTCGTCGAGGACGAAATCAGGTTTGATATTCCTCTCGCGGAACCATTCGACCTGCGCGGGCGTGGTATCGCCGCCGGTCTCCTCGTTATTCGATGTAATAAAATACACGTCGCGCTCGGGACGGAAGCCCTCTTCCATCAGCCGCGTTTCGGCCTCGAGAACGGCGGTGATGATACATTTCGTATCGACAGCGCCGCGGGCATAGATCTTCCCGTCGCGGATATTCGCATCAAACGGCGGCGAGGACCAGTCCGCGTCCTCAGCGGAGACGACGTCATGGTGCGCCATCAGGATCACCGGCTCTCTGTCGGGATCGCTGCCCTTCCAGCGCAGGATCACGCCGTAACGGTTGACGACGGACAGCTCCGTATTTTCAAATACGGTCGGGTAAAGCTCTCTGAGCAGCGGGAGAAACGCGTCAAACTGTTCGTATTCTATTTTGCCCTCGCGCGGCCAGACGGTTTTCAGGCGCAGCACCTTCTGAAAACGCCCGACCTCGCCCGTATCCGGCGCGGGGGGCGTGCGTGCGCCGTCCGAACCGTCCTCGGGTGGACGCAGAAGCGCGGCGCGGATCAGCAATACCGCAAAAAACACCGCGAGCGCGGCGAGGATGAGAATGGCGTAGAGCATATAATTACCTCGTTGGAAAGTGAACAGTGATATCGTGAAGTCGTGAAGTCGTGAGATCGTGAACGGTGAACAGCGGACAGAAAAAAGTTCTTCAAGCATCGGCAACGAGCAACCAGAAACCAGAAACCAGAAACGAGCAACTATCTAAAAATCAAATCGCGCAGCGATTTCCGACACTTCACTCTTCACTCTCCACATTCCACACTGCCGAAAACCAGGTCCTTCACGACCTCGCCCGCAAGAATCAGTCCCGCGACAGAGGGAACGAACGCGACCGAGCCGGGCACGCTCCTGCGCGTCGAGCCCGAGGCGGCGGAAGCGCGCAGCGCTTCTTCTTCAAGCGTTTCATCGGGAACGGCGGCCTCTTCTTTTGAGTATACGACTTTCAGGTGTTCGATCCCGCGTTTGCGCAGCTCCTTGCGCATCACGCGCGCGAGCGGACAGACGCTTGTTTCGGAAATATCCGCGACCTCGAACGCCGTGGGATCAAGTTTATTTCCCGCGCCCATGGCGCTGATCACCGGCACGCCGAGGCGGTCGCATTCCGTCACGATCGAGAGCTTCGCGCTCACGGTATCCACCGCGTCGATCACATGATCGAATATAGAAAAATCAAACTCCCCCGCGGTTTCCGGGAGATAGAACACATCCTTGATATGAACGGCGCAGTCGGGATTGATCTGCGCGATCCTTCGCGCCGCCGCTTCGGTCTTCATCATACCGACCGTATCGGTCAGGGCGATGATCTGCCGGTTGATATTGGAGATATCGACCCTATCCGCGTCGACGAGCGTCAGTTCCCCGACGCCGGAGCGCGCCAGCGCCTCGACGGCGTAACCGCCGACGCCGCCGATCCCGAAGACGGCGACGTGCGCGTTTTTCAGTTTATGCATTGCTTCCGCGCCGAGCAGAAGCTCGGCGCGGATAAAGCGGTCGCTCATATTTGATTCCTTTCGTCGGAAGGGCCGGCTCACTCCTCGCGGAACGCGCCCGCGATATGCTTATACAGCTGCAGGAAGAACGTGTTCATTTTGAATATAACGTTGAACATCTGATAGCTGAAGCCGTTCTCCGGCGTGCGGTCCTCATCGGTTTCCGCCGTCAGAGGCGAGAGCTCGGTTTTCTCTTTGTTCAGGATCATATACTGCGGATAATCCTTATCCGAGAAAACGGTGAAGACGCCCTTTGATAGGAAGATCTTTCGGATCAGCTCCGCGCTGTAGCCGTCGTTCGCGAAATGATGCATATGGTATTTGACGAACCACGTCTTGTCGGGGAAAATACAGGTGGACGCGTCGATGATATTGTCCGGCGAGATATGATTATGGCCGTCCGAAATCTTCTGCCGATAACCGTCGCCGAGCGTCTCGCCCACATGCGCGCAGGTAGCGCCGTTCGATTCCTCGCGGGTGCCGATCACGCTGTCGCTCTGCAGGTATTCCTCGTGCGTCACGGGCGGCAGAAGCGAGCCGTAACCGCAGACGACGCCGACCTTGCCGGTCTTTTTCTCCGCCGTTTTCATCAGCTCGTCAACCTTCGCGGAGACTTCGGTGTGATAGCAGGTGACGCGTTCGATCAGCTTCGCGTAAGTCGCCTTCAGCTCCGGCGTCGGGAAGGCGTATTCGATCGCCGCGTCGAAGTCCTCGTATTTTATGAAGGACCAGAAGCCGGGGAACCTGCCGATGTTTCTGACGAGGAAATCCTGCAGATAGCCCTCGTCGTTCAGGCTGTATGCGCCCTTGAGAATGCCGGACATGGCTTCGGCAAGGAAACCGGAATCGGCGAGCGCGCACATCAGATCATACAAAAGCGTGCTGCCGGAGGTCGCGCCGACCTGCTTGAGATAGGCGCCCATCGTCTCGGCGGAGATCGTGTTCTGATTCGAGAACGAATCGCTGCAGGTCAGAATGCCCTTGTAGCCTCCGTTGTACCAGATCACGCCCGCGATATCGTCGAAGCCGTATACGGAAAGATAGGTATCCATAATGATCGTGCCCATCGACTCGCCGATCAGATACACCTTGTCGTGCCCGGTCAGCTTCTTGATATACTCCACGAAATCGCGCAGCTTTTCGGCGCTGTCAAACGGATCGAGCCGCCAGTCGTAATCAAAACAGATGATCTGCCCGTTTTCGTGGTCGACTTCGGTCGGGTAAATCATATGCACCGCCTGACCGCCGATCGGATCGCCGTTTTCGTCAAGACCGAGATCGTCAAAAAAGCCGTCGGCGATCTCGACGAGATTTTCCGTTTCACGCGCGGTCAGTTTACCGGTAAGCAGCCCCGGCACCAGCGGGATCGCGTTGACGATCGTAGTAAGGATCGTCTCGAAATCCGCCGCCTGTACAACACTTCCGTCGGCGTTGTAAATGGTCGCGCCCAGGCCGTTCACGCGAATGATCGGCGCGTTGGGGCAGGAGCATTTTTCGTTCTTTTCGGCTCCGGTCGAAAACGCCGAAAGCATCGGACATAGAAGAACAACACACAGAATGACGCAAAGGATCTTTTTCACGATAAAACATCCTCTCTCAGTATTTGATAAATAATATTTTATCATTATTCTTTTCGGAATGCAATAAATAAATTGATTTCTTTTTTAAAAGTTGTTATAATGTATGCGGAGGTGATTTTTTTATGAAAAGTATCGTCACGGGAATGTTCAAAAACAAACTTGTCGTCGGCGTCCTTCTTCTCGTTCTCGGCGTCCTTCTGCTGTTGGCGCCGTCCGAAATGATGCAGACTTCGATCCGCATTATCGGCGTGGTATTCGCAATCGGCGCGGCGGTCGGATTCGCGATATATTTTCTTTCTTCAAAAGAAAAACGACCGGTTTTCACGCTGATCCTCGCGATTCTCTCGGCGCTGACGGCGATCGTTTTCGTCGCTTCTCCGAGGCTGATCTCGGGGATTCTGCCGTTTTTCTTCGGCGTTTTGCTGCTGCTGAGTTCTGCGGCGGATCTGTTCGCGTCGCTGCAGCTCCCGATCGGCCGGATCCCGGGTATGCTTCTTTCCTTTATCGGGATCATTCTCGGTGTGATCGTGGTATGCAATCCGAACGCGCTGACGGATTTCATTACGCGCCTGATCGGCATCTCGCTGATCTTTGACGGCATTGTAAGCATCACCACCGCCGCCCTGATAAAGAAAAATGCATAAAAGCCGACAAACTGACAGACTGCCGAAGAACATAAATGATCCGTGTTTTCAGTCCGACGCCGCACATCGTACTGCGCGTCGATGAAAACACGGATCATTTGCTTTTTTCTATGCTTTTACTGCGTTATTTCTTTCATGCACGCCCGGGAAAAACGATCGATCAGCTCCGCAGTCCGATCGGCTTTTTCCTTCATTCCGTTCCGCACCCACTGCCGGATCAGCGACGCGCCGCCCTGTGAGATATACGCGAAAAACAGGCTCGCGTCCCGCGGGTCGATCTTCGCGCCCTGTCTTTCCCACTCGGCGGTAAAATAACCGCAGCCGAGCCTCAGGAGCTTTTCAAGAAATGCTTCGTCGCCGTATTCGCCCAGAAGCGCCGTACTCATTTCACGCCGCTGCGCAAGGGTATCGCAGACGCTGCGAAAAAAGTCAAGACTCGTTCCCGTCAGCAGCGTATCGCCCGAAGCGTCGACGATCTGCGCGATCAGTTCGTTTTCCATCGTTTCAAGCAGCTCGCGGGCGGAATTATAATGCGCATAAAAGGTATTTCTGTTGATCCCCGCCCTGCGGCAAAGCTCCGTTGGCGTAATTTTATCAACGCTTTTTTCACGCAAAAGAGCGAACAGGCTCCTGCGCAGCGTCATGTTCGTATTCTGGATCCGTTTATCGATTCTTTTTTCGTCCATAGCCGTTCCGTCCCATATACGGCACGGTTAAACGCCCCACGCGTCATAACCGAGCGCGAAGAATTTGAAGCACCATACAAGAAAGCTTCTCGCGAAAAACATTTTATCAAGGATAGTAACAAACGTGCGAAGGAACGTGGAGATATCGTGCGTCTCGGGCACCTCGACCGGCGCGAAGCTCTCCCCCGCGACGTTCAGCGTGAAGGGCTGGGAATAGCAGATGCCGTAATCGCCGGTGATATAGAAACGCACGTAAAGCTCCGGCTCATTCAGAAGCTCCGCGTCGTGCAGATCGAGCGTCGCTTTGCCCGATGTGATATCGCTCTCGCGCCGGATGACCTCGCAATTTGACACCCAGGTGATCTCGTCGAAATTATCTCCCTCGACCGTGATCGTGTCGTTCTCGTTGTCTACGGTGACGCGCGTCACGATCGGCGTATCGTTGCAGAAATAATAGCTCTCGTCGCTCCAGAGGCGCAGATCGTCGGAATAACCCGGCATCTCCTGCATGCCGTTGAGCTCATACCCGTTCGAATAGTGTGATACCGCGAACGCGGTGCCGTTTTCCATCGCATTTCGCACGCCGTCAAGGCTGAAATCGTCCATTATAAGCATCGTATACGCGTCGTTCGCGGAGTTATACGAATGTGAATCCGAGAAGCAGAACGCCCAGGGCGTCACGCCGTTGGGGATCGTCTTCTGCAGGATCTGATCATAAAGAATGCGGTCGCAGCGGGTGTGCGCGTCTGTAGCGGAATTGATCCCCATGCCCACGCTCGAGCCCGCGTTGTCGAGGAACAGGCGGGCGAATTTGTTCGCATAGTAATCGTCGACCTTCTGCCCGACGTATTTCTCGCTGTCCTTCTCTATGTAGACGTATTCGCCCACGTGTGCGAGCATCGAAATACCGCCGGCTTCCTTCACGCCCGCCGAGGGCGTTTCGTAATCGCCGAATACGCCGGCGTAGCCCTGCCCGTAGTCGCAGAAATAGCCGGTCAGATGGCAGTCCGCCTTCGGGGTCGCCATATTCAGCTCGATCCCTTTGGGAACGTCGAGCATGCCGTTTTCATGCGTGCGCTTCGAAGAGGCCGCCGTGCCGTTCAGCACCGCCTCATATTCCTCGTCCGTCAGCGGATAGATGGGCTGAAGCTGCGTGCGCTCGTATTTGACAAGACGGATCAGCGGCACGAGGTTCGGCTGTTTGTTCCAGCCCTGATTGAGCGTGCCGTGGTCGGTGAGCGCGACGACGTCGTAATCGAGATCGTAATGCGTCTGCACGAATTCATGGATCGTCGGGAAGCCGTCGCTGGCGTTGGTGTGGCAGTGCGGCTGGAATTTATAGATCCCCCAGGTATCCCAGTCCACCGCGTCGTAGGGGCTTGTGACGATAAAGTCCTTTTCGGCGCTTTCTGCGGATACCGCAAGCCCGCCGATCGGAATTACGATCAGCGCGCAGAGAAGAAGGGCAATGATCTTTCTTATCTTTTTCATGCGGAACACCTCATTTTTTCCGTAATGTCATGCAAGACCGACCGAGCGCATCAACACGGTGCGGATCGCAACGAGCGTATCATATAATTCCTGCTCCCCTGCCTCTTCGATCGCGGAATAATCCGCGGCAAGACGCGGGTTCGCTTTGTGCGTTTCGGGATAGACGCCGAAGCAGCGGCGGATATAGACGCGCGCAAGACCGCAGTCGAAGTCCTGCCCCCTGCGCCTTCGGATGGTAAGATGATCGATATCGTCGACGTCAAGCGTGACGCTCTGCCGTTCGGGCATAAAGAAGCCTCCGTTCGTCGGGTGGATGAGTACAGTATAGTGTATTTTGTTTATTTTTGCAAGCAAATTCTGATTTGTCGATACAGTCTCGAGTCCCGAGTCTCGAGTCCCGAGATACAAAAGGCAGGAATGTGCGCTTCAAAAAATATCGGGAAACAATAAGGTTTTCCTTTGTTCTCGTTTTTTATCCTGAGTATATATCGACCGCCTCGGGACTCGGAACTCGGGACTCGGGACTAAATTCTGATTCAGCACTTGCGCATAAATCAGAATTTATCTCTCACGAACGAGATCAGATCGTCATACACCAGACACCCCTCCGGATCGGGCATCTGAATGCCGGTCCGAACGAAGACGGGGATGCAGCCGGCGCGGCGGCCGGCTTCGACGTCCTTCGCGTGGTCGCCGACCATATAGGAACGGGAAAGATCGAGATTCATCTCTTCCGCGGCGCGAAGAAGCATACCCGGCTTCGGCTTTCTGCATTCGCACTCGATCTTGAATTCCTTTCGCTCCCCGGGAAATCCGTCGTCCGGGTGGTGCGGGCAGAAATAGATCGCGTCGAGATACGCTCCTTCTTCTCCGAGAAGCGTTTCAAGCTTATTAAAGATCTGCCGCAGCTCTTCAAGGGTGCAGTCGCCGCGGGCAATCACGGGCTGGTTCGTAATAATCACGACCGGCATGCCCGCCTCGTTGATCCTGCGGATCGCCTGCGCCGCGCCGTCGATCAGCTCTATCTGCTCCGGACGCGAGATAAGGCCTTTAAAAACGTTGATCGTCCCGTCGCGGTCGAGGAAAACCGCCGGGCGTTTGTTTTTCATATTTCCAGACCGCACGGTCCCGGCGGCAAGATCGCGCTCAGCGCGCGCGTACCGCTCCGGCGTGCCCATGTCGCGCACGTATTCCGCGCTGCGGTAGGCGTAAATTCTGCCGGTCCCGACGGCGGGCGTGATCACGTCGCGGTCAAGATCGGCTTTTCCGCGCTTATCGCACATTTCCAGAAGCGCCGGAGAAATGATCTGGATCCCCGCGTTGCATAAGTTCTCGTAATACTCGGGCTTTTTGTTCTCTTTCGCAAGAAAACCGGTCACACGCCCGTCCGCGTCCGATACGATCAGCGTGCTGTCGTAAGGATGCGAATTCGGATGCGCGAACAGCGTCGCGAGCGCGTTTTTCTGCTTATGGAACGCGAGCATACGCGACAGGTCGAAATCAAACACGAGATCCCCGCCTGAGAGCAAAAAATCGTCCTCGAAAGACATGCGCAGAAGCGCTCCGGCCGTGCCGAGCGGCTCGGTCTCGCGATAATATGTAATATGAACGCCGAGCTTTTCGCCGCCGCCGAAGTATTGTTCGATCTCGTCGGCGAGATACCCCGTCACGATCGTAAAATCCTCGACGCCGTTCTCTTTCAGCGTTTCGATCTGACGCTCAAGAACGCTCTTGCCGCCCAGCGGCAGCATGGGCTTCGGCAAATCGGCGCGGACGCAGGCGATGCGCGTCCCTTTTCCGCCCGCGAGTATCACGGCCTTCATCCGCAAATTCCTCCTTCGTTCGGCTCACTTTTCACTGTTCACTTTTCACTGTTCACTTTTCACTGTTCACTTTTCACTGTTCACTTTTCACTGTTCACTTTTCACTGTTCACTTTTCACTGTTCACTTTTTCATTCATGTGTCATCTGCGAAAATGAACGTTTCGCTGTCAGCGACGCGGAACTGAAGCTCATAAAGACTCTTATAGATCCCGTCTGCGGCGATCAGTTCTTCGTGCGAGCCGCGTTCGACGATCCTGCCGTTCGTTACGACGGCGATCTCGTCCGCGTTGCGGATCGTTGAGAGCCTGTGCGCCACGACAAGGGTCGTTCTGCCGCTGCAGAGCTCGTCGAGCGATTTCTGGATCGCCACCTCAGTCGTGTTGTCGAGGGCGCTGGTCGCCTCGTCGAGGATCAGGATCGCGGGATCCTTCAGGAAAACCCTGGCGATCGACAGCCTCTGCTTCTGCCCGCCGGAGAGCCGCACGCCGCG
>JAFRPB010000107.1 GCA_017429345.1 Clostridia bacterium | reverse complement strand
CTGCCCCAAACCCCGAGGTTTTTCGCTTTGGTTTCCAAAGAGGCAATGAAAAAGAGACAGTGTGTTCCACTGCCTCCCCGCAAACCCGTCCGGGCGCTCGGGTCGCACCGCAGCGTTGCCCGATCCTCCCTGACGGTAAAGCGGGAACCATTATATCACAAAAAAGTGGATTTATACTATTCACTTTAAAAATTGTCCTTGACAAAGGGTCACGAACAAATCGCTGCGCGATTTGATTATAGATATGGACGGGTTTCGACATCCGGGCTCCGGTAAGTGTAACCGGATCGGAATTCGGATATCGGGAATCGAAATTCAACTTCTCTCACAACTCGCCGAACAACATAATAAGTAATAAGATGAGCCGAAAAATCACCGTTTGCCCAACAAAACTCCGAACTCCGAACTAAAACCAGCACCCAGCACCCAGCCCCAGAAATATTCAACCAGAAACCAGCAACTGACAACCAGCAACTGACAACCAGCAACTGACAACCAACAACCAACACCCGGCAACCAACAACTTTCAAAAATCAAATCGCGAAGCGATTTCCGACACTCCACTCTTCACTCTTCACACTCCACACTTTTTCAAAAACCGACAACCGGAGGCAACCATGAAACGCATCTTCGAAATCGACAAAAACTTCAAGGTCGAGACCTTCACCACGCATACCGACGCGGTGTTTTTCGACCCGCGCAGGGCGCCGTTTCGTATTTACGGCGTGTTTTACGAGAACGGGAAATTCCGCCGCATGCCCGAAAAGACCGCGAAAAGCGTCAG
Organism: Clostridia bacterium; assembly: GCA_017429345.1. Taxonomy (GTDB): domain Bacteria; phylum Bacillota; class Clostridia; order Oscillospirales; family Acutalibacteraceae; genus RGIG2774. The sequence continues at coordinate 18,611 of JAFRPB010000107.1, read as the reverse complement.
CGAGGGCGTGTACTTCCTGCACACGAACACCGCGGGCGGCAGGGTGCGCTTTCGCACCGACAGCCCTTATATCCTCACGAACGCGAAGATGTCCGGCGTCGATCACATGAACCACTTCCCTCTCGTGGGCTCGGCGGGCTTCGATATCTACGTCGGGAACAGGTACGAGGGCAGCTTCATGCCGCCGCAGGGCATGAAACACGGGTATGAGAGCATCATCGAGTTCCCTTCGCGCGAAATGCGCGACGTGACGATCCACCTGCCGCTGTACGCGAACGTGCATGAATTCAGCATCGGCCTTGCCGCCGACGCGGCGGTGCTGCCCGGCCCGGAATACAAAGATATCCCGCCGGTCGTGTATTACGGCTCGTCGATCACGCAGGGCGGATGCGCCTCGCGCCCGGGCAACGCATATGAGAATATCCTCACGCGCCGCCTGAACGTCGATCATGTCAACCTCGGCTTCTCCGGCAGCGCGAAGGGCGAGGATGAGATGACGCAATATATCGCGGGGCTTGAAATGTCCGTATTCGTGCTCGACTACGACCACAACGCCCCGACGCCGGAGCATCTGCAAAGCACGCATGAGCGCCTGTTCCTCGCCGTGCGCGAAAAGCACCCCGATCTGCCGGTGATCATGATGAGCCGCCCGAAGCTTCGCCTGACCGAAGACGAAGAAAAACGCCGCGCGATCGTCAGCGCGACGTATGAAAACGCCTTGAGCCGAGGCGATAAAAACGTATATTTCCTCGACGGCCCCGCCCTGATGGCGGCAGCCGGAGACGACGGCACCGTCGACAACTGCCACCCCAACGACCTCGGGTTTTTCTCCATGGCGAACGCGGTGGAGAAGGTGCTGGGGAAGCTTGTGTAAATTCTGATTTGTCGGGCTTCGCCCGATATAAAACAATGAGGAATTAGGAATGAGGAATGAGAAATGTCGGAAGTCGCTTCGCGACTTGATTTATAGATTCAACAAGGATACTTTAAGAGCAAAGAATAAACGATGCGGATAAGGAAAGGTCGATGAAAATATAATATACGCATATCTATATAATGGGGTACGGGGCGAAGCCCCGTCATTCATTCCTCACTCCTAATTCCTCATTCCTCATTTGTAAATTCTGATTTGTCGCTGCGCGACAAATCAGAATTTATCTGTCCCGCCTACGCCGTCTACACGTCTACAACGTCTACATTTTTCTCCGTTCCCGGGCGGGCGCGCCGATACAGCTCAAAGCCGCGCCGTACTCTGCTCTTTTGCCCGTCCGCCGCGGGCACGCGGATCGACTGCTTTGCCCGGATCGAGATCCCGCTCGTCGGTATCAGCGCAAGCGCCTTTCCCAGCGCCGTCATCGGCTGCATATCCAGGAACACGTCTTCTCCGAGCGTCTCGCGCAGCTGATCGTAAGTGACGTTGATCTTTTTTCCCGGCACGGCGAGAAGCCGCAGCTCGTTTGCGAGCGGTTCCAGCGCCTCCCGCTCTTCCCGGCGCTCACGCATCAGCTCAGGCGCGCTCTTGCCCATGCGCACGGCCGCCTCCATCGCTCTGCGGTCGACGTCGGAATAACCCTTCCATTCGATCCCCTTCGTCTGCGAGATCGCGAACAGGATCGTCTGCCCGGGCTCGGAATAATTCGATTTTGTGTGGATCATCAGCCGCTCGTTCTTTTCGTCCGCGAACGCCACCGCAAGCACCGAGCGCGAGGCGTTGATCAGATCCGTCGAGCCGATGGCGGCGTTGTTGATATTCTCCGGCTGAATCTTTTTGCCGACGTGCGAAACGAGAATGATCGCGCACTTTTTTCGTTTCGCGAGGTTGGAGATGCTTTGCAGAACGGGCCGCAGGATGTTGACGCGGTTCACGTCCACATCCCTGCCGATGAACGCCTGCCACGGGTCGATGACCACGAGCTTCGCCTGCGCCCGCGCGATCAGGTATCCGAACTCGTCGATCCCTTCGGAAAGGCTCAGGCCTTCGGATTCGACACAGTCGATCACAAATATCTTTTCAAGATCGGCGCCCGACGCCTCAAGACGAACGCGCAGCTCGCCGCCCTTATCCTCCCCCGAGATGAACAGCACGTTCTGCGGCCCCTGCTCCTCTTCGGGATTGCCCAGCGGCACGGTCCCGCGCGAGAGAAACGCCGCGATACCGCAGGTGAGATATGTTTTCCCCGTGCCCCCGGCAGCCATCAGAACGGTATACTCCTCGGAAGGAATATAAGGGTACCATAAGAAGGACGCCGCGCTCGCGTCATAATCGTCCGCACTGCGGACCCGATGCCCTGAGAGTCCTTTGCGAAGATCGTATCTCATGTAAAGATCAAATTCGCGGTAACGGACGTAATTATCAAATTCTTTCAGGCATCCCAGTCGTTCCGCCGCCGAACGGATCATCTCCTTCTGATGACGGTATTCCTTCTTCGATTTGAAATACCGGAATTCCGTTCCGTCCTCCGTCAGCTCGAACAGCCGTTCGTAACAGACCTTCAGCTCTTCAAGATCCATAAAAAGAATCCCCCTTTAAATATATGATAAGAGAATAAGAACATATGTTCTATATTTATCATATACGATCGGGGAGATTTTTTCAATAGGCAATTTGCACGATATGTGCGCGTATTTCTTGTATATATCAAAACAAAAAGGACAAATCATCGCGTTTCGTGCAATGATTTGTCCTCGTTTGTAGACGTTGTAGACGTGTAGACGGTGTAGGCGGGACAGGTAACCCCGGGATTGCCGCGCAGCGGCAATCCCGGGGTTACAGGGATGAGGGATGAGGGCTTGTATAATCTCATTTTTACCTCAAAAAAACGCGACAGCGTTTATTTCCCTTCAAATACGCGGAAAACAAACCGAGGCGCAGAGCGTATCGTTTTCGTTCTCTTATCCCTCATCGCTCATCCCTCATCCCTGAATCCTGATTTTTTGCGAAGCAAAAAATCAGGGTTTCGTCACACAAACAAACCCCGTGACCTCACGTCTTTTGTCAAGGCCTGAGTTCAGAACGGTCCCGTTCCAGGCCATCGCCGAGGAACCGCCGCCGTCCAGCGCGATGCCGAGCGTACAGCCGAGAGATTCGAGCAGGTCGCCCGCCTCCCAATACTGAAGTCCTCTTGAAATACCGTCGGAGAATTTGCCCTCGGTCACGACGATATAGATCTCGCCGGGAACGCCCGTCGTGCCGACAAGGGTCCTCTGGGTCGATTTTCCGCCGTCCTTGCGCAGATAGACCGACTTGCTGTTCACGACCAGCTCGGTCGTGGAAAACTCAAACGAATCGGTGAATCCCATTTTCGCGAGCTCGGAAAACAATTTATCCTGCCCGGCGCAAAGCATCCCCGTTTTCTGTGAATACAGCGCCCTCGCCGTGGACATGCAGTCGTTATAAACGACGCCGTCGCGGATCACGCCTTTTCCGTATCCTTCGGCGTAGTCGCCGTTCACCGCCAGAAGATAATCGTTTCTCGAAACGAACGAGGCGATCTTTTCTTTCGCGCCGTATTGACCGCCCGCCATCGTCGTTTTCATTCGCGTGTAATCGGTCATACGAATGTGCGCGACATAACACCACGAGCCGACGTACCACTGTTTATCGATCGTGATCGCGATCCCGCCGTCCGAATACTCGATCGGGAACGAAACCGGTCCCGGCTCATTCCCCTTCGGGATCGTGATCGGCAGACCGAGCGCCGACGGCGCGAGGAACGCGACGGCCTTCAGGGTGTTTTTCGTGAACAGATCGAGCCTCGCGGCCGCGCGCAGGATCGCTCTTGCGTCGACCGCGTTGATACGCCCGTCGCCGCTCACGTCGGCGGCCAGCTCAAACACGCCGTCAAGCTGCTCGATTTTTGCCGAGGCGCGCAGTTCTCCCCTCGCGTCGACGGAGTCGACTCTGCCGTCGCCGTCGGTATCCCCGGGAACGATCACGGTATATTCCCTGCCGTCGGACGCCTTCAGAACGGAGCCGGTGCCGACCTTTTTGCCCGAGGCGAGCTCACTGCCCTGCGCGTCGAAAACCGTCGCAGCGCCGAACAGCGCTTTTACCTCGCCGGCGGTCTGCTCGGGGAGGAGCGCGACCTGCCTTAAAATATCGTTGACAAGCGCCTTTTCGGGATTTTTCGATTCAATTCCCGCCGCCGACTCCGATGCAAAGCCTGTCAGCCCGCCGAACGGAAAGACAGCGATCAGAATCGCAAGCACAAGCGGGAAAAACAGAATTCTATGCGATGCTTTCATAAGCATGACCTCCGGGGAACATCATATCGATCGAGTCGCGTAAACAGCGTAAATATAAAATCAATATAAAATACTGCATGTTATAAACCATTATACCATACTCCGCCGTCGTATTGCAAGAGATATTTAACCCGGATTTAAAATCGATCCCGCCCGGACATATGAAAAAATCGATCGCGCCCGGATTTAAAACTGATCCCGCCCGGACATATTAAAAAATCGATCCCGCCCGAAGGCTTTACAGCCCCGGACGGGATCGGTCAGTATTTTTAAGCAGCGACCGCGGCGAGCGTTTTTCCCGTTACGGAATCAAGCTTTGCCGCAACCCGAAGAATCGTCCGCGCGTCCGCGGCCTTGACCTTCGCGTCGCCGTTTACGTCCGCGGCGCTTCCGAACGCGCCGTCAAGCGTATCAAGCTTTGCAGAGGCACGGAGCGCCTTTCTTGCGTCGCCGGCGCCGACCTTGCCGTCGCCGTCCGTATCGCCGGGCACGACGACGGTATATTCCGCGCCGTCCGCGGTCTTCACGATCGCGCCGGTGCCGACCTTTTTGCCGGGCTCGGTTTCATTGCCGTCTTTGTCGGCAATCGTAACGCCGCCGCCGAGGAGAGCCTTCAATTCGTCGGCGGTCGCGCCGGGCAGGACCGAGACCTGCTTTTTCCCCGCGCTGACCATAGCCTTTTCCGTGTCCTTTGAGGAGATCTCCTTATCGGGTTCGGTCGCGGGGGCTTCGGTTGTCGGCGCTTCCGTCGTGGGAGCTTCCGTTGTCGGCGCTTCCGTCGTGGGCGCTTCCGTCGTGGGAGCTTCCGTCGTGGGCGCTTCCGTCGTGGGCGCTTCCGTCGTGGGCGCTTCCGTCGTGGGCGCTTCCGTCGTTATCGGCGGCATCGCTCCGTTCCAATTATAATGGATCGCCGCAGCGGTCAGACAGGTATTTTCATCCGAAATCTCGATGGCGTTCCACTGCGTTTCGCCGCCGGAATAATATACGTCTCGCAGACTGTCGCATTCGTTAAAAGCTGAATAATCGATCGTCGTCACGCCCGCGGGGATCATTACGCGCTCAAGGCTGCCGCAATCGGAAAAAGCAGCGTATCCGATCACCGTCACACTGTCCGGAACGGTAACTTCCGCAAGCTTGCCGCAGCCGTAAAAGACTTCGCTGCCAAGGTTCTTTACACCGCTCGGGATCACGACGCTCTCAAGGCTTCCGCAGCCGGAAAAAGCAGCGTAGTCGATTGTTTGCACACTGTCCGGGATTGACACCTCCGAGAGCTTCCCGCAATCGGCAAACACGCCACCGCCGAGCTTTGTCACACTTTCCGGGATCTCAAGCGACTCCATTGCCTCCATACGCGCGAAGGAATACCTGTCCAGATTCTCAACCGACTCCGGCATGGAGACCGTCGTCAGTTTTTTGCAATTGTAGAACGCGTATTCGCCGATATCCGTAACGCCGTCCGGAACGCTGAAGGAGGCTGCAGTCGCGCCGAGGGGGTAGCGGACGAGCGTCGTTTTTTGTTTATTATACAGGCATCCGTTCTCATCGGAGCTGTAATTCGCGTTTTTTGCGTCGACTTCAAATTTTTCGATCCCGTCGCAGCCGGCGAACGCCGACGCGGAGATCCCGGTCAGCCCTGCGGAGACAGAAACAGATTTCAGCGCCGTACAACGCTCAAACACACCGTTCTCCAAAGTACGCAAACCGGTCGGCAGCTGAATGCTTTTCAACGCCGCGCAATCGGAAAACGCACGCGCGCCGATCGCCTCGACGCTATCCGGAAGATCGATCTCCGCAAGTCCCGTACATCCTGCGAAGGCATACCCTCCGACAGAACGCAAGCTGTCGGGCAGCGCGATTTCCGTCAATCCCGTACAGCCGGAAAAAGCATTGTTTCCGATCGCGTCAATCCCATCCGGGATGTCGACTTCCGTCAATCCCGTGCAGCCGGAAAAAACAGAGTCCGAGATCTCCGTCATACCGTCGGGCAGACGGATCGTCGTCAGGCCCGTGCAGCCGGAAAAAGCGGCGTATCCGATCGATCTCACACTTGCGGGTATCTCCGGATGTTTCAGCGATACGCAATCGGAGAAGAAGCTCATCGGTATTTCCGTAATACCGTCAAAGAACTCAATATCCGTCAAGGCCGCACAGCCTTTCAGAACGCCTTCGGCCAGAACGGTCATGTTCTCAGGCAACTTGATGCTGTCGATCGCGACACACCACGCAAACGCGTACGGATCGATCTGCGCAAGGTCTTTGGGAAGATTGATTTTTTTCAGTGTGGAATTGCAGGCAAACGCATATTCCCCGATTTCACGAACGCCCTCCGGAACGGTAAACTCGGTCCCGGCTTTGCCTCGCGGATATAACAGCAGCGTCGTGCCGTCTTTGTTATAAAGCACGCCGTCGACGGAGCTGAAATACGGATTTTCCGCATCCACTTCGATGGATTCCAGATCCGTGATCCGGTTCAGGCAGCATACTCTCGGCAGCTCGTCGATCGGCAGCTCGACGCCTGTGCGCGGAATGATCCCGCCGGGTCTTCTCACGGCAGTATAACTGCGTACGTCCGCGGATAAAAACACTTTGCGGATCTCTTTGCGATAAGGCTCCCACGCAACTTCCTCGGACGCTCCGCCCCAGGAATTCACAGGGATACTGAGATTCCCGCTTCCCGCGATCGTCAGGGAAGAATCCGTTTTGTCAAACGCCCAGAAATAATCGTTTTCCATCTGTCCGAGCACGACGCCTTCGCCGCCGGAGACGTTGTCGGTCACCTCCTGCTGATTGCCGCCTCTCACCTTCGTCGTTTCGTTGCTGTCGAACTCGGTCAATGTGACCGGCTCCGCTTTCCGTACGGTCTGCGCGGAAACGCCGACCGTAAACGCCGTAAGCAATAAAGACAGCACCATGAGCAACGACAGTTTTTTCTGCAGTTGTATCCTGAACATTCTGTTTTCCTCCGTTTCGGATTATTTTTGTTTTTCGGGATCTTCGCTGCCGGGGAGTGAAAGTTGAGATAAGGGATGATTTGTCGAGGTCTTTGCCTTCGGCAAAAGTGTGGAGTGTGCAGAGTGAAGAGTGAAGTGAAGGAAGTCGCTTCGCGACTTGGATTATACATTCGACAAGAATACTATTAAGGTAAAAAATGACACAGATCATGTCGATCGGTTCCGAAAAACAAAGCTTACGTGCATCTATGATCGAGGTACGGAGGCGCGGGTCTCCAGTGGAGACCTCTGCCGAAGGCAGAAGCGCCGACCGAGCCGGCAGGCGAGAAAGAGCTCCGTCATTCATTTCTCATTTCTCATTTTTCATTTCTCATTTATAAATCCTGATTTGTGCTGACGCACAAATCAGGATTTATAGTGATGCGCCTGCTCTAACATCATATCCTTGACCTTCATCAGGCGCGCGGTGGACGAGCGCTCGTTCTCGTCGAGCTTCATCGTGATATAACGGATCGTGTCGGCGTAATTGGGGATCATGACGTGCTCGAGGGCGTTGACGCGCCTGCGGGTGCGCTCGATCTCCGCCGCCATCATCTGACAGGATTTCTCCACCTCGGCAAGGCGCAGCATCTGCGGGAACACGTCCGCCAGCGCCCTGACCGCCGCGTCGAGATCGCAGGAGGTCAGAGCGTAGCCGTAGGAATAGATATCCCCCTCGCCCGCGGTCTTGAACTTCGGGCTGTAAACGGGGATATCGACGCTCATGATATTCTTCGTCTCGACCTCGAGCGAAAGCCCCTGCTTGGGCATCGCAAGCGCGGTGTCGAGCGCGTATTTCGGCATCGACGCGCCGGCGATCGCCATATGCTCCGCAGCCGCCGAGATCGATCTTTCGACCTCGGCGCGCAGCTCCTTGTTCTCGCGCACAAGTTCAAGGAAGCGGCGCATCAGCTCGTCGCGTTTATCCTTGAGCAGCTTATGTCCCCTTCTCGCCGTCGCGAGCTTCCCCTTGAGCCGGGTCAGCTCCATACGCGTGGGGTTGACGTTGAGTATAGCCATGATGTTGCCTTTCCGAGTTGCAAATAATCGAAGTCAGATCAACTTTTTCAATGCGGAATTCGGAATGCGGAATTCGGAATTGATGACGGGGTTTCACCCCGTACCCCGATTATAGATGCAAGTTTAATAAACAAACGTAATTCTAACGACATTATAATAATAGTATATTTCTTTAGCAAATTATATTCTGCATTTTCTATTACGAGCGAAGCGAGTAACAAGGTCCCGAGATACCCGCCCCAAATCTTTGACATGAATATCGGCTTTAATCAGCAAGGTGCGGCGACCGGCTGTAGGGACCGGCATGACGGTCCGACGGTGTTCCGAGCCCCACCCCTTGTGGGTGGGTGAGGAATGCCGAGATGAGAAAAAACAATCAAAATGATCGAAATATACACAGATAGCACGGGTGGTTGAATTCTTTTTCAATGCGGAATTCGGAATGCGGAATTTCGGAAAAGCGCTTCGCGCCTTTTTATTATAGAAATACCTTAAGAGCGCTGATAAAGCATAGATTTTCAATGATTTTTCCGATAGACTTGTTTGTATAAATTACACAAACATCTATAATTGGGGTACGGGGGTGCGGATCTCCGGTGGAGATCTCTGTGGCTTTAGCCACAGAAGCACCGACCGAGCCGGCAGGCGAGAAGAACCCCGTCATCAATTCCGAATTCCGAATTCAGCATTCCGAATTAATCGAAGTATTTCTCCAGATACTCATCCCGAATCCGCTTCAGCTCGCTTCTCGGCAGGATCTTCAGCAGCTGCCAGCCGATGTCGAGGGTCTCCTCGATCGAGCGGTCGGCGTTGAAGCCCTGCGCGACGTATTTCTTCTCGAACGCGTCGGCGAACTGCGCGTACTTCTTGTCTACCTCGGTCAGCGCCGCGTCGCCGAGGATGATCATGAGCTCCTTCGCGTCCTTGCCGCGGGCGTAGGCGGAGAAGAGCTGGTTCATCGTGTCGGAATGGTCCTCTCTCGTCTTGCCCTTGCCGATGCCCTTATCCTTGAGTCGCGACAGCGAGGGCAGCACGTCCACGGGCGGGTTGACGCCCTTGCGGTAGAGCTCGCGGCTCAGAATGATCTGCCCTTCGGTGATATAGCCGGTCAGGTCGGGGATCGGGTGGGTCTTGTCGTCCTCGGGCATGGTCAGGATCGGGATCATCGTGATGCTGCCCTTGACGCCCTTCTGCCGTCCCGCGCGCTCATAGAGCGAGGCAAGGTCCGTATACATATAGCCGGGATAGCCGCGTCTGCCGGGCACTTCCTTACGCGCGGCGGAGATCTCACGCAGCGCGTCGGCGTAGTTGGTGATATCCGTCAGGATAACGAGCACGTGCATACCGAGGTCGAACGCCAGGTATTCCGCGGCGGTCAGCGCCATTTTCGGCGTCGCGATCCGCTCCACGGCGGGGTCGTCCGCAAGGTTCGTGAACACGACGGTACGGTCGATCGCCCCGGTCTCGCGGAAGCTCTTGACGAAGAAATCCGCCTCTTCGAACGTGATGCCCATGGCGGCGAACACGACCGCGAAATCGTCGTCGGTACCGCGCACGCGCGCCTGACGGGCGATCTGCGCGGCAAGATTCGCGTGCGGCAGACCCGAGGCGGAGAAGATCGGCAGCTTCTGTCCGCGCACGAGCGTGTTGAGCCCGTCGATCGCGGAAACGCCGGTCTGGATGAATTCGCTGGGATACTCGCGCGCGGCGGGGTTGATCGGTCTGCCGTTCACGTCAAGCCGTTTTTCCGCAAGGATCTCGGGCTTGCCGTCCTTCGGTCTGCCGAGACCGTCGAACACGCGCCCGAGGATATCGGGCGAGACGGGCAGCTCCATCTGCTTGCCCGAAAAACGCACGCGGCTCTGCGTGAGGTTGATACCGGTGGAGCTCTCAAACAGCTCCACAAGCGCGTTGGTGCCGTCGATCTCGAGTACGCGGCAGCGGCGTTTTTCACCGCTTTCCAGCTCGATCTCGCCGATCTCGTTATACTTGACGCCCTCGACCTCGCGCACGAGCATCAGCGGTCCGGAGACCTCCTGAATGGTTCTGTATTCTCTCGGCATCAGGCATCCTCCTTTTCAGTCGCGGCGGCGATCTGCGCGTTCAGCTTCTGCTGTACCAGCTCGAAGCGCATATCGATCTCTTCCTCGGGGGTGTATTTGAAACGTCCGACGGATTCGCGCTCCGAAAGCGCGGCGAGCGTTTCGATGTCCGCGCCCTTTGCGAGCGCCTCGCGGCAGCCGTCGTAATAGCCGAGGATCAGCTTCATCATATACAGCTGCTTTTTCAGGCTCGTGTAGGTGTCCACCTCGTGGAACGCGAGCTGGTGCAGGAAGTCCTCACGCACCGAGCGCGCCGCCTCCATCTTCAGGCGGTCGCCGGGCGAGAGCGCGTCCATACCGACGAGCTTGACGATCTCGTCGAGCTCCGCCTCCTCCTGCAGAAGGCCCATCAGTCTGCCGCGCAGCGCCATCCAGTCCTCGGAGACGTTCTCCTCGAACCAGGTTGCGAGCGCGTCCGTATACAAAGAATAACTGGTCAGCCAGTTGATCGCCGGGAAATGCCGTTTGTAAGCGAGAGTCGCGTCGAGGCCCCAGAAGACCTTGACGATGCGCAGCGTCGCCTGCGAGACCGGCTCCGAAATATCGCCGCCGGGGGGCGAGACCGCGCCGATGACAGAGAGCGTGCCCTCGCGCCCGTCCGAACCGAGGGAAATCACCCTGCCAGCGCGCTCGTAGAACTGCGCGAGGCGGCTGCCGAGGTATGCGGGATAGCCCTCCTCGCCGGGCATCTCTTCAAGTCTGCCGGACATCTCGCGCAGCGCCTCCGCCCAGCGGGAGGTGGAGTCCGCCATCAGCGCGACGGAATAACCCATATCGCGGAAATATTCGGCGATCGTGATGCCGGTGTAGATCGACGCCTCGCGCGCCGCCACGGGCATATCGGAGGTATTCGCGATCAGCACCGTGCGCTCCATCAGAGATTTGCCCGTGTGCGGGTCGATCAGCTCCGGGAATTCGTTCAGCACGTCGGTCATCTCGTTGCCGCGCTCGCCGCAGCCGATGTAGACGACGATGTCCGCCTCCGCCCACTTGGCAAGCTGATGCTGCGTCACGGTCTTGCCGCTGCCGAAGGGGCCGGGGATCGCCGCGACGCCGCCCTTCGCGAGCGGGAACAGGCAGTCCACCACGCGCTGGCCGGTGATCAGGGGGCGGTCGGGCGAAAGCTTCTCCGCATAGGGTCTGCCGCGTCGGACGGGCCATTTCTGCATGAGCGTAAAGTCCTCGCGCGCGCCTTTTTTGCCCTCGAGCGCATAGACCGTATCCGTGACCGTAAAGTCGCCCTCTTTGATATCAAGAACCTTTCCGCCCTTTCCGGGGGGGACCATGATCTTATGGAGAACGGTGGCGCTCTCCTGCACCTCGCCCACGATATCGCCCTCACGGACGGTATCGCCGACGTTTACGAGCGGCTTGAAGCGCCACACGCGGTCGCGTTTGAGGGACGGAACGTCGACGCCGCGGGAGAGATTGTTGCCCGAAACGCGCATCAGATCGTCAAGCGGTCTCTGAATTCCGTCAAAGATGCTGCCGATCAGGCCGGGGCCGAGCTCAACGCTCATGGGCTCCCCCGTGCCGACGACCGGCTCGCCGATGCCCAGACCCGAGGTCTCCTCATAGACCTGCACCGAGGCTCTGTCGCCGCGCATCTCGATGATCTCGCCGATCAGGCCGATCTCACCGACGCGCACCACGTCGTACATATTCGATTCGCTCATGCCCGACGCCACGACGAGCGGGCCCGCGATTTTTGCTGTTTTTCCGCTGCTCAATAGATTCACCGTTCTTTCGTGAAATACTTGATTTTCTTTGCTGTTCAAAAGGAACTGGGAACTGGGAAATAGGAACTGGGAACTATGTCAGACTTTAAAGTCTGTGCTCCTGAATGATAGCCCGTGTTTCAGGAACCGGGAACCGGGAACCGGGAACCGTGAACTGAAAACCGGGAACCGGGAACCGGGAACCGGGAACTGAAAACCGGAAACCGGGAACCGGGAACCGGGAACTGAAAACCGTGAACCGGGAACCGGGAACTCTGTTATTTTGACAGAATGTCGGAGCCGACCGCTTTTTCCACCGAGCGGCTGACCGATCGCATCCCCGCGCCGGTGTTGCCGCGCACGCCCGGGATCGGGATGATCGCCGGCAGAGGCTCGTCGCGGTATTTATCGATCAGATCCTCCGCAAAGGCCGCGGCGGCCTCGGTAATATAGATCACCGCGAAGCTTCCCTGCGCCATTCGCTGCAGCGCGGAGCGCACCTCGTCGGCGGATTCGGCGGGAACGACGTGCATTCCCAGCGCGGCGAAGCCGCCCACGCTGTCTCTGTCGCCGATCACAGCGATATCATACATATTGTTTCCTCACTCTCTGCCGGATCCGCTCGGCGGGAAGTCCCAGCCTGCGGCATGACATAATAATGCGGATATTCTTGATCTCGGTCTGCCGCGCGAAATAATACGCGATCAGCGGATCGGGCCCCAGACTCATCCACTTTGCGGGATAAGTCAGCTCGCTCAGCGCGTCGTCGCAGTATTTTTCAAAATCCGCGGGCGATACGCGCAGGGCTCCCGCCGCTTCGGCAAAGCCCGCCTCGTCAAGATAAGAGACCAGCGCCTCCTCGCCGTGAAGCGAGGCGTCGATCAGCGCCTCTTTGTCGATCGAAGCGCAGGGGCAGATCGCGTCCTCGGCAAAGCGGGCGTCCTTGCCCGTGTATGCCGCGCGGTAAGCGATCTTGATATCGTTCAGCGCACAGGAGCGCTCCGCGAGCGCCGCCGCCATCTCGCTTTTCGCCTGCTTCGCGTAACGCATCGCGGCGTCGGCCGCGGCGCGGTCGAGAAACACGTCCGCCGCCTGACCGTCGTAAAGATTGATCAGCAGCTCGTAAGCCTTCTCGGCGTCCCCGCGCAGAAATTCCGGCAGTTCGGCAAATTTTTTCGCCAGCACCGCGTTTTTGACCTCATCCTTGCCGACGATGCCGTCGGGCCCGAAGCCCGCGCTCATACCGTGCGTGGAAACGAGCTCCTTCAGCGCCGCCTTGAGATTATGATAATCGTTGGCGACAAGCATGAAATCCACGACGTTTTTATCCGGCGAGATCTCGCGGATATACGCCGCGAGCGCCTCCGACGCGCGGTTGAGCATCGTCTCGGTATCGACGGCAGCGTCATACCCCTTTTCGGCGATCATCCGGCGCGCCTCGGCGTCGCTGCCCGCGTCGATGAGGCGGTCGAGATCTTTTTCGCTGATCAGGGAATTTTCCGCGTAGCGGATCTTCGCGACGGCAAAGGCAAATTCCGTATCCTTCATGCCTTCGCCCCCTTACGGGAACAGCGCTTTACGCGCGTTGTCCCTGACGTCTTCGGCGAATTCCTCCGCGAGGGAGTCAAAGGAACAGTTCCAGATAATTTTTCCGTATTCGAGCACAAGACCGCCGTCGATATCAATGCTGTCGCCGCTGACGACAAGGCTTCTGCCCTCGCCCAGCGCGGCGTTCAGCTCCGCGGCGAACGAATCCGGCAGACGCGCAAGATCCCTGCCGTTCATACGAACGACGCCGCTGCCGGGAACGGCGTATTTCAAGGCGAGAGATCTGAGAACTTCGAAATACTCTTCGTCGGGCAGCTCCTTGAGCTCTTTGATCGCGCGGGCGATCACCTCGTCGATCTTCGCGTTTTTCGCGCCGAGAACGGCGATCGCGGCGGCGTTCTGCGCACCGGATTCCGCGCGCACGGCGGCGGTCTGCGCCTTTTTCTCCGCCTCGCGGATGATCTCATCCGCAATTTTATCCGCCTCGCTTTGCGCGGCGGCAATGATCTTTTCGCGCTTCAGGGCGGCGTCCTGCGCCTTTTTTTCGGCCTGAGCCGCGCCCTGCGCGGTGATTTTGCCGATAATTTTCTCAAGTCCGTCCATCGTGCGACCTCTGTTAAGCGGCGTTGATGACGCTTCCGAGACCGGTGATGATCAGAATGGAGATGAGCAGCGCGAGGATCGCGTAGGTCTCGACCATCGCCGACATAATGATCGCCTTACCGTTCTGATCGGGCTTCTTTGCGATGATGCCGACGCCGGAGACCGCCACGCGCGCCTGCGCGACAGCGGAGAAATAACCGCCGAACGCCATCGGCATCGCGCCGAAGAAATACATCGCGCCCTGCGCGAAGGTCAGCTGCTGGGGCGCGCCGCCGATCACGCCGATCTGGCTGAGCAGAAGCACCGCGACGAGAAGACCGTAAAGACCCTGCGTACCGGGCAGAAGCTGCAGGATCAGCGCCTTGCTGAATTTCGAGGGATCCTCGGAAACGAGACCCGCTGCGGACTGACCTACAAGGCCGACGCCTCTTGCCGAACCGATGCCCGCGAGAGCCGCGCAGATGACCGCGCCGATGATGGCGACCGCTAAACCGTACTTATCCATTGATGTTTTCCTCCTTGAATTTGAGATGTTTTGTATTTACCGTGAGGGGAGCGAACGCTCTGCCGCCGCCCTCATAGAATTTTGAGAAGAATTCGACGAACTGCAGACGCGCGGTGTGAACGTAAGCGCCCAGCAGATTGATCGCCATATTCGCAAGATGCCCTACGGGGAAGACCGTCAGGAAAAGGATGATCTTCAGCACCGGGTTGCCCATCATGCCGCACACAAGGTTGATGACGCTCGCGATCGAGCCCGTGGCGAGGCCCAGCGCGAGAAGCCGCGAATAGGAAAGAATATCGCCCAGATACCCTGTCGCCGTATTATACAGCGCGTAAACGCCGCCGAAGAGCTTCGCGAAAATGTTTTTCGCGCTCCGCCCGCCCGTGAGCACCATCAGCACGACGCCGACCAGCGAGATCATAAGCCCGATCTTCGAGACGTTTGCCGGGACCGTGCTCACGAAGATGCCCGCGCCCGCGGGGGCGACGCCGCCGACCGCCAGCATGACCGGGATCGTGTCGAAGACCGCGTCGAGCTTTCTGCCCTGCTTCCAGTTTTTATAAAACAGAACGCAGAGGCCGGCGAACAGATGGATGATGCCCAGAAGGAACGAGAACAGAAGAAGCTTGATCGGGTCCTTGATCGGCTCGAACCACAGCGCCGTGGTCTTGATCTCAACGCCGAACTGCCGGGCGATCACCTGCGGCGCGTCGCCGAACCAGCTGCCGAACAGCGCGCCCCAGAACAGCGTCGTGACGCCGCAGTTGCGGAACATCACGAGCGATCTGCGCAGCGTGCCCTCGACCGTGGTCTTTTTCAGGATGATCCACGTCACGACCGTCATCAGAAGACCGTAGCCCGCGTCGGAGAGCATAATGCCGAACAGCAGGTAATAGAAAAACGACATGACCGGGTTCGGGTCCACATCCTTCGCCGTAGGCAGAGCGTACATTTCCGTAACGCCCTCCACCGGCTGCACGAACGCGTTGTTGCGCATCAGAACGGGCGCTTCCTCGTCGGGAGCGGGGTCATAGACCCGGATCGCGGTGACAAACTTCTTCTCGAACTCCGTCTGGATCTTATAGGCGCAGTCGGCGGGGATCCAGCCCTCGATAATAAAGGTGCTGCGCGTCATGCCCATTTTGCCGATCGCCTCATACTTGTCGGAGCGCAGACGAAGGTAATCCTCCGCGAAATCAAACTGCGGCTCCATACCGGAATACGCCGCGATGCTCTGCGTGCATTTTTCCACGGTTTCCCGCAGCGTTTGCGCCTGCTTCTCATATTCCGCGATTCGCTCGGCGGGCGTATAGGAGCCGGACTCCGGCGGCGGTGTGAAACCCGCGCCCCGCAGCCGTTCGGCGACGATCGTTTTATCGTCCTTATGGCAGAGCAGGGCGAAGTTGACCTTGCTGCCGAACCGGGACACCTCCGTCACCGATACGGCGGGCGGCTCTTTTTCGTCCCCGTCGTCGGAACCGCGCATCAGCGCCCCGATATGCTCTGTGATATCTTCCTTGCATTCCAGCGAGCCGATCATGCACACGGTCTCGCGCGTGCCGGCGAAATCAAGCTCCGCGTCCAGCGGTTCCCACGGTCGCAGCGCGTCCAGCCGCGCCTCGGTCTTGCCGATCGACGCGTTCGCGGCGGCGATCTTCTTATCCAGCTCGATAATATCGTAGCAGGCTTTCAGATAATCGTCCACATCCGGGACGATATCGCCGAAATCGTGCTTGTCGATCTCTTTTCTGCCGGAGAAGCCCGCCAGAAGCGACTGCTTGAGCGGCGCGTATCCCGAAAGGATCTGCCGCGCCGTCAGAACGGCGTTCAGATGCTTCTCGAAGCTCGCGATGTTCGACGCGGTGTTCATCTTCACAAGACGTTCGTCCGTGATATCGCAGAATTCCACGACGCCGCGCCGCTGCAGCCGCTCGATCAGCTTTTTGCTGTCGGAGAGAAGCGCGATGATCTCTATTTTTTTCATTTCGGCTTTCGCCATATGCATTCCCCCTTTCTGAATATATGTGAAATGTGAGATGTGGGGCTGAAGCGTTTATCGCCCGAGAATCACGTTTTTCACCGCCTGCACCGCCGCGGGGACGCGTTCGTCCGCCTCGGCGTTCATCACGGCGATCTGCGCGTTTGCCTGCTGCCGATACTCTTCGTAAATCTCTTTCGTTTTTTCCTCGGCGTCGCGCATCAGCTTCGCGGCGTATGTTTTCGCCTCCGCCGTCTTTTGCTCGATCAGCGCCTTCGCCTCGGCGTGTGTATCTTCCTGAGCCTTCGCGAGATAGTTATCGGTTTTTTCAAACAATTCGCTCACGTCGGATTCCGCCGCGAGAACCTTTTCCACATTTTCGGAAAGCATCGATACGCTCACCTCCGTATTTTTCACAGAAAAGGAGCCGACACTACAGACAGCTCCCTCTATTCCGTATATTATTTTTTATATATTATAATCTATCATACGCCGCTTTATTTGTCAATGATTTTCGGGCACAAAAGACGAGAATAATTTTATTTGAGACACGCTTCGCGATCAGCTCCGTATACTGTAATAAAACACCTCGGAGGGATCGAATATGGCACATTTCGTCGACGGAGGTTATCTTCGCGCGTTCGGCGCGGCGGGCGTCGTTTCTTTCGCGGATGAACAGCTCCGCGCGAAGGAATACAAAAGAATATATCTGATCAAGGGCGCGCGCGGGGCGCTGTGCGCGGGACTGCTCGGCGAGGTATACCGTCTTCTGAAGCGCGCGGGGGAAGAACCGATGAGGATCCTGAGCGGGCGGCGGCAGGGCCGGACCGAAGGCATACTGCTGCCGCAGAGGCATACCGTGCTGATCGACGCGGCGTATCCCAACGCGATCGAGCCGCGGTTCCCCGTCGCGACGGAGATCACGGTCGACACGGACGCCCTGATCGAAGCGCCGACGCTGCGCGCCTCGGGCAGCGCCGTAGCCCTTGCGGATCGCGTGATCGACGCGGAGGAGCGCCGTCTTGAGCGGTATCTCGCGGCGATCGGATCGCTGTGGGAGGATACGGGGGCGCTCATATCGTCGTTTATCAGAGAGGATAAAATCGCCCGATACGCCGCCGGCTTCGCCTCGCGCGAGCTGCCGCGGAAAGCGGGCAAGGGAAACGTAAACCGCGTGTTTCTTTCCTCTCTCGCGCTGCGGGAAATATCAGACGGCGCTCTGATTCGTTATCCGCGCCTGATCGCCGTCGAGGACGCTTACGGCGCTTCTGCGGGGCTGATCTTTGACGCGCTCACGCGCGAAGCGCTCGGCAGAGGGCTGGACGCGATCCTTTGTCCCAGTCCCCTTCTGCCCGGAAAAAAAACGGATCTTCTGCTTCTGCCCGACGCGGGGACCGCGTTTTTCTGCACAAGCGGAACGTTCTGCGCCCTTCCGGACGCAGAACGCACCGTGCATACCGCCCGATTTCTTGACAGGGACGCGCTTTCCGCGCGCAAAACAAGACTCGCGTTCAACAAAAAAGCCCTCCGCGAGCTTTCGCGGGGAGCCTTTGAGACGGCGGAGCGCGTCTCGGATCTTCAGGACGTGATCGACCGGTTTTATATCAGCGCCGCTGACCTTGACAAAATGCGCTCCGCGGCGGAGGAGATTGTCGGGGAGATAGGTAAATTCTGATTTATCGGGGAGGCTATTTGTAGGGGCGGGCATGACCGCCCGATCGACGGCGAAGGCATCCCCACCCTTTCAGTGGGGGTGGCGAGGCGGAGAAATTGTATATTTTTCAATAGATTTAACCGTTTTGCATTTTTCGCCCGTCCAAAAAGGACGGGACTCAAAACGCAAGCGGGCGGTCATGCCCGCCCCTACATCCGTGTGCCTGACGCCTCGACAAATCAGAATTT
>JAFRPB010000106.1 GCA_017429345.1 Clostridia bacterium | reverse complement strand
TGGGCATTAGGCAATAGACCTGTCAATTCTACGCCGGGCGCCTCAATTGTCAATTGTTACCTAATGCCCATTGCCTACTGTCTATTGCCTTATATCCCGGCAAATCAGGATTTACGCGAATCAATATAATCCTGCAATATCATCACGGCGCTGAGGGCATCGACGCTCTGCTTGCGCTTTTTGCCGAAAACGCCCGCGTCCGACAGTGCGCGGTGGGCGGAGACGGTGGTCAGACGCTCGTCCCGCAGAACGGTTTCAAGCCCTGTTTTTTCAGCGAGAAGCGCGGCGAAAGCACGGCAGGCCTCGGCGCGGAAGCCCTCGGAGCCGTCCATATTGCGCGGCAGACCGACGACGATCCGCTCCGCCCGCCGCTCCCGCGCGGTTTCGGCAAGCTTTTCGGCCAACCGCTCGGGCTCATTTTCGGCGATCATACACACGGGCGAGGCAAGAATTTCATTTTTATCGCATACGGCGACGCCCGTGCGGGCGTCGCCGTAATCAACGGAAAGAATAATCATACCGTTTACCTTTCTTCATCGGGATCAAGATCCTCAGGAGGCGGAGCCGTTTCCGGCGGCTTGGTCTCCGGCGGTTTTGTTTCGGGCGGCTTGGTCTCCGATGGTTTTGTCGTCGAGGTCGTCTGAGACTGATCTCCTGTCTTCGTTGTCTCCGCGGAGCTGTCGCCCGTCGTCTCGGCAGCGTCGGGATCCGTCGTTGTTTTCGATCCTCCGCCGTTTTCGTAGCCGCCGCCGTTGCAGTAACCCGGAATATTATCCGCTTTATACCAGCCCTTGCCGGTCCAGCCGCAGCTCGACGTCGCGCGTTTGCCCGTGCTGTAGCAGTAAGACACTTCCACCGATTCGTCGCTCATCTCGAAATTCTTCTCGGGCAGTCCCTCGTGAATGCGGTCGAACACGGTCTTGAAGACCTTACCGGAGGGGGAATTGCCCGCGATATTCTTGAGCTCGCGGTTGCTGTCTCTGTAACCGAACCAGACGGAGCCGACATAATAGGGCGTGCCGCCGCAGAACCAGCTGTCGTTGTTGTTGGTGGTGGTACCGGTCTTGGCGAAGAGGATCTGCCCGTCAATCGGGAACTTCCGCGCGGTACCGTTGGAGGAGGTGACGACCGTCTGAAGCAGCTTGTTCATCACGTCCGCGGTGCCGGGCGAGATCGCCTGCTCATAAGCATTCGGATCATGCTCGAGAATCGTCGCGCCGCTCGCGTCAAGAACCTTATAGTAGCTGTAAGGCTTGTAATATCTGCCCATATTACCGAAGGTCGCGTAAGCCGCCGCCATTTCAAGGGTCGTGACGCCGTAATGCATACCGCCGGTGGCAAGAGGCGAATAGTCGTGGTCGTGCTCGTCGAGATGCGTCAGATGGAACGCGTTCTGCAGATACTCGATCGACGTATCGATCGTGAGTTTTTTCAGAATCTGCGCGGGAACCGTGTTGTAGGACGGCACCAGCGCCTGCTGCACCGTGACATAGGAGCCGGGCGAGCCGGGATCGCCGCCGTAGTTGTGCGGCCAGATCTTGCCGTTGATATGCATGATGCCGTAGTTCTGCACCATCGACGACCATGTGATCAGGTCTTCATTGATCGCCGGAGCGTAAACGGAAAGAGGCTTGATGGCGGAACCGGGCTGCCGGGGCGAACTCGACGCCATATTCAGAACGCGGTTGCCGGTCTTTTCGCCAGCGCCGCCGACCATAGCGACGATGCGGCCGGAATAATCCATAATGGTCATCGCGGACTGAATCGCTTCATCCTTGGGAAAGCTGGTCCGGTTGACATAGATATCCTCCAGCGTGTCCTGAATATCCATATCCACGGCGGAATAGATCGAAAGTCCGCCCTGCGTGACCATACGCTGCGCGATGGAGCGCGTATAGTTATACTTGCTCATGAGATCGGCGATTACGTCCTCGATCACATAGTCGGAATAGTAGCTCTGGAACTCCTCGTCGTCCTCTTCTTCCTCCTTAACGGCGTTGAGGGAGGTAACCTTGACCTTGTTCTCGCCGACGTTGAATTTCAGGACCTCATCCTTCGCAGCCTGCATTTCCGCCTCGGTGATGAAACCGTATTCCTGCATATAGTCGAGGCAGAGCCTGCGGCGGCTGTTGTTATCCTCAAAATTGATCAGCGGATTATATGCGCGGGGCGCTTTTGTGATCGCCGCAAGGCACGAGCACTCGGCAAGGTCGAGATCCTGCACGTGCTTGCCGAAATAATAGTTCGCCGCGGTCTCGACGCCGTAGCAGCCCGCGTCGAGATACAGCGTATTCAGATACGCTTCGAGGATCTTATCCTTGCTGTTGTACTTCTCCAGATTCAGCGCCTGAATGATCTCATAGAATTTACGACTGAACGTTCTGTCGTTCTGCTGCGTCAGGTTCTTGATCAGCTGCTGGGTGATTGTGGAACCGCCCTGTTTGAATTTCGACTTGATAACGCCGCCGACGGTACGGATCCAGTCCACGCCGCCGTGCTCGTAGAAACGGAAATCCTCAAGCGCGATGTATGCCTTCTGCAGATTATAGGGAATCTGATCGAGGGATACCCAGATACGGTTCTCTACGCCGTGAAGCTTCTCAAGCTCATGCAGACCGCCGTTGTTGTCATAGGCATAGATGATCGAGGTTTTGCTCTGACGCGAGGTCTGAAGATCGAGGTCGATGATCATATCGCCGTTGACCTGCGACTCCATATACTTGAGTACATAACCGCCCACAAGTCCGCCGGTCAGGCCGGCAAACAGAATGCCGAGGAAAATGAGCGCGAAAAACCAGCGAAGGATCTTATGCTCTTTTCTTTTTCTCTTTTTCTTTTTCGAACGCGTACGCGCCGGCTGCGGTCTCGCAGAGGCGGTCCCCTGCCGCTGCGCCGAAACGCCGGGACGGACGGCGCCGCCGGCCGAAGGCCTGTGCTGCGCCGATGCGCCGGGCCTTACGCCGTCGTTCTGCTGCCGTACCGGCGGCTGGGATATCTGCGCGCCGCCGTTCTGATTTTCGTTGCCGAACTGTTCAGCCATAGAAACTTCCCTTCTTCAACATATAGAAACATAAAATATTGCAGTATATAAAAACAGTTATAGTAAATAATAACACTTTCACACGGATTTTGCAAGAGGTTGGGAAGAATTTATTGGATGCCGACCGGTAAGATTTTAAAGATTCTGTCGAGGTGATACCGAAATGCGAAACGGGAGCGCTACGCATTTCGGTATCGACTGTCATTCTCTGTTCAGCGCGTCAATAGGATTCAGGTTCGACGCCTTGACCGCCGGAACAAGACCGAACACGAGACCGATGACTGTTGAGAAAGCGACCGCGACGATACATGCGGGTACGCTCACCGCCCACGGGGCGTCGGAGATGAAACTCATCAGCTTCGCGAGCCCCAGCCCCGCCAGCACGCCGAACAGGCCGCCGACACCGGTCAGCACCGCCGCCTCGGTCAGAAACTGCGACAGGATCCTTCTTCTGCGCGCGCCGAGCGCCTTCTTCAAACCGATCTCCCGCGTGCGCTCCGTCACGGAGACCATCATGATATTCATAACGCCGATGCCGCCCACGAGCAGCGAAATGCCCGCGATCCACACGAGCTGCCGGCTCGACGCGCTCGCCAGCTCCTGCAGCTGCGCCGCCTGCCGCATCAGATCGTCCGAAGCGTATTTCACCGTACCGGAAACGACCTGCGACGCGTTGAGACTGTCGGCGACCGCCTTGCCGACCCCTGTCATGTCGTCGGCGGAACGCGCCTTCACAGAAACGCTCTGCGGCTCGTCAAAGCGGTAAATAATCGGCCAGCAGCTCTCCGGGATAAACAGCGCTCCCGCAGAGGAGCCCGCGTACATCATGTAATCGCTCACACTGCCGATCTTCGGCGCGGACGCGTCGCTTCGCGCGACCACACCCGCCACGGTGAACGGTTCTCCCCGGATCTCCAGCGTCTGACCGACGGGATTCTCGCCCTGAAACAGTTTGCCGCCGGCGACGTCATCCACAAGCACGATCTTCCGGCAGGCGTCGATATCGCTCTGCAGGATCGCCCTGCCCGCGGCGACGGAATATCCGTTCACGCCGAGATAATACCGGTCGACGCCGTAGAGCGCGCCGCTGAACGCGGAATTACGGAAATACACGTTCTCAGCATATCCTCTCACCCGGAAAAGCGCTGCGCCTTCGACGTTTTCGATCTGTTCAAGAGAAGCGCGCGTCTCTTCGGAAATAACGGAAACGCCCTGCGGCAGAGCCGAATAGGCCGGATCGTAATCGCCGTCCTCCTGCGTCAGGCTGACGGTGACCGTATTGCTGCCCGCGCCGACGAGATTCTGTTTGATCTGCTCGTTGGTGCCCTGAATATTGGATACGATGCTGATGATCGACGCGATGCCGATAATGATACCCAGCATCGTCAGAAGGGAGCGCATTTTATGGCTCCAGATTCCCTGAAACGACAGGGCGATGTTTTCAAGCACGGCTCTCCCCCCCCTTTTAATAATAAAAGTCAACGCCGTCATAAAGCTCGTCGATCTCCGCATCTTTCGTTTTCGCGCCCTCGAACACGTCGCTGCCATAGGGAAACGCGATACGGTCCTCCGCGCCGAGCCCCGAACGAATGCGGGTATATTCGCCCCAAAGATCGCCGCCGGTCTTCACCGCGCGGCGCTCGAGCAGCCCGTCGGCGCCCTTGACGTAAACGAAACTTCGCCCTTTTTCGGAGAGGATGAACATATTCTGAAGATAAAACGGCTCGCCTCCGTCTTCCGACGCGGGCGTATAGACGATCTGCGCCCAGTCTCCCTCGCTCATCACGGCGCTTTCATCAACAAACACCTTGAACGGATAACTCGATACGTTCGTATTGCCCTCTCCGTAATAACCGCTCTCGTCGGTCGGGATCGCCGAGATCTCCGTGATCCTGCCTTCATATGTCTCGCTCTCGCCCATTCCGGAATAAGCGGTCACCTGCACCGTCTGCCCGACGCGCACCGTACCGAGCTCCATTTCGCTCATGGCTCCGGTAATACAGTAACCGCCGCCCGCGGAGATCTCCGCCGCGGGTTCTCCGTTTTCATACGCCTCGAGCGGATCGCGCAGCGCTTTGACGATACCGTCGACCTCGGCGCGCACAAACCCTTCCTCTGCCTCTTTCTTCAGTCGGCGCACCTCAAGCTCCGCGATGCGTATGCTGACGTCCAGCTCCCGGATCTCTTTCTCCTTTTCGGCGCGCATCTTCGCAAGCTCCGCCGCGCTGTACCCGCCCGCGCCGGGAAGCTCCTCCCCGGGCTCATACGGTTCATCGTACTCCCCGTCCCCGTCGGGCAGGTCGGGCATGAAGAAACAAAAAGATATCTCTTCTCCGTCGCGGAAGATACGCAGACCCCAGGCAGCGACGAGCGGCGCTTCCGGCGCGTTCTGTTCGCGAACGGTCAACACCGCCCACGCCTCTTGAATATCTTCCTGCGGCTCGTCTTCCGGCTCCGTTCCGGGATCCTCCTGCGGATCTTC
Source organism: Clostridia bacterium (assembly GCA_017429345.1). Classification (GTDB taxonomy): domain Bacteria; phylum Bacillota; class Clostridia; order Oscillospirales; family Acutalibacteraceae; genus RGIG2774. The sequence continues at coordinate 4,509 of JAFRPB010000106.1, read as the reverse complement.
TTCCGGTTCGGTTCCGGGATCTTCCTGCAGATCTTCTTCAGCTTCACTCTCCGGGTCGTCCGGCTCTTCGTCAGACAGCGCGTCGGTCTCATCACCCACGGCAGAAAGAAGCTTTTCGATCACGGACGCGTCAACGACGTCGTCCGCGTCCCACAGCACAAGATAAGGCGACTCTTCGGTGCCCTCGCCGGAGAGCAGCTTCGGCGTCTGCTGCGAAATATAAACCGGCTCAGTCGGCTCGGACGGCTCGGTGGGCTCGGGCGGCGTATACGGCTTCATCCCGCGGATCGTTTTCAGCTCCCGTTCGGCGCTCTGCCGCTGAGTTTCAAGGCGCGTCACGTTGATTTCCGCCTTGCTGATATCCAGATCGGACAGCGTCGTATCAAAAGCGAAGATTTTATCGCCTTTCTTTACTTCCTGCCCTTCTTCTACGAATATTTCGGTCACGGTCTGCGTTTCGGACAGCAGGATCTTCTGCAGTCCCTCCACGCGCACCTCGCCGTAGGTCTCGGAGCCGCCGCCGAAATAATCGTCGGTCATCGCGCAGTCCGATACGGCAAAGACCTTCACAGGCCCCCGTCCGGCGGACCGCCATATAAGCGCTCCGCCCACGCCGCCGCCGAGAACGAGCGCCGCCGCCAATACGCCCGCGATCACGCGGCCGCCCCTGCTTTTTTGTTTACGCATGGCGATCCTCCCCGGTCAAAACGCCGTCAAAGATATATTTGATATGCTCCGCCCGCGCCGCGACGCTCCTGTCATGGGTGATCATGACGATCGCCGCGCCCTTTTCGTGCAGCGCGGAAAACAGATCCAGCACCTGTTTGCCTGATTCGGAATCCAGCGCGCCGGTAGGCTCGTCGGCAAGCAGCAGCTTCGGGCCGGTCACGATGGCGCGCGCGATCGCGACGCGCTGACACTGCCCGCCCGAGAGCTGGTCGGGACGGTGCAGAAGCCGATCCTCAAGACCGACCGTGCATAACGCCTCCCGCGCGCGCTCGCGGCGCTCTTTTTTGCCTAAGCCTCCGTAAAGCAGCGGCAGAGCGACGTTGTCGAGCGCGTTCAGCTTCGGCAGCAAGTGAAAGGACTGAAACACAAAACCGATCTCTTTATTGCGGATATCGGCGAGCTTGTTGTCGCCGCAGGCAGAAATGTCCGTTCCGCAGAGGAAATACGAACCCGAGGTCGGCGTATCGAGACAGCCGATCAGATTCATCAGCGTTGTTTTGCCGGAGCCCGACGGCCCCATGATCGCAAGATATTCCCGCTCGTCGATATCAAGCGAGACGTTTTTCAGCACATGCGTCACGCCCTTGCCCATCGGGAAATCCTTGCAGACGTCTCTCATTTCCAGAATCATCGGTCAGTCCTCCGCATCGCCGCCGACGAAGTTTTCCGCGGCGTCGTTGAAAACGATCCCGTTTCCGGCGTCCGCTCCGCTGCCGTCCTTTTCGACCGACGCGCCGTCGAACATCACGCCGTCTTCTAACGCTTCGCCGCCGTCGATCTGCTGATACGCGCCGTCTTCACCGTAAAATGCCCCTTCGTCTGAGGCGTCATACGGTGAGCAGTTCATTCCCTCGTGCAGCGACTCATCGGGGAAAGCGATATAATCCTCCGGTGAGATCCCGTCTGTCACTGTATAAGAATCGGTCTGTTCATCATATTCGCCCAGCTCCACGGTACGCTTTTCCAGCCTGCCCGCGGCGTTCTGCGCCCAGACATACGCGGCGGAATCGGCGTCGGCAACGAAACAGGAGGGCAGACGCAGCCCGTCTGTTTCTTCCTGCTGCCCGTAATCCGGCTCAATAAACACGTGCTGACCGAGAATAAAATCCCCCGTTTTCTCAATATCCACATAAAACGGATACTTGTTTGAGGTCTGTGTATCGTCGTCGGATTCCGCCGCGTAATATCCGCCCTCGCCGCCGCTTTTCTGCGGAGCGTCGAGGTCGACCTTTGTAACCGTGCCGCGCAGGACCGCGTCGTCGACGCGGGAGCGGATCAGAACCGCGAGCCCTTCGGCGATCACGGAACGGTTCAGCTCGTTCACATAGCCCTTGACGCGGTACGCGCCGGTCTCGCTGATCACGATAAAGGGCTGCTCCGTATCTCCGTAGCCGTATTCATCGGCTCCGGCGTTCTCATTCACGCTCTGCACCTGCCCGGTCACGGGACTTTTCACCTCAAGCCCTGAGACGGCGTTTTTCAGCCGCTCGATCTCCTTTTCTTTGACGGAGATATTGTATTTCGTCTCCGTAACCTCGGCGTTCGTCTCCTGAATTTCCAACGAGTAGGCAAGCTTTTCGTCCGCGGAAGCTGCGGCCCGGTCCTTTTCAAGCTGCGCGATCTGACTCTGCGCGGACGCAAGGGCGTTTTTGAGCTGTTCCAGCTCAAGCTGCGCCTTTTCAAGGTCGATCTCGAGCTGCTCTTTATCATAGACGAATAAGACCTGATCTTTCGACACCGTATCACCCGCCCTGACGCGGATCTCGGCGACGGTCTTATCCGCGTCGCGCCTGATCTTTGTTTCGCCCTTCGCCTCGATGACGCCCGCGAACCGATCCGCCTGCATCGCAGATCCGACGCCGCAGATCATCGCCACGGACTGCACGGAAACGGTCTCGCCCCTGCCGCCTGCGCAACCTGCGGACAGCGTCAGCAGTAAAACAAGCGCAAGCAGACCGCCGATTTTTTTCATAACAATACCCCCTGCTGTTTAATCAAAGACAGTTTAACCGTTTTTGTAGGAATAGTCAAGTAAATCCTGATTTTTCGCAAAGCGACAAATCAGGATTTACGATGACCGATATCCGATGTCCGAGCTCCGATCTGTTAATTGACATTCAAAATGTAACAAGAAGATATAATGTTAATTGTTTTTTACCCTAAATAACACCATGATTGTCCCGTTTCGCACGATCTTCCCATACCCACCGGAATTCGGAGTTCGCGCTGAAAGCGCCTCGGCAATTCAAGTTTTTACTGCTCTCTTATTCTCTTCATCCAGCACGGGTGGCACATGGCGATATAGCTGTCGTTGCCGCCAAGCTGCACCTGCGCGCCTTCGGTCACGACGCGTCCGGACCCGTCGATACGGGCGTTCACCGTCGCCTTTCTTCCGCACGCGCACACGGTTTTGATCTCGGTGATCGAATCCGCCAGCTCCATCAGGCGCTGCGACCCGGGGAAAAAATGCGTCAGGAAGTCCGTCCGCAGGCCGAAGCAGAGCACGGGGATATCTTCCTCATCCACGAGCTCGCGCAGCTGGTCGATCTGCGCGGGGGTAAAGAACTGCGCCTCGTCGGCGATGATCACGTCGTAATGCAGGCCGCCGCGGTAAAGAACGGCGATGTCGCAGTCCGGTTCGACGACAAACGCTTCACGCTGAAGACCGATGCGGCTGCGCACGACATTCACGCCGTCCCGGGTATCGATCGCCGGCTTGAGCAGCAGAACGGTCATGCCCTGCTCCTCATAGTTAAACTGCGTGATCAGCGCCTGGGCGGATTTGGACGAACCCATCGCGCCGTATTTGAAATACAGTTTCGACATGATCCGTTTATCCTTCGTCCACGGCCGGACCTTGGTCGAGCCATGAAGTGAAACCGTCGGAAAGTCTGAGGATCAGCGCTTCGGAATAAATATCCGACTCGATGAAATCCACGCCGAGACTCGCGCAGTAGAGCACGACGCTGTTCAGGTTCGCGGTCCAGCAGGCGACCTTGAGCCCCTTGTCGTGGAACATCTGCACGGTCTCCTTTGTCAGGCCGCTGTATTCCATATCGATGTCGAAGCCGTATTCGAGCGCCTTATCCACAAGCGCGTCGTGCGTGTCGCAGGTCAGCATGATCTTCAGCTCGGGGAACTCCTCATGCGCGGCGACAAGATTTTCAAACTCGAAGCTCTGCAGCTCGCACATGCTCAGGTCGTAAACCTCGCCCGCCAGCGTAAACGCCTCGGTGATCTTCTCCGCCGGCCAGACGCCCTTAAGCTCGATGAAGCAGATCATGCCGAACTCTTTGCAGATCTCCAGATACTCCTTAAATGTGCAGATATCCAGCTCAGTCGTCGATTTTTTGTTTTTGATGTGCTGCGCGGTCAGCTCCTCATAGGTGTGATCGGCGATGTCCATCTCGGTGCCGTCCGCCATTTCGATCGAGCCGCCGTGGCTGAGCACGAACACGCCGTCCTTCGTGATGCGCACGTCGGTCTCGACGCCGCCGAAGCCCTGCTCGCCCGCTTTGCGGAACGATTCCGCCGTGTTCTCCTGGCACAGGAAAGACGCGCCGCGATGCCCGATAAAGCAGATGTTCTCCGCGTCAACGGTTTTAATACCGGTCAGATTACCCAGAACGGTAACAACGATCATGAAAAACACTAAAATTTTTCTCATTACAATGAACCACCTTTTTATTTGATTTCTGTTTTAATTATATCACGAACCGCCGGATTGTCAAGGATTACGCGGTAAATTCTGATTTGTCGCGCAGCGACAAATCAGAATTT
>JAFRPB010000105.1 GCA_017429345.1 Clostridia bacterium | reverse complement strand
GTGCATACCCCGGCGACGTACGACGCAATAAAAATCGATCTCGGTCAACGAAATTTAAAGTTGAATGCCGTCGGGACGGGACGCCATTCTATGCCGCCCGCCCGCAACGACATTCAAAACGGCAGAGGTCTGCCGTGCTACTATGTGCGCCGAACGCCGCAGTAATCATCCCGATAAATCAGTCTTTATACTCCAATATATCCCCCGGCTGGCACTCGAGCTCCCGGCAGATCGCCTCGAGCGTGGAGAATCGGATCGCCTTCGCCTTGCCCGAGCGCAATATGGAGAGATTCGCCTGCGTGATGCCGATGCGCGCGGACAGCTCGCCCGCGGTCATCTTGCGCTTTGCGAGCATCACGTCTAAATTCACGACGATCATAACGCGCCCTCCTTATATTGTCAGGTCGTTTTCTTCCCGCAGCTCCACGGCGGTCTGGGTCATGTTCTTCATCACGCGCAGAAGCGTGCCGACCGTGACCATCGCGCACGAGATGATCAGCAGCGGTAAATATTTCACGCCCGGGATGAGCGTGACGAGCGTCACGGCGTAGCAGCACCAGGAAATGAGGCGCAGATAGATCACGTTCTGTTTGATGAATACCCGCTCTTTGATGATATTCAGAAGAAACGCGATCAGCATATACAGCGCCGCGGCGGCGATCGGCACGCAGATATAGAACGCCGGGATCAGCAGGGCCCGGATCGTCTGCAGGTCGGCGGCGCCCGGCGCAAGGCCGTGGATATCGGTATAAAACCAGTTTACGAACGCCGGGAAGGTGCATGCCATCACGACCAGCGCGATCGAGCACAGGGCGCAGATGACGAGCGAGATAATTGCCGAGGTTTTCCGTTTGAGCATAAATATTCCTCCTCACGGCTCTCAATATAGCACACGGTTTATCGTTTGTCAATAATAAATTTATCGATAAACGATAAATTTTACTTGCCGGCTGCGCCCCGCAGCAAAGAAAAAAACCGCCCCGCCGCGCAAGGAGCACGGACGGAGCGGTCGATATTATGTTTTGTTTCTAAACCGAAAAATGCCGGTTCAGAATTTCAGCCGCCACAGGTCGCGGTCTTTGCCGCGGCGGACGCAGCGCTGCGCCATGGAAGTGATGCCGCCGCTGCCGACCGTGAAGACCGTGCCGCCGTTGAATTCGCGGCGGAAGCCGGAGCCCATGCCGAGCTTGAGCGTGTAGGTATGGCGCACGCCCTCAAAGACGGCGGAATAGTCGTTCAGATGCTCATGTCCGCAGATCACGTGCGCAAGTCTGACGCGCTTTGCCGCTTCGAAAAAGCCGCCCAGATCGACGGGGTTGTCGTTTGCGTCTCTGCCGCAGCAGACGCTCTCGTGCTTTTCGCCGACGCCGCCGAAGCCTTCCTCCCACACGCCGTTTTTCTCATCGATGAAATGAGGAACAAGATATTCATATTCCGCGGTGGGGATGTGGCAGAGCACCGAAAGCTCCGCCTTGCCCCCGGTCAGCGCGTTCACGGCCTCAGCAGTCTTTTCGAAAAACACGGTCTGGTTTTCCGAGAAGCCGCCGTGGTGCGAATCTGTGAGGATCAGCGATTCGACGATCCTGTCGCCCGCGTCGGTCTTTTCCGCGATATTGATCACGTAATTCCCGCAGCCGAAGGCGGGATCGCCTTTTTTAAAAAGACAAAGCCTGCTTTTCAGCATCTCGTCCGCAAGGTAATTCAAATCGCAGTTGCCCTCGTCGTCGTGATTGCCGAAGATCGGCGCCCACGGCACGCCGAGCGCGTCCATATCCCGCGTGAAGCGGGCGATCGCGCCGACGGTGCTGTCGGAGCAGACGATATCCCCGGTCACGGTGATCAGGTCGGGTCTGACGGTCTTCACGAGGCGCTTCATCGTTTTCTCCGCGTCGAACGCCGTCCAGTAGCGGTAATCGAAGTCCGCGAAGTGCATGTCCGTCAGGTTCAGTATGACAAGATCCCTGCCCGGCTCCTTATAAAACGTCTGCGCGTCCGCGAGCGGGTGCTCGGAGTCGAAGCGCTCTTTCGACGGCGCGCCGCGGTATTTCGTCGCGCGTACGACTTTTTTATTCTGCAGCGTCGGCACAATGTCGCGCAGCTTTTCCCAATATTTATTCATTTATATTTCTCCGAAAAAAGAAAAAAGGACGGCGCGCGTCCCCGATCAAAGCAGATCCGGCCGCAGATGCCCGCGGTCGTTGGAAAACAGCAGCATCGGCCGATCGTTTCGGCGCAGCTCGATCGCCGTGATCCCGCCGTTCTCGAGCTCCCAATAAAAAGGCTCCGGCAGCGAAAGGCCGAGCGCGCGGCGCACGAGGTACCCGATGAAGCCGCCGTGCGTCACGATCACGATGCGCCTTGCCCCCTCGTTTTCCGCAAGGATCTCGGTATAGATCTTATCCGCGCGGCGGACCGCGTCTTCTTCGGTCTCGTTCGCGATATCGATCCCGTCGAGATCACGGAAAAAAGCCCGCGGGTAATCACGGGCGATCGGTTCCGGGTCGGTCATCGGGATCTTCGTGGTGAATTCCATCAGCTCCGCAACGAGCTTGATGCGCATATCAAGCTTCACCGCGGTGGGATAGATCGTCTGCACCGTGCGCTGCAGGGTGCTCGCGTAGATCGCGTCGACGTCGCCTTTCTCAAAGCGGGAAGCAAGCGCGACGGCCTGCCGCAGCCCTTTCGGGGTCAGCGGATAGTCGTCACGCAGGTGCTCCGGCTCATTCGGCAGACGGACGTTCCCGTAGGACTGACAGTGCCGGATGATCCAGAGCTCAGTTGCATCATTCACCGTCGTCGCCGCGGATGATCTTGCCGTGCAGGAACATCGACTCGGGATGCGCGAAATACTTATACATCTCGTCGCGGGGGCTGATCTGCGCGATAATGCTCGCCAGATTGATAAAGACGTTGATGAACACGCGGAAAGCGGTCAGCATGTTTTCTGCCATGATATTTACTCCTTTGCGCTTTAATTCATAATAAGTATAGCATATCCGTGCGCCGTGCGCAAGGGGTATTTGAAAATTTTGATTTTCGAGGTTTTCCCTTCGGCAAAAGTGTGGAGTGTGCAGAGTGAAGAGTGAAGCGAAGGAAGTCGCTTCGCGACTTGATTATATATGCTGAAAAAATGTTTTTTGAGTAAAAATAAAAGGAACAGAGTCATATTTCTTTTATTTAAAATGGGGTACGGGGTTTACCCCGTCCGAAACTTCACTCTCCACTCTTCACACTGTAAATTCTGATCTTATTGTATTCCCCGAACTTCTTTTCATAGATCTCCCGGTCTTTGCCGGGGCGGAAGGTGCGCTCCGTTCCCGCCGCCATGTGCGCGCAGGCGGCTGTGATATCGGCATAAACGTCCGCAGCAGCGGCGGCGGTGATTGCGGAGCCGAGGGCGGCGGCCTCGTCCGAGGCGCAGACTTCGATCTCCCTGCCGAGAACGTCCGCGAGGATCTGCATCATCAGCGCGTTCTTTTTTGAAATGCCGCCCGCGGCGATCACGCGTCCGACCGTCAGGCCCTGCGATGTATAGTTGTCGAAGATCTCGCGGGACTCAAAGGCGATCCCCTCGAGGATCGCGCGGTAGAGCGCCGGCGCGTCGGTCCCGAAGCGCAGCCCGTGAAAGCTGCCCGAAAGGTCGCTGTTGCGCAGAAGACACCGGCTGCCGCCGAGCCACGGAATGAAAAACGCCGGATGATCCGCCCCGAGCGCCGCCGCTTTTTCCGTCAGAAGCGCGTGGATATTCATATTTCTTTTTTTCGCCTCGTCGAAATATTTCGCGGGGCAGAGTTCGTCAAGGAACCACGCGAGCATGTCGCCCATCGAAGAGGTGGATTCGTAAGACGTCAGATTCTCAAAGATCCCGCCGCGCATCTGCGACGAGATCCCCGTGACAGGCAGATCCGTTTCGCTCTGCAGAATAAAGCAGGCGGAAGTGCCGAGCGCGCAGAGCAGATCTCCGTCGCGGTACGCTCCCGCGCCGACCGCGCCCTGATGCGCGTCCGTCAGACCCGCCGTGATCGCGATCCCTGCGGGCAGACCGAGCTTTTCCGCCGCGGCGGGGGAGAGCAGGCCCGCCTTTTCGCCCACGGCGACGGTCTTCCCGCGGAATTGCCGCTGAATGATATGTTCGAACGCCGGGTCGACCGCCGCGAAAAACGTTTCGTCGGGGAAGCCCTCGCGATAAAAATTCTTATATCCCGCGTAGCTCAGCGAGCGCACGGGCTCGCCGCAGAGGAGCGAGACGAGCCAGTCGCCCGCTTCCATATAGTATTCCGTCTCGTCGAACAGCGCCGGGGCGTTCTGTTTCAGTTCGAGGAGCTTCGGCAACGCCCATTCGCCGCAGACCTCGCCGCCCACGTTCCGCAGCCAGGCGAGTCCGTGCGCGGATGCCGTTTCGGTGACAAATCTCCCCTGCGCCGCGGCGGCGTGCCTCCACAGCTTCGCGTACGCGTCGGGCGTTTTTTCGTATTTTTCCGTTTCGCAGAGCGGACGCAGCGCGGAATCGAGCGGCAGCGAGGTCGTGCAGGTGAAATCGATCCCGAGCCCTGCGATCTCGCCGTCCGCCGTGCGCTTGGCGAGTACGGACGTCACCGCCCGCAGCGCGTCAAGGTAGTCCGCGGGATGCTGCAGTACATATTCGGCGGGGAGATGAGTGCCGTCCGGCAGCGCTTTTTCCATGACGCCGTGGGCGTATTCGCACACCGCCGAGGCGGCGACACGCCCGTCCGACGCGTCTGCGAGCACGCCCCGCGCCGAGAGCGTGCCGAAATCGATACCGACGAGATAGGTTTTCATTGTAGTCTCCTGGGGGGTGAAAAAAGTGTGTAGTGTGGAGAGTGAAGAGTGAAGTATCGGAAATCGCTGCGCGATTTGATTTTTGTAAAAAAGGAGGAGGGAGGAGGGAGGAAGGAGGAAGTAAGGAAGTCGCTGCGCGACTTGATTATAGATAGTTGTTAGGTAAGCGCTGATTAATTCCGGTGCGCAGATTGCGCCGTCAGATTTTTCGTCAGATTGTTCAAAAAGACCGCAGGAAGGCTGTCGCCTTTCAAGGGATTTTTGGGCGATATGACGGAAAAGATGCAAGCAAGGTGCGTGCCG
>JAFRPB010000104.1 GCA_017429345.1 Clostridia bacterium | reverse complement strand
CCCGAGAGAATGATGTTCATATAGTTCACGACGTCGTCGCGCTCGTGCGCGATGACCATGTTCTGCCCGCCGATCACGTATGAGGGGCGCAGCAGCACCGGGTAGCCCAGCTCCTCCGCCGCCGCGAGCGCTTCGTCCATCGTCAGCACGCCCATGCCCTTCGGGCGCTTGATGCCGAATTTTTCAAGCAGTTTATCGAACTTTTCGCGGTCCTCCGCAACGTCGATGCTCTTCGCGGAGGTGCCGAAGATTTTAATGCCGCTCTCGTCGAGGAATTTCGTCAGCTTGATCGCGGTCTGTCCGCCGAAGGCGACGACCACGCCCTCGGGCTTCTCGACCTCGATGATATTCATCACGTCCTCGGGCGTCAGGGGCTCGAAATACAGCCTGTCCGAGGTGTCGTAGTCGGTGGAGACGGTCTCGGGGTTGTTGTTGACGATGATGACCTCATACCCATCCTCCTGCAGCGTCCACACGCAGTGTACGGAGGAATAGTCGAACTCGATGCCCTGCCCGATGCGGATCGGGCCGGAGCCGATCACGATGATGCGCTTCTTTGTTCTGCCTTCGATAAATTGGCGCGCCTCGCACTCGTCGTCGTAGGTCGAATAGAAATAGGGCGTTTCGGCGTCGAATTCCGCGCCGCAGGTATCGACCATCTTATAAACGGCGCTTCTGTGCGGGATCTCCTTCGCGCCGGAGATCTGTCTGAGGGACGCATCGAGATAGCCGAGCTTTTTGCCCTCAAGATAGTCTTCACCCGAGATCGCGCCTTGGCCGCCGATCTTCGCCTCGTAATCAGCGAGGTGTTTCAGTTTCGCGAGGAACCAGCGATCGATGCGGGTGATATCGAAGATCTCGTCGATGCTCACGCCCGCCTTGATTGCCTCAAAGATCGTAAACAGGCGGATGTCGTTCATTTCGCGCAGGCGTTCGCGCACATCCCTGTCATCCGCAGGCGCTCGGTTCAGCGTGGTCATGCCGATCTCCGCGCCGCGCACGGCTTTCATGATCGCCGCCTCGAAGCTCGTGCCGATGGACATGACCTCGCCGGTCGCCTTCATCTGCGTGCCGAGGGAGCGGTTGGATCCGATGAATTTATCAAAGGGCCACTTCGGCATTTTCACCACGACGTAGTCGATGGTGGGCTCGAAGCAGGCGCAGGTTTTTTTGGTGATATCGTTCTTGATCTCGTCGAGGGTGTAGCCCAGCGCGAGCTGCGCGGTGACCTTCGCGATCGGGTAGCCGGTCGCCTTGCTCGCAAGCGCCGAGGAACGGGACACGCGGGGGTTGACCTCGATGACCGCGTAATCCATAGAATCGGGATCCAGCGCGAACTGGCAGTTGCAGCCGCCGACGATGCCGAGCGCGGTCACGATATCGAGCGACGCGGTGCGCAGCATCTGGTACTCTTTATCCGAGAGCGTCAGCGCCGGGGCAACGACGATCGAATCGCCGGTGTGCACGCCGACAGGGTCGACGTTCTCCATGCTGCAGACCGCGATCACATTGCCCGCGGCGTCGCGCATGGCCTCGAACTCGATCTCCTTCCAGCCGAAGATATACTTTTCGACCAGGATCTCGTTGATCGGGGACATATCGATGCCGGTGCGGGCGATCGTTTTGAGCTCCGCTTCGCTGTACGCTACGCCGCCGCCCGTGCCGCCGAGCGTGAACGCCGGGCGCACGATGACGGGATAGCCGATCTTTTCGGCGATCTCAAGCGCGCCGTCGACGGTATGGGTGATCTCGGACGGGATGCACGGCTGCCCGATGGATTCCATCGTATCCTTGAACATCTTGCGGTCTTCCGCCTTGTCGATCGCCTTTGCGTCGGTGCCGAGAAGACGGCAGTGATGCTTTTCAAGAAAGCCCTCGCGCGAGAGCTGCATCGCGATGGTCAGCCCCGTCTGGCCGCCGAGACCGGCGAGCAGGCTGTCGGGTTTTTCCTTGCGGATGATGCGTTTGACCGTTTCGGCGGTCAGCGGCTCAAGATAGATCTCGTCCGCCAGCGCCTTATCCGTCATGATCGTCGCGGGGTTCGAGTTGACGAGCACCACGTTCACGCCCGCCTTTTTGAGCACCCGGCACGCCTGCGCGCCGGCGTAGTCGAATTCCGCCGCCTGCCCGATCACGATGGGACCGGAGCCGATCACGAGGGTCTTTTTGATGGAAAGGTCTTTAGGCATTGTTTTTCCCTCCCATATTTTCGATAAATCTGTCAAACAGGAATTCCGTATCTTTGGGTCCCGCGCAGGCCTCCGGGTGGAACTGCACGGTGAACGCGCGGTGCTCCGGGTATTCCATGCCCTCGCAGGTGCCGTCGTTGGCGTTGATAAAACTCACGTGCCCGCAGGAAACACCGTCGGCGACGAAGGCGTAGCCGTGGTTCTGACAGGTGATATAGGTCTTCGTGCCGTTCACCTCTTTGACGGGCTGATTCTCGCCGCGGTGACCGAATTTCATCTTGACCGAGCCGCCGCCCGCGGCAAGACCGAGGATCTGATGCCCGAGGCAGATGCCGAACATCGGGCGCTTGCCGAGCAGTTTCCTGAGCTGTTCGATCTCAAACGGATTCTCCGCCGGGTCACCCGGACCGTTCGAGAGCATGATCCCGTCGGGATTATCCGCAAGAATTTCCTCCGCCGTCGTCGTGCAGGGCACGACCGTGACCTCGCAGCCGCGCTTCTGCAGCTCTCGGATGATATTGTGCTTCGAGCCGTAATCGATCAGTGTGACGGAGAATTTCTTTTCGCCGTTCGCGGGATATACCGCGCGCGCTTTCGACGTGACGCTCTGCACGGCGTTTTTGATCACGTATTCTTTGACGAACGTCAGGTCCGCGGGGATCTCGTCGCAGATCACCGCGTTCATGACGCCCGCTTCGCGGATATGCTTCGTCACTGCGCGGGTATCAATGCCACAGAGCCCGGGAACGCCGCGGTCCTTCAAAAACTTTTCCAGCTCGTACTCGCAGCGGAAATTGGAGGGATAATCGCATTTTTCCCGCACAACGTAACCTTTGACGACGCACTCGCCCTCAAAATCCTCTTCGATCACGCCGTAGTTGCCGATCAGCGGGAACGTGTGCATCACAATCTGCCCGTAAAAGCTCGGGTCGGTCAGCGTCTCGAGATAGCCGCCCATGCCGGTGGTGAACACCAGCTCGCCGAGCGCGTCCGTATCCGCGCCGAACCGGAACCCCTCGTAAACGGTCCCGTCGGATAATACCAGATAACCTTTTTTCATTTTGACCTCCGCCCTGTTCATTCAATGGACAATGGATAATGGATAATGGATAATGGATAATGGACAATGGACAATGGATAATGGATAATGGATAATGGATAATGACGGAAGTCGCTGCGCGACTTGATGATATAAGAGAATGTGTCAGCTTAAATCGTCGTTCTTATCTCTCATCTCTTATCTCTCATCTCTTATCTCGAATCTCGAATCTCGTTTCTCGAATCTCGTATCTCGGGACTCGGGACTTCATCATCCCATCAGCTTCACCATGACCGCCTTCTGCGCATGCAGGCGGTTCTCTGCCTCCTCAAAGATCTCCCGGGCGTGCGCCTCGAAGACCTTCTCGGTGATCTCCTCCTCTCGGTGCGCGGGCAGGCAGTGCTGCACCATCACGCCCGGCTTCGCTGCGGCGATGACCGCGTCGTTGATCTGATAGCCCCTGAAGACCTTCTTGCGCGCCTCCGCCTCGCTCTCCTGCCCCATGGAAGCCCACACGTCGGTAAACAGCACGTCCGCGTTCGCGGCAGCCTCGAGGATATTCTCTGTGCAGGTAAAATCGCCGTTCTCCGACGCCCACTTCATCAGCTCCGCGTCGGGGGAATAATCCTTCGGGCAGGCGACCGCGACCTTCATGCCGGTGCGGATACCGCCCGCGATCAGCGAATTCGCCATATTGTTGCCGTCGCCGATATAGCACATCTTCTGCCCCGCGAGATCACCGCGGAATTCGCGGATCGTCATCAGGTCCGCCAGCACCTGGCAGGGATGACAGTAGTCGGTCAGGCCGTTGATGATCGGGATCGAGCCGTACTCTGCCAGAGACTCCACCTCTTCCTGATCGTAGGTGCGGATCATGATGCCGTCAAGATAGCGCGAGAGCACCCGCGCCGTATCCTGCACGGGCTCGCCTCTGCCGATCTGCAGATCCTGCGAGCTTAAAAAAAGAGCCGTCCCCCCGAGATCGTACATACCGACCTCAAAGCTGACTCTCGTTCTCGTGGATGATTTGCGGAAGATCATGCCGAGGGCTTTGCCCTTGAGATAATGGTGCTCGACGCCGTTTTTTTTCTGATATTTCAAGCGGTCGGCGGTGTCGAGAATATCAAGGATTTCCGCGCCGGAAAGATCTGCGAGCTTAAGAAGATGATCCATAACAATTCCCCTCTTTTTATATACAGTATATTACGCATAATAATACATCTTTCCGCCCGTTTTGTCAAGATATTCGGGTAAAAAGATGAATAATTATTATATTATTTCTTCCGAAATATGCAACGATACCGCCGGACGGAAATCGCCCGGCGGTATAGATCACGGAACGGTTAATTCTTTTTTTGATTTGCGGGGAAATCGCTTGTGCTGACCACCTGCGCTGCGGCGCGCAGAAGCCATCTTGCGTCGGTAGCGGTGATCTTGCCGTCGCCGTCCACGTCCGCATTCACGGCGCGTGCGCCTGTCAGCCTGACAAGCTTCGCAGCGGCGCGAAGGGTAAGACGCGCGTCGGTGGAATCGACCACGCCGTCAAGGTTGATGTCGCCCGTCAGCTTAAAGCGGTCGCCGTCGTTTCTGCGAACGCCGTAAAGCGCGTCGTTGAACCGATCGTACATCATGAACTGCGGATAGTATCCGTTCTGACGAACGTCTCTCTGCTCATCCGCAAAGATCAGCCAAGAGATGAAATAATGCGCGTCCAGCTTGTCCGAATGGATATAATCGTTTTTAAGACCCTTGATCAGCCATGTATTCTCGGGCAGCACGCAGGTGGAAGCGTCGACGGAGATTTTATGCACGTCGTCGGTCTCCTCGTTGGTATGTTTGTGACCGTCGTCGATGCGCTGCTCGATCAGATATTTGCCGACCCAGTCGTCGTTCAGATAAGCGCAGGTCGCGCCGAAGGACGAATACTTGGTATCGATGACGCCGTCCGACGTTTCGGACGAACCCTTGTTGTCGTTCAGACCGTTATAGAAGGGCGGGATCTGCATGTTGTAGCCGGAAACGATCGCGACCTTGACGCCTTCCTTCTGCATTTCCTGAAGAACGCCGCCGGCGGTACGCTGCACCTCATGATAGGCGTCGATCTTCTGCTCGAGAGCGCCGTTCATATGCAGGCGGTTGCCCTTGCCGTCGATATACATCATCTTCTTGGCGAGCTCATAGAACTCGTCGTCCTCGGTCCAGGGGATCAGGCCCCACAGACCCGCGTTGTAGCAGAGCATCTCTCTGAGATACTGATCGTAAAGCTGCGGCAGCTCGTGGATGAGATAGGTATCGATGGTGGTGACCATGTAGTTGATCTCTTCCTCTTTGTTGAGGATGTAGTTGGACAGCCACGCGCCGAACGCCACGGGGATATTGTCCGCGCGGTCGTTGACCCAGCGGATCACGCCGTTGGGGTCGACATCGATATTGCCGGTATAGAGCGCGCCGATAATGGACATACCCTGCGCGGCGGAGTTGACAAGAACATAGTTGTCGATCTCAGAGAAGCCGCGGGGCTTTTCATATTTATTCATGAACGCGCTGGTCACGTTCGCGCCCATGCCCTCTGCAAGGATGTTGACCTTGCTCGCGCCGGTCTCTTTCATTACGACCTCGTGCACGAAATCGTTGAACTCGCTGGCAAGATCCATCGGGGAGCAGCGCCAGTCATAGGAGAAGACATAAACTCTGTCAAAACCCGCCTCTGCCGCGCAGATCAGGCCCAGATCGCCCGCCATCTCTTTGACGAGCGCTTCATCCTTCTGATAAAACGCGAGGGAATGCGTGAGCTTTTTGACGCCGACGCCGGTCTGCGGAGTACCGTCAAGGTTGCAGGGAATATATTTGAAATATCCCGCCAGCGTCTGACCGATATACTGCGTAACCTCGTCGTAGTAGTTCTCGCCCATCAGGATATAGTTGACGATCGCTTCCGCGACGACGACCATCGCGTTGGGATCGGGCGGGAATACCTGCTCCGCGGTTCTGGAATTCGGGTTGACATAAAGGTTGTTGTGCTCCCAGCCGTTGACGACGATGACGGGATTCGCGCCTTCCGCGGTGGGAAGCGTGGTCGCCGAAGTCTCAACGACGTTCAGGGAAGACGACACGGCAGCGCTCGCCGTGACGGGAAGAACCAGCAGCATCGCCAGAGAAATAACGACGCTGATGATCCGGATTACGGTGTTCTTCATGAAAGAACCCTCCTTTTAAGTGTTAACATCCTTGTACATTATACAATAGTGTTTTGCATTTTTCAACTGTTTTTCGGGAAATGGGAAAAAATTTATATTTTATTTATGTTTATGTAGTAAAAATTCTGATTTATCGATAAAGTCCCGAGTCCCGAGTCTCGAGTCCCGAGATACATAAGGTAAGCTTGTGCGTCTTGGTGAAGCAGCAGAAAACAACACGTTTTTTCATTTATTATCTTGACTGAAAATAATCGCCTCGGGACTCGGGGTGCGGATCCCCGGTGGGGATCTCTGCGGCCTGCCGCAGAAGCACCGACCGGAGCGGGCAGCGGAGACCTCGAAACTCGGGACTAAATTCTGATTGATCGGGGTGTTCACGCCCCGATCAATCAGAATTTACCGCAGCGCGGCTTTCAACCGCGCAAGGCCGTCAAGGAGCGTCGCGCGCGGGCAGGCGATATTCATACGAAGAAACCCCTTGCCCGCTTTGCCGTATTCTTCGCCGCCGATCAGGTAAAGGCCGGTTTTTTCTCTGATGCGCGCGGCGAGGGCTTCGCCGTCGGGACTGATACTCGACGCGTCGATCCAGAGAAGATAGGTCGCGTCCTGCGGCGTGACGCGGAGCGTCGGCAATTCGCGCCCGATAAACTCCTCCGCGGTTTTTCTGTTTGCCGAAATATATTCCCGCAGCGCGTCGAGCCAGGGCTCCCCCTGCGTGAACGCCGCGACCGCGGCGGGCACGGCGAAGGCGTTGGGCTCGGCGACCTCGTCGGTATTCAGGCCCCGCCAAACCTTATGCCGCAGGAACGGATCGGGTACGCACACCGCGGCGCTCTGCATCCCCGCGAGGTTGAACGCCTTCGAGGGCGACAGGCAGGCGACGCCGACCGCACGGCAGTCTTCCGAGACGGAGAGGAACGGAATATATTCCTTCCCCGGTTCCGTCAGGTCGCAGTGCAGCTCGTCCGAGATCACATATACATGATACTTCTTCGCGAGCCTGCCGATCTCGGCAAGCATATCCCGATCCCATATCTTGCCGACCGGGTTCTGCGGATTGCAGAGGATCATCAGCGTCGTCTGCGGATCGGAGAACGCCGCTTCGAGCGCCGCGAAATCGACGCAATACTCTCCCCCGCCGTTTTTCAGCGGGCATTCGAGCGCCCGCGCGCCGTTATTTATGATGCTGTTGAAGAAAATATTATATATGGGCGTGAGCAGCGCGACGTTCTCGTTCGGCGTCGTGAGCCTGCGCACCACGGAAGAGATCGCCGGCACCGCGCCGGTGCAGAAGATCAGCTCTTCGCGCTTCATTTCAAAGCCGTGGCGGCGTTTCCACCAGCCGATATAGGCGTCGTACCACGCGTCGGACACGTCGGAATAGCCGAACACGCCGTGGTCGAGCCGTTTCTGCAGCGCCGCAAGAATCTCTGGCGCGGTCGTGAAATCCATATCCGCGACCCACATGGGCAGCTCGTTTTCGCCCACGTCCCATTTCAGGGAATCCGTTCCCCGGCGGTCGACGGGCATATCGAAATCGTAATTCATTCTCTTTCCCTCAGCCATTCCGGGCGGTCGGAGCGTTTTTCGATATCGGAACAGACGATCACGGTCTTCGACGGGTCGATCCGGTCTTTTTCAATAATCAGCTCCCCGATGCGCTCGGCGCGGATCGTACCGCTCTTCGGGTTCAGCACGCTTTCGACCGCGGTCGTGATCTCGGCGTCCGCGTCGGAATATTCGAACGCGAGCGTCGTATTCAGAAGCTTGCAGTTGACCATTTTCAGATTATCGATATAGCACATGCCCTGCAGCGACTCGATCACGCAGTTCACGAAGGTGAGGTTCTTCGAGTTCCAGCCGAGATATTCGCCGCTGATGAACGAATCATACACCGCGACGTTCTCGCTGTTCCAGAACGCGTCCTTTGTGAGCATACGGGCGCCTCGCACGGTGACGTTTTTCACGCCGTCAAAGGAATAATTGCCCTCGAGCGTCAGCCCGTCCGCGTCGATATCGCTGCTGTTCATCGCGAAATAATCGCCCTTGACGGTCACGTCCCGGAGACGAACGCCCTCGCAGCTCCAGAGCGTCTCCTTCGCGTCGGCAAACGAGACGTTTTTCAGCGTAAGATCCCTGCAGCGGCGGAAATTCTTCGGCGCGGCGATCAGTGCGGTATCCACCGTCATATGCTCGGTATACCACACCCCGGCCCGGGCGGTGTCGAACCAGGTGCATTTTTCCGCAAGCACGTTTTTCGCGTACCAGAGCGGATATTTCCAGCGGAACATACTGCCGAACAGTCTGACGTCCTCGCTGTGCTTGAGGGGGGATTCGCCGTCCTCGAAGATGCAGTCTTCGACATACAGATCCTTCTGCGCGAACAGCGCGCGCTCACCGGTGAAATGCAGCTGCTTATACTCTTTCATCGACGACACTCCATAATTAAATAATGATATATTATACATTATATTCTGCCTACAATCAAGAGCAAATCACCCCGTTTTGCTTTTTTTTGCCTCACACCGCCTTATTTTTTTTGCGAGGTTGAAAATGCATCGGGAATGTGGTATAGTCGGGATATCGTGAGAGCGTGAGTCGGCTGCCGGCTGCCGGCTTCTGGCTTCTGGCTTCTGGGTGCTGGGTGCTGGGTGCTGGCTGCTGACTGTCGGCTGCAGGCAATCGTGAGATCATGAAATCATGAAATCGTGAAATCGCGAGATCGTTTTGCGTGTTGCGCTGACAGTGTGCCCGACCGGGCCTGTGCGGCACAGCCGCACAGGTTGCCGCTGAAAACAGTCCCCCGGGCTGTTTTCTTCACGCGTCAACTCCGCTCTGACCTCAGCACCCGGCAACCAACAACTATCTAAAAATCAAATCGCGCAGCGATTTCCGACACTCCACTCTTCACTCT
>JAFRPB010000103.1 GCA_017429345.1 Clostridia bacterium | reverse complement strand
TCTGGGTCGTCGGCTTCGGGTTCCGCGTCGCGGAACCGCAGCCCTGCGGTATCCGCAACGGGCAGTGAGAAGACGATGCTTTTCGCCTTGGAGCTCATTCCGGCTTTTTCCATGATCGCCCGCATGATCTCGTTCTTTTTTTCGGTTTTTGTGACGATCATGATCATATCCTTTTCGGCGGCCAGAGAGATCCCCAGAAACTTCTCCGCGCTCTCCATACCCGTGCCGCGGGCGTGCAGCACCGTGCCGCCCGCAGCGCCGGCGGCTCTCGCGGCGTCCATGACGTTCTCGTTATATCCCTGGTTGCAAACCGCGACGATCAGCTCCAAATCGGTTTTCTGCATAACGCTTTCCTCTCCCTGCTCGAAATTTTGTCCCTGCGTCAGAAAGCCGAGCTCTTTCCTGCCGCCGATACTGCTCATCGGCACCGTAAACGCCACGCCCGTGCCCGGCGAGCCGATATACAGCTCGTCGAGAAGACCCGTTTTCGTTTTTTTCCAGACTTCCTTCGTGACGACGGAGAAGCATACGGCTTTTTCTTTTTCGTCAAGTCCGAGCAGGTCGAGCACGTCGTTTGTTGCCGTGCCGTAGCCGAGCGATACGAAATTGACCGCAATATGATTTTTTTTATATAGTGTAATAAACTTCGTCAGCCGCACGCGTTCTGCGACGGTGATCATAAAATACAGCGCGCCCATATCCCGTCGACCCCCTTAAAGCTCAATGATTTCGTAAATATCAAGATCGTCTCCTGAGACTTCTTCCCGAATCGCGGCAGGCTTTGTCTTGTATTGATAGATAATACCGAGGATCTGAATGGTGAGCAGCGGCGTCATTGCGACCATTGCGACCACGCCGAACGCGTCCGTAACCACGTTACCGCCGAGCGCCGCGCACGCGCCGACGGAAAATGGCAGCAGAAACGTCGCCGTCATCGGTCCTGAGGCGACGCCGCCGGAGTCAAAAGCGATCGCAGTAAAGATCCGCGGCGTAAAAAACGAGAGAGCGATCGCGGCGGCGTAGCAGGGTGCAAGGATCCATAAAACAGAAATCCCGGTAAGTACCCGCGTCATCGCAAGCCCGAGCGATACGCACACGCCTGCGGATAAAGCGATCCGCAGACTCTTGCCGCCGATTGCGCCGTCGGTCAGATCTTCCACCTGCCGCATCAGAACATAAACCGCTGGTTCGGCGCGCACGATGAAATAACCGATCAGCATCGCGATCGGTACAAGGATCCATTTAAAACGGAGCCCCGCGATTACCTGCCCGAGATACGAGCCGGCAGGCATGAAGCCGATGTTCACTCCGGTCAGAAACAGCACAAGACCGATGTAAGTATACGCGACGCCGACCGCAATACGGATCAGCGTCTTTTTTTCGAGCTTCAGCGTAAAGATCTGGAACAGCGCGAAGAATATCGCGATCGGCAGAAGCGCAAGCGCCATCTCTTTGACGTATTCGGGCAGCGCGCCGGTGAACAGGCGAGCCATTTCAACGGACAGCGTCGCGTCGGGCAGAAGCGTGGGGGAGTAGGCGGCGTTCTCCGGCCGATAGATCATGCCGAGCGCCAGAACAGAAATGATCGGCCCGACAGAGCACAGCGCGATCAGGCCGAACGAGTCGTCCGCCGCGTTCCGGTCGCTTCGGATCGACGCGATACCGATACCGAACGCCATGATAAACGGCACGGTCATCGGCCCCGTGGTCACGCCGCCGGAATCAAAGGCGACCGAGATAAAATCCTTCGGCGCGAAGACGGTAAGCAGAAACACCAGCGCGTAAAACCCGAACAGCATGTATTTCAGGGGGATTCCGAACAGCATCCTGAGCAGCGCGACTGCGAGCATCAGACCCACGCCGAGCGCGACAGAGGCGATCAGAACGATATTCGGCACGCTCTGCACCTGATTCGCGAGCACCTGAAGATCGGGTTCCGAGACGGTGATCATAAATCCCAGAAGCAGACCGAGGATCAGAAACAACGGCAGCTTCCGGGTTTTTGTCAGGCGCGCGCCGAGTTTTTCGCCCATCGGCTCCATAGCCATTTCCGCGCCGATGTTGAACAGCATCATACCGAACGTCAAAAGAGCGCCCCCCACAAGGAAGGCGAGCAGAATATGCGCGGGCGTCGGGGCGACCGTGAACGACAGAAGAAGGACGATCGCGATGATCGGCAGCACGGCGACAAGGCTCTCTTTTAACTTTTCGCGCAGCTTCCCTGCCGTCATTGCGTCGATCCCTCCCTGCCGTTTTTTATTACAGCGTCACAACGGCGAACGCGATCTTTTCTCTGTTCCAGGTGTATGTAATATAAAGCGTATTGCCGTCCGCAATGATCGCCGGGTAGGAAAACTCTCCGCCGGGCTCGTCTTCAAGGACTGCGGCTTCAGCAAAGGTAATTCCGTTATCCTTCGATACGGAAAGCGTCAGCGGCGAACGCACGGAGAAATCCGTAGGATTTGAGACGAGCCAGAGTCTGCCGTCATCCGTACGTACGCAGTCGATCCCGCTGTTATTGTTCGGCAGGTCTGTTTTGCGCGCGGTTTCCCAGCTTTTTCCGCCGTCAAAGGACGCGGAGGAGTAGAGCCTGCCGCATTTGGAGCGCATCAGACAGTGAAGGACGCGTTTATCGTCCTCCCAGAGCGTGGGCTGGATCATCTGGGCCTTGAGCGGCCCGAACCCGTCGGGACGGGGGATCATCACCTTTGTCCACGAGTCGCCGTCGTCGTATGATAGGTCGATGAACGGCTTCCAGTCGCGGTTTTTCTCGGTGGAGGCAGGCGCGAGCACAGTGCCGTCCGAGGCGCGCAGACATTTGTTTTTCACGGGACCTCTGCCGCCGGTCGCGTCGCCGAGCACGAGAAGATCGGGCTTCGTCCACGTTGCGCCGCCGTCAAAGCTGTCGGCGTATTTCGTGACCCACGAGCCGATCCGTTTACCCTCTTTGAAAAACAGGCGCACCGTACCGTTTTTCTTTAAAAACAGAACGGGGTTCCAGTGCGGCGCGTTCTCAAGACCGGGCAGCTCGCGCGGCGCGCTCCAGCCGTCGCCGTCGCAGACGGCGTAGCGGATGCGCACATCGTCGTTTTTCTCCGCCGTGCCCGCGAACCAGGCCGCGATCAGCCGTCCGTTCGGCAGTTTGAGGACCGTCGACGCGTGGCACTGCTTTGCGGTGTCGTTGTTAAAGATAAAGCTTTTTTTGATCTCCATGATAAAGCGCTCCTTTCGGAATACTTTTTCTGTTCTGTTAAAAATGAGTTTAAAGCGTGATTTCTCTGTGCGCCTCGGAGGAATCGTAGACTGCCTGCATGATCTTCGATGTGAGGATCGCGTTCGCGATATCGTTGCGGTTGCGTTCATGTTTGCGTACGCTCTCGACGAAATCCAGCACTTCTTCACGGTGCATCTCGTTGCCCCGGAATTCGGGCTTCGTTTTCATCAGCATCCCGTTTTTCTCGGTGTAAAGCGTGAAGCCGCCGCAGTAATCGTGGCGGATGCCGCCCTTCGTGCCGATAAAGTCGATGAAGGTGCCCGGCTCGTTGATGTTTTCCGCCCACGCGCCGTTGAAGGTGATAACGGGTCCCGTCGTGCGGATCAGGCCCGTGACGGAATCGTCCACGTCGTAGGTGCCGTTGACGTCGTAATCCTGCATCGCCCACATGCCCGTGAAGTTGTAATTCGGCAGATCGACGCCGAGCTTGCAGAACGCCTCGCCGCTGACGGTCAGGGGCTGCGGGTCGCCGCAGACGTATTCGATCAGGTCGAGATAGTGCACGCCCCAGTCGATCAGCGCGCCGCCGCCGGACTCCGCATGCGTGGTGAACGGACCGCCGAGCCCCGGGATGGAGCGATAGGCGCGGAAGGAGGCGTAAACGTGATAGACCTCGCCCAGAACGCCCTCGTCGATCAGGTCCTTGATCTTGTTGACCGCGGCGCTGTAACGGTTGCATACGCCGATGGAAAGGATGCGGTCGGTCTCATAGGAGACCTTCTGCATTTCGAGCGCTTCGGAAAGAATGCGCGCGGCGGGCTTCTCGCAGATCACGTCCTTGCCGGCCTTCATAAAGTCGATCGAGATCACCGAGTGCAGATTGTTGTGCACGCAGACCGATACCGCGTCGAGGTCGGGATCGTCGAGGATCTCCTTGTAATTATAGACCGCCTTGCCGCAGCCGTTTTTCTTTACCGCCGCGTCCGCCCGCTCGGGGATGATGTCGCAGAAATATTTGATCTCGGCATGCTCGCTTGCCATATAGGAGGGGATGTGCGCGCTTGTCGCGATGTTGCCGCAGCCGATGACGGCGACGTTAATTTTTTCTTTCATTGAGTTCACCTTTCTTTTTTGTTTGTAATTACTGCTTGTCGGAGGGCTTTGCTTTCGGGAAAAGTGTGGAGTGTGAAGAGTGAAGAGTGGAGTGTTGGAAGTCGCTGCGCGACTTGAATTATAGGGCAACACCGCACAAATGCGAATGCGCGTCTTGCTTGATCTTTGTTCCGTCATCCTGCACAGCTTTTTCTTGACAACCGTCAGGTTGCCTGCGAAAAATCTGTACAATCTGACGAAAAAATCTACTGCGCAATCCGCACGC